>JBDSDB010000038.1:0-4204 GCA_039920785.1 Gemmatimonadaceae bacterium
CCGCGAGATCGTCGAGGGAGCGATCGACCCCGTCGATCACGTCGGTGAAGGTCCGGCGTCGATGGAGCGGCACGGAGAGCGGCGCATTCACGGTGAGGAGTCCGATCGTGCGCTCGAGCTCCTCGTAGCCATGAAAGTCGACCGGCGCGCCGACGACGATGCGCTCCTGTCCGGAGATGCGCGCGAGCAATGCCGCCCAGCACCCGATCAGGAACCGGTCCACGGCGACTCCCCGCTCGGCGCTCAGCGCAACGATGCGGCGCGAGAGCGTTTCCGAAATGGCGAGCTCCACGAGGTCCGGCCTGAACGGCGTCCCAGCACCACCATGCTCACCCGTGACGATCGAGACGTCCGCGTTCAGCGCGCGTTGTGCCGTCCAGTACGCGCGGTCCGTCGGCTCCGCCGATTCCAGTATCTCGTTGTGCCACGCGGAGAAGTCCGAGTACTGCATCGGATCGCCAGCGGAAGCGGCTCGTCCGTATCGCGTCGCGATCTCGGCGGCCAGCTTCAACATCGACTTGCGGTCCGCGCACAGCGCGATGCTGCTCAGGATGAGCACGTGCTCGTCCGGCGCCAGCGCGACGATCACTCCGCGAAGGGGCGCTTCGCCTGCGTCCACCGCACGCTCGCGATCAGCCGCGAGCAGGGCACGCAGCCACGCACGCCGCGCCGCGGGATCCACAGGCGCCACGTCCTGCTGCTCGTGCAGCCGAGGCTCGCCGGTCGTCACCACCTGGAGGGGCACCTTCACGCCGGCGACGCGCTCAAAGGCCGTCCTCAAGCTCTCGTGCGCGGCGGCGGCCTCGCAGACGGCGTGTCGCAGCCGGTCCAGCTCCAGCGGGCCCGCGATCGCGACGGCGACCTGCGAGCGATACGGCGAGGTCGCGTCCGACGGATGCAACCGCCACAGGTGGCGCTGATACGGCGAGAGGCGGAATCCGCCGACAGACTGCTGCTGCATACGCGCTTAGACGTCGTGCTCTGTACAGGGCTCCGACATGGCGACGTGGATCTTGCGCGGACCATCGAACGGCTCGCGAGCATGCGCCACGAGCAGGTTGTCCAGCAGCATCACGTCGCCCTGCTGCCACGGAAACATCACCTTGGCGTCGGCGTAGCTCTCCCGCAGATGATCGAGCACCGACGGCTCGATTGGCGATCCATCGCCGTAGTACGTGTTGTTGGGAAGCCTGTCCTCGCCGTACTGCTCGAGCAGCGCATCGCGCACATCCGGTTCGAGCGTGGAGACGTGGAAGAACGCCGCGTGATTGAACCAGGACAACTCGCCCGTGCGTGGATGGCGCGCCACGGCCTGGCCCACGCGCTTGGTGCGCAGTCCACTGCGGCCCACCCATTCGATCTCGTAGCCGGCGTCGAGGCACATGGCGCTCACCGCGTCGCGGTCACTCGTGCCGAACACCGTCTGCCACGCGAGGCCCAGCTCCTCGCTGAAGTTGCGGACGTACATCACGCGCTTACGGGCGAACGTGTCCCGGATCGTGGGATCGAGGGCACGATGGATCTGACGGCAATCCGCAATCGGCGTCTCACCTCCCACCTGCGGCTCGACCGAACAGAGGAAGAAGAGCTTGAGCGGCCACGTGTGCGCGTACGAGTTCTCGTTGTGAAAGAAGATCGACTGGTGTGCCGGATGCTCCGTGGAGGTGTAGATGTTGGCGGTGACGTGCGTGCGCGGCGACGATCGTTCACGGTACTCGAGGAGGTCGCCGGACAGCGCCTTGACGAACGTCGCCAGACCGGGGAGGTCAGCGCCGTCGAACCCGCGGAACAGGAGCGCCCCGTGCGTGGCCAGATGCGCGTCGACGAACGCGCGGTTTCCCTCGGCCCACGTGGTGAGCTCGACGCCATCGACGCTGGGACGGATGATCGCCGGCAGCGTCCGCCAGCCAGTCGGCGCGTCCACGGCAACGAGACCGAGATCGGCGCTGAACGACTTGCGCTCGGCGCCAATGGGGCGCTTGAGGCTCGGCTTCTTGGGCAGCCCTTCGGTCATGCGGCAACTCCCGGCGCGCGAAAGATCAGGTAGCGTGACGACCCGTGCACCAGCAGCGGCACATTGAATTCGTCGATGAGGGTATAGCCACGCGTGGTGAAGAATCGGACCACGTAGTGCTTCGGATGGAAGCTCGGATAGCGCAGGCGAGTCTGCAGCCACGACTCGAGCGCCGCGTCGTCGAGGCACTCTTCACTCATGATGTCGAAGACGACGTGGCCGCCCGGAGCCATGACGCGATCTATTTCGCGAAAGTAACTGCAGCTGGTGAGGAAATCGAGCGTGACGAACACGCCGTGCGCCTGAACGAGATCGATCGTCCGGTCCGGCGTGGCGCGCAGGCTCTCGCCGTCGGTCGGCTGCATCGTCACCGGATACGCCGACGCCAGATACTGGGCCCGCACGAGCGCGATCTCGTAGATCTCGTAGCTGGAGACCGGCGCGGCCTCGAGCGTCTCCTCGACGTACAGCCCCGACCCCGGGCCGATCTCGCACACCCGACGCACGCGGCTCGAGAGCGCGCCGCACGCCGTCATCCGGCGCATGATCTCCGTGGCCCGGCCCGTCTTGCCGAACATCTCCTCGAGCAGGGCGCCCGGCGAGATGCCCCGTGAGCGTGCCTGCTCGATCACCGCCTCATCCGACATCGCGCGGCCACCGATCGTCGGCGGTCCGCCGCGACGCACGACCTTGACGCCGAGCGGTGCGAGCATGCCGTTGATCGCGCGCTCCAGCAGTGCGGTGGCCGGCATCATGGCTCCGAGTGAGGTCGGTCGATGAACTCCCTGCAGAACAGCTCGAACACCAGCAGCTGCCACAGCACCGGATGGTCTCGCCCCGTCGCCGCGCGCCGTGCGTACGTGCCGACGAGTGCCTCGATCGCACGCGGCTCGAAGACGCCGCGTTCGAGCGTTCGCGGTTCCAGCATGAGGCCCAGTACTTCGTCCAGCCCTCCCAGCTCGTAGTGCCACCTGATCGTGTGCGCCCAATAGCCCCGCTTCCTGCTCGTTACCGCGCCGCGGGGGAGCGTGCGGGCGAGGAGGATGCGCAACAGGCCCTTATTGATCTTCAGCTCATCCGGCAACGACAGGACGCAGGAGACGACGTCGTCATCCATGTATGGAAACAGCACTTCGGCGCCGACGTTCTGTCCGAACTGGCCGATGATCCGAACGTTCTGCCAGCCATTGTTGATGAAATGGCGCTGCGCGTTCGGCCCGGCGGCGAGGTGAGGATACGACGGGTCGAAGTGCCCTGCGATTCCCTCGTAGGGCGTGCAATCTACGGCAAGGTGCTGCCGCATGAAACGCCGGTCCAGCAGGTCGAAATCCGTCCCCACGACGTAGGTGTGGCGTGTCACGCGATTGATCAACCGGCGCGCCGTGTACGACGCGACGGGCCAGAATATCCCATCCTTCACCACCTGCGCGACGGAAGGGCGCCGACCCGAGCGGAAGATGAACAGGAAATCGCCCTCGGCCCCCGTCAGGAACGACTCCGGCGGCTCGGCGACCGAGTCGAGGAGCCGCAGCAGCGGCGGCCCGAGCTGGTTCCAATACGCGGGCTCCTCGGCGATCCGGACAAATGCCGCGACCTCGTCCACGAGCCCCTGTGGCCGTGGCCCGTACGGCACGACTGTCTGCGGAATCCCGAGCGCACCGGCGATCGCCGCCGCCTCGCTGGACTCGTCGTCATCGCCCGGCATCTGCTGCGTCAAGGCGACGAGATCCCGCATCGCCGGCCGCGCGTAGGCGGCGACGAGCGAGGAGTCCACGCCGCTGCCCAGCATGACGGCGTGCGTTCGGCCCACCCCCGCCAGCCGAACCGCGGCCTGCCGCATCGCCGCATCGAGTTGCTCGACGTAGAACTCTCGGTTCCGGCGCTCCGTCGATGCGCCCGGACGCGGGATGTCGGCCGCCAGTCGTTCAGCGACCCGCCCCGCCTCGAGAGTGATGCTGGTTCCAGGCAGCACCTTGGTGACGCCGCGCAGCGTCGTGGCGCGACCCGCGACGCCGCCGTACAAGAGCCCCATGCCGATCGTCGCGGGATCGAGCTCGAACGGTGCATTGGAGATTCGTCGCAACGCCTGCAGGTCCGACGCGAAGGCGAGCCCGCCGCCCAACGACCTGCTGTACAACGTGCGCTGGCCGAACTTGCAGGTCGCGATGACGGCCGCGCGGTTGACCCTGT
>JBDSDB010000039.1:0-22064 GCA_039920785.1 Gemmatimonadaceae bacterium
ACCGATAGACCTGCACCTCGTCGCCCACCCGCATCCCGTCCTGCGACGACAGGGTGAACAGCACATAGTGGCCGAGCGAGGGGAGCACCGACGGACGATAGACCTCGAGCAGCGAGGCGGTACGCGCCGTCTCGACCGGCACGGAGACTGGAGTACCCGTGGCGCCCGCACCAGCGGTATCGAGCGGGATGACCTTCGCGTCGGCATCGAGCACGCCGAACAACTGGCGAACCTCTACCACCGCTGGCTCTCCATTGCGCGGTGCGCGAACCACCTGGAGCACCGCCGTGGGGATGACCATGGTGCCGAGATTCTCCTCCGTGGGTCCGACCTGATACGCCACGAAACGGTCGCGCACGGCCGCCGAGCTGCCGGCAGGTGGCACCATGAGCAGGCGGTCGTACAAGGTGAAGTTCGTCGTGCCATGCGGCTTGTCGATGCCAGGGAGGTCGGCGCCGAACATGACGAGACCCGGGCTGGCCGGCCCACCGACCTGCACGTAGAACGGCGCCCGGATGACGTCGCCGATAGCGACGCGCGGCAGCGCGCCTTGACGTCGGATCGCGCTGCGCCCCGAGACGATTGTGCGCGGGGTGAACACCGTCTGCGACGGGGCACGCTCCGGTGTCTGGACCGTCGTTGGAGCGGGTCCGGGCACCGCGGCGATCGTCCGCCCCGGCAGCCGGAGGATCTCCCCCGGATAGATCCAGTGCGGATCCTCGATCTGGTCGGTGTTGATCCGATAGATCTCCGGCCAGAGATAGGCGTCGCCGAGATAGCTCTTGGCGAGATCCCAGAGAGTGTCGCCGCGCTTGACGGAATGCGTCGACGCCTCGCTCCGGGTGTCCTGGGCGAAGGCGACCGCGCTGGCGGTGACCGAGACGAGGGCGGCGGCGAGTAGCGGCCGCCCGAGACGGGAAATATTCACGCGCTCGATGGGTGCTGCGCCAGTGATGCGGCGCATGGG
The DNA here is from genome assembly GCA_039920785.1 of Gemmatimonadaceae bacterium. Taxonomy (GTDB): domain Bacteria; phylum Gemmatimonadota; class Gemmatimonadetes; order Gemmatimonadales; family Gemmatimonadaceae; genus AG11. The sequence continues at coordinate 968 of JBDSDB010000039.1, forward strand.
AGACGTCGGGGTCCCGCCGCCGGCGGCGGCGGGAGGCTGCAAGGTTGACGATCCGGACCCGGTTGAGAAACGTCGGGCCCGCCACGAGGGTTGCGGTTCGATCGATGGGCCACCGTAGGTGTGGTCCAGGAGTGACGACTTCCGAGGTGACACGTCGACCTCGAGGCATCCCGACTCACGTGCGGTTCAGGGCGAGGGTGCCTTCGACGTCTCCCCTCCTCTCCGTTTTCTGATGAACAGCGCGATCCGCCCGCACGACGCCGTGCCTGCCCCCGCCCCAGCGACCCGCGCTCCGTGGCGGCTCCCGAGCGTGACGGATCTGCCGAAACTGACGGAGCTGACCCTGCAGACCGGTGCGCCGATCGACGGCGGCGGTGGCACGGGCGGCGGCGGGAGCACGGTCATTCCGTAAAGTGCCCTCTCTTCAGCCGACACGCCGCGCCATGCGCCTGCACCCAGTCTCATTCACCCGCTTGCCGACGTCACGATCCGGTGCCGCAGCCGGTGTCGCCGCGATCCTGCTGGCCGCGACCGCCTGCTCCGAGATCGCGGCGCCGAGGAGCGCGCGCTCGCCGGAGGACGCCAGCCTCACCACTCGTGTCGAATGCATCGCAGACGTCACGATGCGCTCGGTCAGCTGCATGAACACGGGCGAAGTGGCGCTCTCTCGGACGGCGCTGCTGCCAGGATCGCGCAGGGATGGATCGTTGCGCGCGACGCTCGTCCCGCCTGCGGACAGCCTGATCATCCTCGGCAACCAGGGCGGCTACGTGAGGCTCACCTCGTCGAACGTCACCAGCGCGAGCGGCGTCTTCTCGTTCGACGTCACGGTCATGAACCTGATCGCGCAGACGATCGGCACGACGAACGGCTCCATCTCGCCGACGGGCATCCGCGTCTTCTTCGCCACGGGGCCCATGGTCACGGGCGGGACGGGCACCGTCGATTTCAGCGATGGCGTCGGGGGCTTCTACTACGATGGAGTCGACACGTTCACGTCGACGGGCCAACCGTATTTCCAGTACACGACGATGCTCGCGACCAACGCCACATCGTCAGCCAAGACGTGGAGACTCCGGTTCAGTCCTCTCGTGACGTCGTTCGCCTTCACGCTCTACGTGAGCGCTCCCGTACGGTATCCAGAGGGGTACGTCGCGGGGAACCCATACGTGCTCACGGTCAACCCGAGCGAAGCCATTCCGTTGGGCGCCACGATGCGTGACATCGTGGACAGAGCGACCGGCGGCACCATCGCCTACGTGAGCCTCGACCCCAGCGTCGCGTCTGTCGACGCGAGCGGCGTCGTCACCGGCGGGCCGTCCAACGGCATCACCTACATCACGCTGCAGAGCGGGAACGCCCCGAGTCTGTTCACGACCGCGGTGAACGTCTGCGCCTCGACGCCGACGATCACCAGTGGGGCGTCGATCAACGGCATCATCTCGGCGACCGACTGCTACTCCGGCTTCGCGTCGTCGGATCAGCGGCCCGATCCGAGCTACCTCTCCGACATGTACCGCATCTTCCTGACGGCTGGCCAGCAGGTGAACATCAGCCTCGCGGCGGACATGACGTTCTCACCCTACCTCAGCCTCGTGAACCCGTCGGGCGAGGTGGAGGCGACGGCCATCGATGGGGGAAACAACACCGCGACGATCTCCGCGGGCTCTCCGATCAAGCGAACGGGCGTCTACATCATCGAGGCGAGTCAGCAAAACCTCACGCTCAACGGCACGTACACGCTGAACGTGTCTGTGCTCCCTTGATGTGAGCTCGTCACCGGACCGAAGAGGCAGCCACCTGCGCCTGCTCGAGCGCCACGAAGACCTCTTCATCCAGCCGTCGCCGCATCCATTCTCGGCTGAACGTGTGATCGACAGCGCGGATCAGATGCAAGGTCACGTGCGGCGTCGCGAATAGCCGCGTCGCGGCTCGGGCGCCGTGCGCCAACAGATGCTCGTATCCGTTGTCGTCCTGGCTGAAGATGAGATGCGTCTCCACCAGCCCCGGAAAGAGTCGCTTGAAGTCGAGCCGCGGCATACCGTCGCCGAGCATGCGGGCCGGCTCGCCAATGCGCATCGACGCCGCAAGGCGCCGCACGAGTCCGCGCACCGCATGGACGACGTCGGTCGAGCGGTAACCGCCGCGCATCAGGCGCAGCCACTTGCCGACGTCGTGAGCCGCCGCGGCGGAGCGACGCGCGAGCACGAGATCGACGCTGGGTTGCTGATCCATCGTGGACGTGTCCGTGCACCACAGCTGCGGGTTGATCGCGATCAGGCCCTCCACCTCCAGCCCGGCCGCCACCGCATGGACGCCGTAGTAACCGCCCGTGCAGACGCCCACCACGACGACTCGGGCATTCGGCCACCGCAGCCGTAGCCAGTCGACGCCAGCGCGAACGTCACCTGCACGCCCGGCGTCGTAGCTGACGTTCTCGCGCGCACCGTTCCGCACGATGCTGTCGCCGATGCCCCGGTAGTCCATGCGCAGAACCGCGTAGCCACGAACGGCGGCCGAGCGCGCGAATCGTGTCCACGCATCGCCGACGGACGGCGTCGGCTCGATGCCGGTGCCAAGGATCAACACAGCGCAGGCAACCGACTCGTCCGAGGCGGGGGCGCTGTGCATGCCGAAGCACGCGTCCCGCTCGCCGAACCGCAGCAGTCGTTCGCGATAGGCGACGCCTGCCGCACCACTGATGGCGATCTCGTCGCAGCCGTCCACCGACACACGCGCTGGTGCGGCGTCGCCATCGAGCCGCGCATCGCCCACCGCGATCCGCTGGATCGCCGCGAAGGTCTCCTCCGGTAGGGTGTCGCCCTCGGGATGCGTCCAGTCGAAGGAGGAGTCGGCCGTCGTGTGTGTCGCGATCCGCGGTCCGTGATCGGTGACGCGCCACCGGTCGACGGCGCGAAGCGCGCGCACGAGCACCGCGCCGATGAGGTGAACGACCTCCGCGTGCGGTGCTGCTCGCTCGAGCGCGAGTGAGGAGATGCCCTCGACGGTGGCGTCGTCGAACCGCCAGCCCTCCGATTGGAACGCAATGCCTGGTTCGACCCGATCGAGCTCGTTGGCGAACAGCACGTGGAGGCGCGCCGCCTCCCGGAGCCGGAGCTCGCGCAGATGCGCCGTTCCCGACACCGACGGATCCCACATCACGCATGCGACCACTCCACCGTCGATCACGGCGGACGCCGTCGCGGCGAGCAGTGCACCGAGCCGGCGTCCCACCAGCACGATCTCGGCACCAGGCGCCAGCCGGCGAGCGTGCGCCACCGCGTCGACGATCCCCGCGCTCCATCGGGCGGCAAGGTCCGCGGCGGCGCCCTCGCCACCGAGCGAGTCACCGGTGCTGTTGCCCGTAGCGGGATAATCGAATCGCAACGTGGACACGCCGGCGGCCGCGAGCCGCGTGGCGAGCACCCGAAAGTCCCGGTGCCCGCGCGACTGCTCCAGCGCGATCGACGGACAGAGCACCGCGACGCGCGAGACCGGGCGCGGCGCCGCATGCCAGGCAGCCGCACACCAGTCGTCACCGGAAGCGAACCAGTGGTGAATCCCGCTGTGAAGTCTCGCGTCGGACGCGTCCGAGGTCGCGACATAGTCGCTGCGCGTGGTTCTGGTCGCGCGCGTCAGCATGACACCGCGACCAGCGGCGGCACCACCGTGATGCGCTGCACGAGCGGGTCGTTCAACGCCTCCGCGACAATCGTTCGGTCTGCGCTGGGGTCGATGAGCGACATCACGATGCGACGTTCGACGCCGGGGCCGAGCGAGAAGTACGAGTCCTCCGCGCGATATGCGGCGCTACCGATTCGCACGGCCTGCGCGAGCGCCTCCGCCGTAAGCGCGATGACGACGTCGCCCGCCTCGCGCTCCTCGACGGTTCGCGCCACGAGTCCGGTGACCGCCGTCCGACGTGCATCGCCGTGCACGAGCAGCACCGCATCGTCGATGAGGGTCTCACCGCCGAACGTCGAGCGCGCCTCGATCGGAGGCATCCCTTCGTCACTCCCGGTCAGCACCCACACCGCGTGGACGACATCGTGCGCCGGAGCGCCAAACCGGTACGAGTGCGCCACGTCGACGAACCGACCGAGGATCTCCTCGACGGAGAGCGTCGTGCCCCGTCCGCTTTCGAGCGTGAGTGGTTGTGACGCCGCGCGGACGACGTCTCGACCATCGCGCAGCAGGCGCACGTGCAGCGCGCCGTCCACTCGCGCAGGGCCGTCGTTCCACGCATGCACGTCCATCCCGTTCATTCCCTCGTTCGTCAGCGCGATCGCCCGCGCCCGCAACGCTCGGCGCATGGCGTACCACGACGACTTGGGGCGGCCCGCCGAGTCGATGTGACCCCAGCCCGGTCCGGCCCACGGGTCTGACCACAGCCACGTGAACGCGCCCTGACACGGCGACGCCGACCGCCGGAACTCCTGCATCGTCCGCTCGACGGCGATCGCTGTCGCGGCGCGGCCGAGCGCGAGGTAGCGCTCCGGATCTTCGCGACGAAGCTGTTCGGGCGCGACACCGAAGAGATGGCCGACGTAGAAGTCGCGCGTATCCTCGAAGTCCCAGTCGGCGCCGCCGTCCCGCGGAACGCGCGCCTTCCACCGTTGGCGCCCCTGCCCCTCGTCGTGCAGCGTCAGCGCAGCGGGAGACTCAGGCTCCGGAAGCTGGGCGAACGCCAGGCACTCGGTGGTGAAGCGCACCTCGCTGCCTCGCGCGTCATCCAGCGGTCGCTCGTACGCGCCGACGCCAAAGTAGTGCGCGGTCCCCTCGTTCGTTCGGAACGGCAGTGCGCTCCCACCAGGCGTCGAGGCCCAGTACGGCACGTGCGGCAGCGCCGCGCGCACGGTGGCAGCGAGTCGCTCGTGGAAGAGCGGGTGGCGCGCCGCGATCAACGCAACGCCCATCATTGCCGCCTGCTGATCGACCTCGGCGCTCCCGCAGATCATGAGCACACATGCCGACGGCTGCAGCAGCGCCATCTGCTGTGCGACTTCGCGCTCACACGCCTGCCCGAACTCGTCGTCGGCCGGATAGTCGAGCACGGAGAACATCAGATCCTGCCAGACCATGATCCCGTGTCGATCGCACGCCGCGATGAGCGCAGGGGAGCCGTAGGTGAAGCAACCCGACAGGCGAATGCAGTTGATGCCCGCGTCGCGCATCAATCTCAACTCAGCGTCGAGCGCAGAGCCTCGAGGCTCAGGCACGAGCCAGTCGTTCGGAGTCCAGCACGTGCCGCGCAGGAATGGTCGCACGGCATTCACCGTGACGGCGAACTGACCGCCGCTCGATTCGAGCGACAGGCTTCGGAAGCCGATGGGACCAAGATCCAGCGTCACGCGCCACCCGTCCCCGTCGAGATGCAGGGCGGTTGGGTGAAGCGCCGGCTCCCCGTGCGTGTGCGGCCACCACGCGGCGAGTCCCGCGCTCCGGAGCGTCGACGTGCAGCGCCAGCCGTCCTGCTCGCGCAACAGCGTCACGGCAGCGCGCTCGCCGCCGCACACCAGCATCGCCGAGCGCGGCTCCCCGTCGAGCGAGATCAGCGCGTCGATGCTCAGGACGGACATGGCTCCGTCGCGCGTGGGGGCCACGTCCAGCGATCGCACCTCCGCCGCCGATCGCTGCTCCAAACGCACGGGCCGCCACGGTCCCACGAGCGGCACCTGCGGACCATACCCCGGCATCCGCCCCATCTGTGTGGTACGCAGCCAGCGCCACTCCTGCGACGCCATCAGGTGCGAGCGCCATCGCGCGCGCGGACGTCGCGGGGTCAGGCGCGTCGTCAACGCGCGGGCGCAGAGCACCAGCACATTGCGCGGCCCGAGCAGTGAGGTCACCTCCGCGTCCCAGTTGACGAACATGTCGTCGGCGCGACCGAGCCAGCGTCCGTTCAGCCACACGTCGACGATCGTTGCCAGCCCGTCGAAGACGAGGTGCGCCGTGTGCTCGACTGCGGGCCAGTCACCGGAGCGCGTGCTGCGGCTCGGCTGCACGTCCGGGCCGGCGAACTCGCATCGAATCCACCAATCGCGTCCGTCGAGATCGGGCGGTGCGTCGAGCGAGAGCTCGCCAAGCTCGAACAGCGCCGCCGCGATTCCACACGCCTGCTGCATCGGACGAAATGCGGCGCCGCACGCGGCCATCGCCGCGTCGAGGTCCATGGGCGTGCTCGCCGCCTCGGGCGAAAGGCCGACGAACTCCCATACGCCGTCGACGTCGGCCGATCGATGCGTGGAGACGCGATGCCGGCTGCGCGCGGATTGGGCGCGGAGCGTGCCCGCCGCCGCGAATCCGATGCCCCGCGCGGGCTCGGTCATCGTTACCGCGCCAGTTCGGCGGCGAGACGCATTTCCGGCGCTCGCGGACCCACGACCACGTCGACCGCGCTTGGAATCTCGACGCGCTCACCGAGCTCGTGATCGACCGCTCGCGCGATCGTCCGCTGTGCACTCTCCCAGAACGCAGCGCAGCGTCGCAACGCGTCGGCGAATGCGGGACGCCGGCCTCCGCCCGGGAGTCGCGCCAGTCGGAACTGCTGTGCGGCGAGCGTCTGCGCCAGCTCACGCAGCTCTATGGACGCGACGCGCAGCTCCGGCTCGTCGCCGAGCCAATCGCACCACGCGGCGAGCAGCTCGGTCATCGAGCCTGCCTGGCGTACGGTGGCAAACGCCCAGGCATGGAAGTTCGAGAGGTCGCCAGCCGAGAGCGAGTCCAGCTCCGCGTCGGCGGCCTCCGCCCATGCAAGGAACGGATTCTCCGGCGAGGCGAGCGCCACGCGACCCGCCGCTACCCGAAGCGATCGGGCGCGCAGCTCGGCACCGTCGATCGCGACGCACCGCGAGTGATCGGCGAGCTCGGCAAAGGGGGGCAGCGCCGACGCACTGACGGTCGTGGCAAGGAGGCCGTCGACGTCCGCGCCGTTGACGGAGTACGACCCCGCGTTGTGGAAGTAGGACAGCAGACCCGTGGACACGTCGATGCCGTGGATGCCGATCGTCGTCTTCCGATGGTCGACGCCGTACGTGACACCGCGCGTGTCGGGGAGGAAGTAGCCGTCCACCTCCACGAGCACTACCCGCCCCTGCCCGACCTGCCGCTCGATGTGCGCACGAAGGCCGCGCCAGATCGACAGCTCCTCGACTCGGATGCCGTACAGCAGCCCCAGCTCCGACGACGTCGGTTTGCAGAACGTCCACTGGTCGCCCTCGAAGTACGGTGCCACCGCACACGCGAGCATGGCGACCGGATCGAGCGCAAGGTGGTGCAGGAGGCCGATCCAGAGGTCGACGTAGCAGTTGCTCTCCGGCCAGATCCGCTCGCCCGCGTGGAGCGCGTGCGAGTTGCGTCCGCCGCGCGCGCGCTCGGCCGTCACAGCCGCAGCGCCGCGCGCACGTCGCGCACCCACGCGCTCACGCCACATCCGTGCGTGCGCAGCAGCGCGAGTGCGATGCGCTCCAAGCCGAACCCCACACAGGCGGTGTGCGCCGTCTCGCCCGTCGCCTGGTGGATTCCGAACAGTTCGCCGAAGTGCTCCTGATGCCAGTTGGCCGACGCCACCGCGGTGGGACGCTCGGTCGATGTGATCGGCACGACCAACTCGAACTTGAGCGCCTGCTCGCGCTGCGTCGCGGCGAGCAGACGTCCACGCCGTCCGAAGAAGGGATCGTTGGCCGGCACGCATCGCGCATCCAGCCCGATCCGCTGCAGCAACTCGAGACCCCGTTCCAGCGCGTCGTCCCGGAAGGCGACACACGTGTTCGCGTCCGCAAGGCGCACGATCTCGTGCATGCGGAACGACTGCATGCGCGCCGGGTCTGGTGAAGGTTCGCGGCGAAAGCAGTACGACGACACGTCAATCGTGCGGCCGCCTTGGGGCAGTGTGCCTGCGGCCATCCCGTACACCGGATAGCAGGCCGCCGGCGCGAGCACGACGTCCGTCGACGTGAATGCGCTGCCCCAATCGCCCGACTCCTGCACGGTGCGCAGCACGGCGGCGTGCGCGGCATCGTCGCCCGTGAAGCTGTGTATCGAGCCGATGAGCTGCGGAAACGCGCCGAGGTACTGGCTCTGTTCGAGCAGTGCGCGCGGGATCACCGGTGGAAAGCGAAAGACCTCCGCATCGAGATCAGCCATCGCGTCTTCGACCAACGCGTCAATCCCCCTGATCACCGCCTCGAAAACGCCGTTCTTTCCGAATACGCCATACACACCGGTGCGCACCAGCAGCCCGTGATCGACGAGCGTGCCCGTGAACTCCGCAGCGGGCGAGTGCGTGACTTCGGCGAGGCTGGCGCTCGTGCACATCAGTCCTCCCGCGATGCGAGGAGGAGCGTCGCGTTCGCGGCGAGCAGACGATCGTTGCTGATCATCACGATGGCGCCGACTGCGTCGCGGAGCGCGCGACCAAGGCTCACCGGCGTGTCCAGTCGGTAGCCGGCGATCCCCGCAACGCGCAGCGCCAGCTGCACGATCTCCACGAGAGACTCGGAGGCGCTGAGCTTGAGGTTGTTGGCGCGGATCGCGTAGGACATCGTCCCGAGTGCGTCGGGATCGTCCATGCGGCTCGCGAAGTCAGCGACGGCGTCGTGCACGATGCCGCGCATCGCGTGCAGCTGCGCCACGAGCTCGGCGAGCCGCGGGCTTCCGGCGTTCGTCCTCTGCGTGCGCGCGTCGTCGCGTACCGCTCGGCGTGCGCGCCGCACCGCATCGGTGGCGATGCCCAGCCACACCGATGCCCACACCAGGTGCGACACCGGAACCATCGTCTCGGACGCGATGATTCCGAAGGGCACGGGAATCACCGCGTCGGAGTTCACGACGGCGTCCAGGTTGAACCCGTGGCTGCATGTGCCTCGGAAGCCGAGTGAGCTCCAGACTGACGTCTGCTCGAGCGTGCAGTCCGCGCGTCGCAGGAGCACGAGCACCTGATCGCTCGGGCCGGCGTCTGCCTCGCGGCGGGCCGACACGAGGAGCGCGTCGCACTCCATGCCATACGAGACCACCGGGCAACGCTTGCGAAGTCGATACTGCGCGTCGTCACCGCGCTCGAGTGCGCACTTGCTCGAGCGGAGGTCGCCTCCCACGCCGATCTCGCTCGTGCCCGAGGCGAGCAGCTGCTGCGCTGCCGACACGTCTCGCAGCTGCTGGCGAAGATAGGCGGACGATCCCGCGTGACGAACGACCGCTGCGACCTGGATCTGGTGCATTGCGAACACCATTCCCACTGACGCACACTGCTGCGCGAGGACCTCGCACCCAGCCGTGATCTGCTCGACCGTGGCGCCGAGCCCGCCCAACGCGGTCGGCACCCAGGCGCCGAGCAGACGCTCCTCGCGCATGGCGTCCACCGCCTCTCGTGGAAAGCGCGCGTCCGCATCGACTTCGTCTGCGTGAATCGCCGCGACGGCGGCGACCCGAGCTACTCGGGCGTCCCAGTCGGTCGGCACGGGCGCGTACGCGGGCGCTTCGACGGCGTCCGTTCGCGTCAGGCTCGTTGTCATGTTCGTGACGCGTCCGACGTGGCGCTTATCCGGCCGAGCGCGTCGGCGATCGCATTCACGCTCTCGAACGTGCGACGCAGAAGCATCGAATCCGGGAACTCCACCTCGAACTCATCCTCGAGCGCGAGCATCAAGTTGACGCTCGCATGCGAGGTCAGGCCGGCCTGATAGAGGTCGGCGTCATCGGGCAACGAATCGGATCCGGGCGGAAGTTGTGCATGCGCCCGAAGGGCCTCACGAATGCGGTCACGCATTGCGGTATCCGATGGCAGCAGGACGGGAGAAGACTCTTTCGACGAGAGCTCGGCGGGGATCGGGTGCTCGTCACGCGGCGGTGGCTGCATGGCGCACTTCGGATACGGCCAGATGTGTACCCTAGATCACCTTCTCTCCGGATGCGCGCTGTGCCGCGCCCTTTTCGCGTAACATGCTGTCCAGACAAGAGATACGATTCGGTTCGCCGTCTCCGGCTCAGACGGGCTCGGAGAAGGCTGTGGCGCGAGCACCCCAGATGCTGATGGCGTCACGCCACCATTCGCTTCTCTCAAACGCCACGGCCGGCCTTCGCGTGGAGCCGATCCGCGTTCGCCCGATTCGCGTTCGATCGCCCCACTGCGTGCCGATGATCCGGACTCGGCAGCGGAGTCCCTCGCGCTCGAGTTACTGATCGGGCACTCTTCACCGACCGCATGTGGCACGCGTGCGACGCTTCGTCGCGAGACTTCTGTCGAGCTCCTCCACAGCGGGCAGCGGATCGATCGGCATCCATCCTGACGATCAGCTATCGGTGCGCCTTCCCCTCGATGAGCGAACGCTCCTCGTGACGCAGGCAAGACCGTAACAGACCAGCGACCGTGGCCGAGACCGGAGCGGGGGGACCGGCGACGCTGGTCCCCCCGTTCGATTTCCTGATGGCAGTACAAACTTCAACTGCGCGTACGCGAGCAGACTGCGGTTCTCGCTTCGTCGTTGGCGCGCAGACTGGGATATCCAGAACCACTCTCGCCCAGCCTACCTGCCGGCGCAGTCGACCTCAGAACGGTAGATCGTCGTCCTCGTCGGCGAGCGCTCCGGGGAAATCCTCGAAGTCGTCTCCGCCGGCCGCTTTCGCCTTGGCCGGCGCCGCACTGCGAGTCCGTGCGCCATTGGCCGCCTCACCCTCGAACTCCCCTCCGGACCGGCTCGCCCCACCACCCGAGCCCCCGCCGAGCATGATGAGCTCGCGCACGTTGATCTCCGTGGAGTAGCGAGTCTGGCCGTCCTTGTCCTGCCACTGGCGGTACTCGATGCGGCCCTCGACGTACAGCTTGTCTCCCTTCTTCACATACTTTTCCACGATGTCGGCGAGCTGCGAGCTCTTCGTGTTCCACACCACGCAGCGATGCCACTCCGTCTTCTCCTGCTTGGTTCCGGCCGCGTCGTTCCACGACCGGCTCGTCGCCAGCGAGAACGTCGCGACCCGGTTCCCTCCCGTCGTCGACCGCACCTCGGGATCGTTGCCGAGGTTCCCAATCAGCGTCACCTTGTTCAAGCTCCGGCTCATACACTCCTCCTGGGCGAGTTGGTCATTGCCTCGCCGCACACGCTAAAGATTAAGTCCATGGATGACGCCACCAAATCCGTGCACACATCCGTAAACGACTGCGACACAACGTCCTGCACAAACCACCTCACGTGACACATTACTTCAACCCGGTCCGATCTCCCGCTTGAGGAGGAGGGCGTCCTCGGTGGGTTGACGGTAGTACCCCGATCGTCGTCCGACGCCCAGGAATCCATGCGACGCATAGAGCGCGCGCGCAGCGGTATTCGACTCCCGTACCTCGAGGTACACCGATGCCACGCCCCGTGCCTCGAGATCGCCAAGGACCTGACTCATCAGCAGCCGCCCGATGCCGTGGCGGCGCGCGGCGGGCGCCACCGCGAGGTCCGCGATCTCGCCTTCCTCGCCCAGCACGAGGGCCAGAACATAGCCGACGAGGGAAGGCGCGTCACCCCCCGCGCGTTCGCCCGGTATCTCCGCCACGCGCACGATCATCCGGTCCATGGTCAGTGCCGAGGCGAACGACTCGACGCTCCAGGGATCGGAGAATGACGCCCGCTCGATCGTGACCAGGCCACCCAGGTCCGCGCGCGCCGCGGGCCGGATGGCGACCATGCCCAAGGCGGCGACGTTCACGCCACCTCCAACGAGCGCCCGTGGGTCGCCTCCCACTTGACCTGTGCTTCGGCAAGTCGTCCATACGCGGGTTCCCACAGTGCGAGATCGGCGGCCGGTGTCGCATCGATGAGGCCGATGATCCGGGCCGCTCCGCGTGCGTGAGGCAATGCTTTCGCCGACTCCGGAGTGCCCACGCCGATCAGCCTCGCGTCGGCCGCTGCAGACCGTTCCTCGAGCTCCGACGTCAAGACGCGACCTTCGGGACCGAGGGCCATGAACGTGCCGTCGGACGCGCACTCGAACAGTGCGACGTAGTGCTCGCCGCGCAGGGCATCGATCGCGGCCAGGTATCGTCCGGGCGCGAGCCCGTCCGTGGACGCCACCAGCAGCGCGAGCGACGACACGGGCACCAGCGGGCACACCGCGGCGAGTGCAAGTCCCTTGGCGATCGCCCCGGCGATCCGGAGACTGGTGAAGCTTCCGGGTCCTGCGCCGCAGACCACACGTCCGATCGACGTCGGCAGGATCCCCTGTTCCTCGAGCAGCTCAGCCACGGCGGGCATGAGCGCTTCGTGCTCTCGGCCGCGCATGGCCACCGAGCGCTCGCCAGCGAGTGCGCCGTCTCGAAGGATCGCCGCGCTTCCCGCGTACGTCGCCGATTCGAGGACGAGGGTGATCACTTGTGCCACCCAGCGTAGAAGAGCCGCCGGCCGGGATCGTCGGGGAGATGCTGCAGCGACAGCGAGACTCGGCCCGCCGGGAGCCGGTCGCCCGCGCGGTCCGGCCATTCGATCAGCGTCAGCGCGCGATCGCTCAGCAGCTCGTCCCAGCCGAGTGCGTCCAGCTGGTCCGGACGGTCGAGCCGGTAGAGGTCGAGATGGTGCACCGGTGAGCGCGGCGACTCGTACTCGTGCACTAGGGCGAATGTGGGGCTGGTGACCTCGGAGGTGACACCGTAGCCCTCGCAGATCGCCTGGACGAGGGTCGTCTTGCCGGAGCCCAGCTCGCCCGCCAGCGTGACGACGAGCGGCGCGCGCGTGGCCCGGCCGAAGCGCCGGCCCCAGTCGCGGAGCTCCTCCTCGTCCATGGCAAGTGCTCCATGATCGGCGAGCTCGGGAATGAGCGGCGCGTGCGACGCGTGCGGCGCGTGGGATGAGTCGCCCGCCTGCGCGTCGGTCATCGCCTTGTTCCGCTCGTCGAGTCCGCGGCGACGGCAGCGCGCGCTCCGTTGCCGCTCATGCGCGCCTTCACCTCGAACAGCTGGTCGCGCAGCCGGGCCGCCGCCTCGAAGTCGAGCGCCGTCGCCGCCTCGCGCATCTGCTGCTCGAGCATCGCCACGAGCGTCTCCGGCTCCACCATCTCATAGCTCGGCGACGTCTCGGCGACCTTCCGCCGCTTCGGCCCGCGCTCCTCCTCGCGCTCGCCGCGCGCGTCCGCGACGCGAGTGACGAACCGAACGTCGGCGATGCTCTTGGAGACCGACGTCGGCGTGATCCCGTGCTCCTCGTTGTGTGCCGTCTGGATCTCGCGACGACGCGTCGTCTCGTCCATGCACCGCTGCATCGAGCCCGTGATCCGGTCGGCATAGAAGATCGCCCGTCCGTTGATATGCCGCGCCGCGCGCCCGACCGTCTGAATGAGCGACCGGTCGGAGCGGAGGAAGCCTTCCTGGTCCGCATCGAGGATCGCCACGAGCGATACCTCGGGCATGTCGAGCCCTTCGCGGAGCAGGTTGATTCCGATCAGCACGTCGAAGTCGCCGAGTCGAAGACCGCGAACGATCTCCATTCGCTCGATGGCGTCGATGTCCGAGTGCATGTAGCGCACGCGCACGCCCACCTGCTGCAGGTAGTCGGTCAGGTCCTCGGACATGCGCTTGGTCAGCGTCGTGACGAGGACGCGCTCGCCGATCGAGGCGCGCTTGCGGATCTCGCCCAGCAAGTCGTCGACCTGGCCGCGCACCGATCGCACCTCGATCTCCGGATCGATCAACCCCGTCGGACGGATGATCTGCTCGACGACGACGCCCTCAGAGAGCCGGAGCTCCAGCTCACCCGGCGTGGCGGAGACGAAGCACGCGCGCGGCGTCAGCGTCAGGAACTCGTCGAACATGAGCGGCCGGTTGTCGAGCGCGCTCGGCAGGCGGAAGCCGTAGTCCACCAGCGTGAGCTTGCGCGCCCGATCGCCGTTGAACATTCCGCCGATCTGCGGAAGCGTCACGTGCGACTCGTCCACCACGACGAGGAAGTCGTCGGGAAAGTAGTCGAACAGGCACGCCGGCCGCTCGCCGCTCGTGCGTCCAGAGAGATGCCGCGAGTAGTTCTCGATGCCCGCGCAGGTGCCGATCTCCAGCATCATTTCGATGTCGAAGTTCGTGCGACTCTCCAGCCGCTGGGCCTCGAGCAGGCGTCCGGCATTGCGCATCTCGGTGAGCCGCTCGCTGAGCTCTTCGCGGATCAGCTTGACCGCGCGCTCGAGCGTCGGGCGCTGCGTCACGAAATGCTTCGCCGGATAGATGGCGGCACGTTCGAGCGTCGCGATCGTCTCGCCGGTGAGCACGTTGATCTTGGAGATGCGCTCGACCTCGTCGCCCCAGAGCTCGACGCGCACCCCCTGTTCCTCGTATGCCGGGAAGATCTCCACCGTGTCGCCACGCACCCGGAAGCTGCCGCGCTCGAAGGCGACGTCGTTCCGGTTGTACTGGATCTTCACCAGAGCGCGCAGCACATCGTCGCGGTTGACGCGCTGGCCCTGCGTGATCGTCACCATCTGCTCGCGATACGAAACGGGATCTCCCAACCCATAGATCGCGCTCACCGTGGCAACGATGATCACGTCGTCCCGCTCCATCAACGACGAGGTGGCGCGCAGACGGAGCCGGTCGATGTCCTCGTTGATCGACGCGTCCTTCTCGATGTAGGTGTCCGTCGTCGGGACGTAGGCTTCCGGCTGGTAGTAGTCGTAGTACGAGATGAAGTACTCGACTGCGTTGTGCGGAAAGAAGCTCTTGATCTCGCCGTACAACTGCGCCGCGAGCGTCTTGTTGTGGCTCATGACGAGCGTCGGCTTACCGTACTGGGTGATGACGTTCGCCATCGTCATCGTTTTCCCGGAGCCGGTCACGCCGAGGAGTGTCTGAAAGCGATCGTTGCGATCGAGGCCTTGCATCAACTCGGCGATCGCTTTGGGCTGATCGCCGGCGGGCTCGAAAGGAGCCTGGAGGATGAAATTGGCGCGCGGCATGAAGCCAATCTAACGCTATCGGCGTTTGTTCGGGAGGGCCGGTACGCTGAAAGGGAGAATGGGTAAGCCCGGATGCGCGTACTGGTTCCCGCGGTTCGCGGTCTAGGCCAACGCCGGCGACGCCCGTAAGTTGGCGGCCAACCCTCGGCCCTTGAATCACTCATGAGATCAGCTCGCGTCCTCGCTCTCGCCTCACTTGTATTCGGATCCGCCGCTGGCTGCGCGGGAGCGCCGGCCCCCGCGCCAGCTCCCGCACCCGCGCCTGTCGGATCGCCGGCCGCCGCGCCCGCGCCTACCGCACAGCAGCTCGCGGCCCAAGAGCGCGCGCGCAACGATTGGCCGAACCTCGCGCGCTATCGCTCCGCCAACGCAGCGCTCGGCGCGCCCGCGCCCGGCGAGAATCGCGTCGTGTTCATGGGCAACTCGATCACGGACGGATGGGCGAGGCGGTTCGCCGCGGATTTTCCGGGCAGGCCGTACGTCGGCCGAGGCATCGGCGGCCAGACCACGCCGCAGATGCTCGTGCGCTTCCGGCAAGACGTCGTCGCCCTCGGGCCGAAAGTCGTCGTCATCCTGGCGGGGATCAACGACATCGCGGGGAACACGGGCCCGAGCACGCAGCAGATGATCGCCGACAACATCATGTCGATGACGGAGATCGCGAAGGCGAACGGAATTCGTGTCGTACTCTCGTCGGTCCTGCCCGCGTACGACTTTCCCTGGAAGCGCGGTATGGAGCCGGCCCCGAAGGTCGTCGCACTCAACGCGTGGATGAAGCAGTACGCGCAGCAGGCGGGCGTCGTCTACCTCGACTATCACGCACGCATGGCCGACGCGCGCGGTGGCCTAACCCCGGAGATGGCGTCCGACGGCGTGCATCCCACCGAAGCGGGTTACCGCATCATGGCGCCGATGGCGGAGGCCGCGATCCAGGAGGCACTCCGCCGACCGTAGCACACCGTCGACGCCGGAGACTCAGCCGCGCGGGGCCGCCGTCTTGTCCCGACCGAATGGATCTCCCGCGAGTGATTCGGTATGCAGCGCGCACTTCCATTCGCCCCCGCGCCGGACCCAGACCGACGAGTCGTGCGCGGTGAACGACAGCGGCTTGCCGTCGACCACGATGTCCTCCGTCACCGGATACGCCACGACCGCGATGTCGTCCGTGAGAAACCGCACCTGAAGGTGCTGCTCATCGAACGCATACTTCTTGAGCTCCCACGGGCCCTCGGCGGTCATCTTGGCCATCGATTTTGCATCGATCGCCGATACCCCCTGCGCCCCGACGATGATGCAGCCGTCGTCGGTCATGGCGCTCGCAGTGGCGCCGTCCTTCTCCTGCATGGAGGTCCAGAATCGACGCTCCACATCCAGCAGCTCGCGCATGCGCGTGTCCGTCATTGTCGCCATCGCCCGTCTCCCTGGCATGAGTCGCGGAGGGAGGGGAAAGAATCGCGCCAGACGCTCGAGCAGTGCGCGACAGGCGGCTCAGCCCTCCTGAGCGAGCCGCTCACGCCGCGCGACCTCGGTGATCCCCTTCACCTTGCGCACCGACTTGATGATCCGCGTGAGGTGAATGAGGTTCTCGACCTCGACGAGCAGCGCACCCGTGGCCTTGCCGTCGGTGCTCTTGAGCTCCATCGAGCGAATATTGGTGCCGGCGTCGCTCGCCGCGGCGGCGACGTCGGCGTACAGGCCACGACGGTCGTTGCCCTCGAGGGCCAGCCGCACGAGGAAGCGTTCGCCGTCGGCCTCCTGCCAGTCGATCTCGAGCCGCCGCTCCGGCTCGTGCGCGAGAAAGAGCAGATTGGGGCAGTCGGCGCGATGGATGCTCACGCCGCGGCCGCGCGTCACGTAGCCCGTGACCAGATCGCCGGGTACGGGTTGGCAGCACTGGGCATAGCGCACCATGAGCCCGTCCACGCCCTGGATGCGCACGCCCTTGGTGCCGCGCACGCGATCCACGAGCCGCTCGACGAGCGTCGGCTTCGCCGGCTCCTTCTCGTCCAGATCCGGATAGAGCAGCTTGAGCACCTGCAGCACGTTGACGTCGCCCTGGCCGATGGACGCGTACAAGTGCTGGGTGTCGCTGAGATTGAGCGTGCGTGCGGCGACACTGAGCGACGACTCGTCACTGCGCGTGAGACGGCGGCGCTTGAGCTCCCGCTCGAAGATGTCCTGCCCCAGCTTGGCCGACGACGCGTGCTCCTCGTGCCGAAGCCATTGCCGGATCTTGTGCCGCGCGCGCCCCGTGCGCACGTGCGCGAGCCAGTCGCGGCTCGGCCGCGCCACCGCGGCGGTGATGATCTCCACCTGCTCCGAGTTGCGCAGCGGTCGTGACAACGGGGCAATACGCCCATTGATTCGGGCGCCCGCGCACCGGAACCCGACCTCGGAGTGCACGGCGAAGGCGAAGTCGATCGGCGTCGCGCCTTTGGGGAGCTGGATGACGTCGCCTTTGGGGCTGAACACGAAGATCTCGTCCTGGTAGAGATCGAGCTTCAGGAACTCGAGGAACTCGTCCGGTGTGTTCGCGTCGAGCTGCAACTCGAGGATCTGCCGGAACCAGGTGAGATGCTTGTCCAACTCGTCGGCGCTCTTCGCGTCCTCCTTGTACAACCAGTGCGCGGCGATGCCGAAGTCCGCCGTGCGATGCATCTGCTTGGTGCGGATCTGGATCTCGTACAGCTGCCGGCCCGGCCCGAACACCGTCGTGTGCAGCGACTGGTATCCATTCGACTTGGGCTGCGCGATGTAGTCCTTGATGCGCTCCTGCACCGGGGTCCAGCCGTCGTGGATGACGCCGAGCGCGTGATAGCAGTCGGGGACCGAGTTGACGAGCACACGGATGGCGAGGAGGTCGTAAATCTCCTCGTACGGCTTCTCCCGCTGCTTCATCTTCTTGAAGATCGACCACAGGTGCTTCGGCCGGCCCGTGACCTCGACGTTCTTGATCCCCGCCTTCGTGAGCTCCCGGACGAGCGGATCCTTGAGCGCAGCGATCAGCTCTTCGCGCTCGCCGCGCTTCTGGGCGACCTGCTTGGCGAGCGCCTTGTAATCCTCGGGCTCGAGGTGCTTGAAGGCGAGGTCCTCGAGCTCCCAGCGCATCTTCGCCATGCCGAAGCGATGCGCAAGCGGGGCGTACAGATCGCGGGTCTCCTCGGCGATGCGGCGGCGCTTGTCGTCCGGCAGGTACTCGAGCGTGCGCATGTTGTGGAGCCGGTCGGCCAGCTTCACGATGATGACGCGCGCGTCCTTGGCGATGGAGAGCAGCAGTTTGCGGTAGCTCTCGACCTGACGGTCCTGCGTGGAGCCGCTGTTGGGCAGCTTGGCGATCTTCGTGAGTCCGTCGACGATCGCGGCGATCTCCTTGCCGAACTCGCGCTCCACGTCGGCGATCTCGATCGCCGTGTCCTCGACGACGTCGTGAATCAGGCCGCTGGCGACAGTGGTGCTGTCGAGATGGAGGTCGGCCAGGATCTTGGCGACCTCGATGCAGTGCGTGACGTAGGGTTCGCCCGAGTTGCGCGTCTGGCCGCGGTGCGCCTCCTCGCTGAAGCGATAGGCGCGCACGAGCAGCTCCTCATCGAGGCGCGCGTTCGCGCCCTCGCCGAAGGTCCATCCGGGGATGATCTCGCGCAGCAGCGACGTCGTCACAACAGTCCGGCCTCGGCGAAGCTAGTGTATCGACCACGACCGATGATGATGTGGTCGTGAACGGGGATGTCGAGCAGCTTTCCGGCCGCCACCAGCTGTTCGGTGACGATCCGGTCGTCGGCCGAGGGCGTCGGGTCGCCGCTCGGGTGGTTGTGCACGAGGATGACCGCCGCGGCCCGCTCGGCGATCGCCTCTCGGAAGACCTCGCGCGGGTGCACGAGGGACGAGGTGAGAATTCCGCGCGTGATCGTCACGTCTCGCTCGAGGCGATGCTGCGCGTCCAACACGGCCACGTGAAACTCCTCTACCGGCAGATCCTCCAGTCGTGGCGCGAACAGCCGTGCGACATCTCGCGGCGATCGAACCGGCGCTCCATCCTCGCGCACCTCGGCGGCGAGGCGCCGTCCGAGCTCGAGAGCGGCGTGGACCGTTACAGCACGTGCCATTCCAACCCCGGTCGTCCCTGTCAGCGCGGCCACGGGCTGCATGGCCATGCGGCGGAGCGACCCTCCCGCCCCGGCGAGCAGCGCCTGTCCGACCTGGAGCGCCGAGCCGCCGGTGCCGCCCGATCCGACGAGAAGCGCGAGCAGCTCCACCGAGCTGAGTGCTGCAGCACCGAGCGCGACCAGCCGTTCTCGCGGCCGCTCCGAGCGGGGCAGCTCTCTGATAGATAGTGCGGTGAACGATGGCTGGCTAGACAGTTGAGTGGCCATTGACGTCCCGTATGATGAGTTCCAGGAAGGAGATGAAGGTTCCTGGATCATCGGGTGGGAGAGGTCGTGGGCCGCCATCGTAACGATGCACGGCGGCTGAGTCGCGCCCATCCCGTGACGGCAACTGCAACTGCGAGTACGCCAGGATCTCGGTACTCGGAGACTCGGATTGGCATACGGGCCCTCCCAATTTGTGGAGAGCGGTCCGCGGTGACGGCTCCTGACCGTCGCAGCTGGTTGCACCGAGTGCATCGTTCGGAGAGCTCCGCACTGCGTTTCCGCCGTGAAGTCCCGGGCCGGTCTGGTGTTCTCCGGACGGAGTCCACGGGCGTGCGTACCATCCTTCAGAACGAGGCCCGAATCGGGATGGCCAGTATGCCAATCTCGGTACCTGGTACTGACGTTTCCTGGCGTACTCGCTGTTGCAGTTGAACGAGTTGATCGATACGAAAAAGCCGGCCGCACCCGCGACCGGCTCTCTTCCGCAACGCTCAGAGGCCGCTACAGCGCCGCCCCGTGGCACTTCTTGAACTTCCTCCCCGATCCGCAGGGACACGGGTCGTTCCGCCCCACGCTCGACCAGTCGATCGCTGCGGCCGATGCGCCCGAGGTGGCGTCGCTCAGGCTCCGAGGGCGGCCCGCTCCGACGATGATCGGATCGCGCTTCGTCGCCGCGCGCTCTTCGGCCGGGGTCTCGGCGGGACCGACGTCCAGCACCTCCTCGACGCCCGTCACCGCGGCTTCCGCAGGAATCTCCTCCAGCACGCCGAGCGCGTTGTACCGACGCGTCGGCGCGGGGGGCGCTGGCCGCTCACGCGGCATCGGAGGAATCCCTCCCTGCTCGTCCTCGGGCGGTGACTCCTCGATCACGAGCTGCACCTTGAGGAAGCGGTCCGTGAACGTCTCGGCCACGTCGTTCATGAGGTCCACGAACATCGTGTAGGCCTCCTGCTTGTACTCGAGCAACGGATCTTTCTGGCCCCACGACCGGTAGTGGATCGCGTTTCGGAGCTGGTCGAGATCATAGAGATGGTCCTTCCACTTCTCGTCGAGCACGTTCAGCATGACGTACCGCAGCAGCCGGTCGGCGTAACCACCTTCCTGATCGCGCACGGCGTCGAGCGTCTCCAGCTTCGCGGCGAAGGCGGCGCGACCGGCGGTCACCGCCTGGTCCTGCGCCGCGACGAGATCGGTCGGGCGCAGATCCGGGTTCTCGAGCGACTCGAGTTGGATCATGTAGTGGATCAGGAGCTCCTGCTTCAGCAGGTCGAAGTCCCACTCCTCCACCGAATCGTACTCGGAGAGCACGGTCTCGACGCGGCGGCCGAGCGCCTTCTCCACCATTTTCAGCGCCTCGCCCTTGAGCTCTTCACCACCCTCGAGCGCGAAGGCGCGAAGCGAGTAGATCACCTCGCGCTGCTGGTTCATCACGTCGTCGTACTCGAGGAGCTTCTTCCGGCTCTGGAAGTTCTGGAGCTCGACCCGCTTCTGCGCCTGCTCGATGGAGCGCGTGATGAGCGGATGCGTGAGCACCTCGCCCTCCTGCGCGCCCATGCGATCCATCAGCTTTGCGATGCGGTCGCTGCCGAAGAGACGCATCAGGTCGTCTTCGAGCGAGAGGAAGAACTGGCTCGCGCCCGGATCGCCCTGACGTCCGGCGCGCCCGCGCAGCTGCCGGTCGATGCGCCGCGATTCGTGCCGCTCCGATCCGACAATGTGGAGACCACCCATCTCCATCACGTCCACCGGTTTGCCATCGGGGTCGTTCACCTTCGACGGCTTCGTGTCGGTGACGCCTTCACCCAGCTTGA
>JBDSDB010000040.1:0-6216 GCA_039920785.1 Gemmatimonadaceae bacterium
AGTAGGCGACGATGTCGGAGACGAGTGCTCTGGCCAGCCGCTTTGCCTTGGCGTTCGGATCATTCGCCAGAAAGGGATTGATGGGCGGGCGTGCCGGAGTCGGCATTCCCGCTCCGGTCCCGCCGGCCGGCACGGACGCGACGACTGGAGGCGTGATCGATCGCGGCGGTGGCGCGGCGGGCACCGCTGCGGGTGTTGGAGCCGCTGGCGCTGGCGCCAAGGGAGCCGAAGCGACCGGGGACGCCGCCGGAGGAGTGGCGGGCCTCGGCGGCGCCGGCGTCATGAACTGCGGACGAGCCGCGCTTGGCGTGGGCGTAACGACCGGCCGCGAGGCAAAGGGCGCGAATGGCGCCGGCGGCGCGCTCGACGCTGGTGGCGCGGGCCGAGCCGCCGGTGCGGACGGGAACGACAGCGGTGCAGTCGGCATGGACGGTGCCGAGCCCGGACGCTGCGGCGCGGCGAACGGCGGCCGAGCGAACGGCGCGCCGGGCCGTGCCGGCCCCGAAGCGCCGGGGGATGCCCCGATGCCCGCGCCAGGTCCTGCGCTCGGCGCGAACGGCGGCGGGGGAGGAGTTGGCGCCGATCGCGGTGGAGTCGAAGCAGGCGGCGGAGTCGGCGTGGGAGGCGCTGGCGGCGGCGCTGGTGTGAGTGCGGGAGGCCCTGGTGTGGGCGAGGGTGCGAGAGGCGCTGGCGGCGGAGTTGGCTCGCGCACAGGCTCTGGAGGGGCTGCCCTCGCCGCCGGTGGTGCGAAGGCGGGAGCGGGGGCAGGCGCAAACTCGCGCGCCGAGCCGGGCCCCGCCGAGATGGTGATCACGCCTCCGCATACCGAACACCTCGCGCGGACGGACGTCGATGGGGTCTTGGCCGGATCCACTCGAAAGACGGATCGGCACTCCGGGCACGTGACGTTCACGACAGATCCCCCGCACGCACCGCCTGCGGCGATCCGGAGATTCGTGTCACGCCGCCAGGCTGACTATCGGTGCGGCGGTCGATCGAGTAGACCGACCCTGGGAGCGTCTTTGCGTAGCTCTTCATCTCGGTTGCGAGTTCGCTGACCTGTGCCGCATGCGTGAAGTTGCGGCGGTCGTTCGTTACGACGCCGATGGAAACGGTCATGAGTGGGACGCGATGCAGCTGGCCGCGCCGATCCTTGCCGAAAAAGTAACCCGCGCGACGATCCTGCTCCGAGTACTGAAACGGGATCAGCAGGTCAAACACCCCCACGATCTCGGCGCACGATTCTCCGACGGCTTCCGTGGGGATCACGAATATGAAGTCGTCGCCACCGATGTGCCCGACGAATCCTTCCTCTCCGCACAACCCCTTGACCACGTCGTGCAGAATCTTCGCCAGGATGCGGATGACCCGGTCGCCGTCGTAGTAGGAGTAGCGATCGTTGAATTCCTTGAAATGATCCAGATCGGCGTAGCACATGGCGAACCGCGTCCCCGCCTCGAGCCGCCGCCCGACCTCCGCCTCGATCTCCACTGCGCCGGGTAGCCTCGTGGACGGATGCACGACCAGATCCCGATCCGAGCGACGGAGCATGGCGTCGAGCCGTGTCAGCAGCTCCGCCTCCCCCAGTCCGTCGCGCACGACTTCATCCGCCCCCGCCTGGAACGCCGCGGCGAACGCCGCATCGTCGCTCGTCGTCAGCATGACCGCCGGGACCACGCCCGTGAATGAGTCGCGCTTCAGGCGGGCGCAGGCGCCCAGTACCATCGCCGGCATCGTGCGGGCATCGAACGCGACGACCCGAGGACGCCCCCGCAGCGACATCGCCATCAAGTCTTCCACTTTGTTGACGCGCACCACCAGATCGGCTCTGCTGGCGAGCCACGTGGTGAGCGCGGCGGGAGGCGCAGCGTCGTCCGGCGAGAAGAGGATGGCGCTGATCTTGACCACGCGTGGACGCTGCCGGGGTGGAGGGGCAAGATAGGGCTCGCGAGAAGTGCTGTCAAACCGCGTTGCCACTGGGGGTTGCGCCATTTCGACCGCTGCCGGCCGCTCAAAAGTAGAAGAAGGCCACTCCGAGCATCCCGTAGACCAGCAGCAGAAAGGCACCCTCCAGCCAATGCGACTCCCCATCCCGTACAACAGCCGTCGCGACGGCGACGGCGAGAGCAACCGAAACCACCTCGAAGGTGCTGAACGCCAGATCCATCGGCTGACCGATGGCGAGTCCGACGAAGACGAGTATGGGAGCGATCAGCAACGCAACCTGCGCGCTCGACCCTACGGCGATGGACACCGCGAGGTCCATACGGTTCCGCATTGCCATCATGACGGCCGAGCTGTGCTCAGCGGCGTTTCCGATGATCGGCACGACGATCAGCCCGACGAACACCTCCGACAGGCCGACGTGCTTGATCGCTTCCTCGGTGGAACCGACGAGGATCTCCGATAGCCAGCCGACGAATCCGGCCGAGAGCAGCAGGACGACGATGGAGCGAGTCAGCGACCATCGCGCTCCATGCTCCTGGGCGTGCGTCTCCGCTGCCACCTCGCGCGCCTCCCCGAACACCGAGCGGTGCGTTCCCATCGAGTAAACGAGCGAAAGTCCGTAGCCGACGATCAGGAGCGCCGCCACCCCTACGGAAACGCGTCGCGTGAATGTGCGCGTCGGGTCGATGTGGGTCGCGTGGTAGAGCGCCGGAATGACCAGGCCGATCACCGCGACGACGAGCAGCGAGACGCTCAGTCCCGCAAGCGCGAGGCTGAATCGCTGCACCTTGTGCCTGAGGCCTCCCGCGAGCTGCGCCGCTCCAAGCACCAGCAGGAGGTTGCCGAGGATCGACCCGGTGATCGACGCCTTGACGAGTGTCAGCAAGCCGGCCTGCAGCGCCAGGATCGCGATGATCAACTCGGCCATGTTGCCGAGCGTCGCGTTGAGCAGCCCGCCCAGCGTGGGGCCGGTATACGCCGCGATCTCCTCGGTGGCCTTGCCGAGAAATCCGGACAGGGGAATGATCGCCAGCGCCGCCAGCGCGAAGATCACCACGGGACTGGCGTGCATGAACTCCGCAGCCAGCGCCGCCGGCACGAACAACAACAGGATTGTGAGGACTTTCACGGGAGTACCAGTGAAGCCGAAACGCGCATCGCGCCGCCAGTCCCCTGCGAGAGGCGCACGACGGCGAACGCATCGATCGCGCTCAGCAGGTGGTTGGCGATCAGCGCGCTGAGGTCGAACGTCGCCCGTCGGTAAGCATCGTTCGTTCTCGAGATGGCGCGGACGTAGAGATCCTTCTCCAGCTGCGCGTTTCGCCAGCTCCACCGATACGGCTGCCGCATCGCGCGGCTTTCGTAGAGCGCCAGTGCGCGGCCGTACTGCGGAGAGCCTATCTCACCCGGATCCGCTGAAATGCCGAACTGCTGGCGGGCGAGCAGCCATTGGAATCCGTTGTACGTCAGTGGATCGGATTCAGGCAGGGTCGGGCCGTTCGCCACCATGCTGAATGCCCCGCTCTCCACGTATTCGGAGAGCTTCTCGTAGTACTGCCACACCGTGTCCGGCGGACTCGGCGCGAATCCCCGTCGCGCGATCGTTCGTGCGATCTCGCGATAGTCTCGCTCGTTGCCGCGTCCCTCGTTCAAGTCCTTCCGATATTGAAGCAGCAGGAACGACTCGGCGGCGAGATATGCCGCCGCTCGCCCCTGCCTGAGTCGTGCCTGACCAAGCCCAGGAAGGACAAGAGATGCGAGCGGCGCCGACCACGCCGGTAGCCGCTCGAGGCTCGTCCGCTGCGCGCCGTTCGGACGTGGCGATTCGCCGGCCCGGCGATCGACCGCGCGCGTGGCGAGATCCAGGTCATCGCTCGTCGACTGGCCACGAATCGCGATGGCCGCGTCACCCACGCGTTGTGCGCTCGTCATGCGCCACGGTGAGGCGAGCGCGCCCACGAGGCACACTCCGATCAGTCGGCGTGCGGTCACAGACGGATGCGGATCGAGATGTACGTCGGCGGCTTGCCCAGACCGGAAGAGAAGCTCTCGAAGATGCGTGCGAGATCGAGCTGCACCCTGCCGCTCGCGAGCCCGAGTCCGAGCGAGGGCCCGGTAGCGGACTCGCCGCCGCTGGACTGCTGCGCTACATACCCGCCGCGAATGATCAGCACCGAAGGGCCTGCGACGTAGCCCACCTGCGCTCCCATATGGAGCTCCGGGTTTTCGAATCCGACGCTCGACACCAGCTCCGCTGTCGCGCTGAGCTTGACCTCGGAAGCGAGCTGCACGAAGGTGGGATCATACGACATTCCCAAGTGCACGCGGGTGGGGAGCGCGTCGGCCTGCGGCTTGTCCTTGACCTGAAGACTCAGACCCGCGTTTCGCAGCGCGATGCCGACGCGGAGCGGACGCTTCGGGAATGGTCGGATCTGTACGCCCACATCGACGGCGCTGGTCGTGGAGGTGCCAAGCGGCGTGAGCTCGCAGAATCCGGAGCAGTCGCTCCGGAGCTGGTAGAGCCGATACGTGACGCCCGCCGCGAGCCGCGAACCGAACGTCGTGGCGAACGACGCGCCAATGACGTTGCTCCGGTAGTACAACGTGCTCGTGGGATTGCCCGATGGGTCCGCCCCCTGGCAATCGGTGCAGTAGTTGAAGAGGCGTGCCGTGAGTCCGAACGCCCCCAGACGCTTGACCGGGGCGATGACCGAGATCGCGTCGCCCTTGAGGATGAAGTTCTCGAGGTGGTCGATCGCGAACTCCGGCCGCGTCATGCGGGCGATCCCGGCCGGATTCCACCAGATCGTCTCGCTTCCCTCCTCAGCCACGAACGCCGTGCCCATCGCCGTCGAGCGCGCGCCGATGGGAACGAGGAGGTCGAGGGCCCCATCGTTCGCGACCTGCGACTGGGCGTCGCGCGCGCCCAGCACGAGCGCGCCAAGTAGGCAGCACCCGAGCAACCGGCGCGTGGCGCGTCGGGTTGCATGCACGCGTCGACCGCTCAGAGTGGCGTTGCCTCGTCGAGCAACATGATCGGGATGTCGTCGCGCACTGGGTAGCGCAGCTTGCACGCGGGACAGACGAGCGCCGGCTCGGACTCGCGATAGTCGAGCGCGCCCTTGCACCTGGGGCAGACGAGGATGGCGAGGAGCTGAGTAGAGAGCGTCATGCGGAGGGATCGTCGTGAAGCCGATAGCCGAAGCGTCGAAGCGCGCTGTCGCTCTTGCGCCAGTTCGGGAGAACCTTCACCCACAGATCGAGATAGACCGCGGCACCAACAAATGTTTCGATCTTGGCACGGGCACCGCGCCCGATGTCTCGTATCCGTTGGCCACCGGAGCCGATGAGGATGCGCTTCTGGCTCTCACGTTCGACATAGAGGACTGTCCGAATGTATACCGGCGTCTGCTCCTCCCGAAACTCCTCGACTTCGCACGCGAGGCTATACGGGACTTCCTCGTCCAGCTGCTCCAACGCCGTCTCCCGCACCAGCTCGGCGACGAAGAATCGCACGGACGCCGTGCTGATCTCGTCCTCTGGGTAGAGGAAGGGACTCTCCGGGAGCAACGTGGCCAGGTCGTCGAGCATCGCATCCACCCCTTCCCCCGTGAGGGCTGAGATGAAGCGCGCATCGGGGCAGGCCTCGCGTAGCTCCTCGCGCTCGACGGGCCGGATCGCATCGGCCTTGTTCAGCACGGTCCACACCGGCGCCCTTGGCGGCTTGTCGAGCTCCGCCGCCTCGAGCAGCGAGGGGGGCGTGCGCTCGGTCGCATCGGCGAGATAGAGCACGATATCAGCGTCCTGAAGCGCGCGCAGCGCGGTGCTGCGCATGGCGCGATGCAGCTCGTAGCGGGGATTCAGAAGGCCGGGGGTATCCAGGACGATCATCTGCACGTCGCCCGCGGTACGGATGCCCACCACACGGTCTCTCGTCGACTGCGGCTTTGCGCTGACGATGGCGAGCTTTTCCCCGATGATCCGGTTGAGCAGGGTGGATTTTCCGGCGTTCGGCTTTCCGACGACGGTGACGATTCCGGCGCGTGGCATGATGATGATAGTAAGTCGAGTCGATGCGAACGGCGAATGAATTCTTGGACGCGCGGGGCGGCTGCGGAGTGGGACGCGCGTGCTACCGGATAAACGAAACGGCCCCGTTGCGCGAGCAACGGGGCCGTTTCTACGAGGTGCCGGCGATGGCCTACTCTCCCGCGTCCTCTCGGACGGAGTACCATCGGCGCTGTAGGGCTTAACGACCGTGTTCGGGAT
>JBDSDB010000041.1:0-4528 GCA_039920785.1 Gemmatimonadaceae bacterium
CGCGGATGCAACGGATTTCAACGGATGCGACAACTGCCAGCCGACCGGGGTCTCAGGGGAAGATCTCACCGCCACACACCAAAAAACCAAGGCTACCAGCCGACGATGTCCACGAGGAGCAAGTAGCCTCCTGATGGAGCTGTTCCCCCGCGCTCCCCGCGCCTCCGCGAGAAACACCAAGTGGCTGTTCGTTTCTCGCGGGGGCGCGGAGGTCGCGGGGGACTGCAACCGCAGCTGCTGTAGGGTCAAGGGTCAGTGTCGTTGAACTCTGCGCCCGCTCATCATCGTATTTGACCGATGCTGGCCCCTTGATCGGAATGAGACTGTGGCGGGCTCTCACAGCTCGATCCGGTGAATCCTCCCGATCAGCACCGTATACGACAGCGCGCCGACGAGCCCGGCGAGCGAGACGTACGCCAGCACCAGCTCGAACGAGCCGGTCTCACGAATGATGTAGCCGATGAGGATCGGCGTGACGATGCCGGCGATATGGCCCGTGAAGTTGATGATCCCGCCGGTGATCCCCATCATCGAGCGCGGCGCCACTTCGGAGATGATCGACCAGGAGTTCGACGACACGCCCTGCGCAAAGAACGCGAAGGTCAGGATGGACAGGGCGATCGCGTTGTCCGTCGTGTAGTTCACGAGGATGATGCTCGACGCGCCGAGGAAGCCGGTGACGATCGGGATCTTGCGAGCCGCCGAGATGCCGGCGCCGCGGCGCAGCAGCCAGTCGGACCAGGTGCCGCCGAGCATCACACCGATCGTCGCGGCGATGTACGGGAGCGACGTCGCCGCGCCCGCCTTGAGCGAGGTCAGCCCACGCTCGTTCACGAGGTACGTCGGGAACCAGGTGAGCAGGAAGTACAGCGACGACATCACGGCGAACTTGCCGAGACCGAGCGCCCACACCTGCCGCTCGCGGAGCAGCAGCGCGACCTGTGCGCCGGTGACGTGCTCTCGGGTCGGCATCGCGGTGAGCGCGCCACCCGCGGTGATCATCTCCAGCTCGGCGGCGTTCACACGCGTGCTGCGCTGCGGATCGCGATACACTCTGAGCCAGATCACCGCGCTGGCGATGCCGGCCCCGCCGGTGATCCAGAACACGGAGCGCCAGCCGAACTGCGTCGCCATCCAGAAGAGCAGAGGCGAGAGCAGCGCCGATCCGATGTACTGGCCCGCCGCGTAGGTCGACGTCGCGCGGCCTCGCTCTCGCTGCGGGAACCAGGCGGACACCACGCGATTGTTGACCGGGAACGCCGGCGCCTCGGCCAACCCGACGGCGAAGCGCAGGCCGAACAGCGCGCCGAATCCGCTGACGAGTCCGAGCGCCAGCGTCGCGCCCGACCACGCGAGCTGCGCGGCGCCGTAGACGAGCCGCGAACCGAACCTGTCGATGAGGTAGCCACCGGGCAGATTGGCGATGGCGTAGCTCCACGCGAACGCCGAGAACAGTAGGCCCATCTGAACCGGATCGAGGTTCAGCTCCTTGGCGAGGAAGGGCGCGACGATGGAGAGGTTCGACCTGTCCACGTAGTTGATCGTCGTGGCCAGCAGCAGCAGCGAGAGCATCCCGAACCGCACGCGGGTCGGCTTCGCGCTCAATGAATCTCCGGCTCGCTGCCGGCGTCGCCAGCCTTCACCGTCTCGAGAAAGTCGAAGTCGCAGCCCAGGTCCGCCTGCAGCACGTGGCGCGAGTAGAGCAGCCCGAAGCCGCGCTCGAACTTCGGAGGCGGAGCCACCCATGCCGCGCGCCGCGCGGCAAGCTCCTCGTCGCTCACGAGCAGCGACAGCGTGCGCGCTTCGACGTCGAGCTGGATCAGGTCGCCGTCGCGCACGAGGGCCAGCGGGCCGCCCACGTACGCCTCGGGCGTCACGTGCAGCACGCACGCGCCGTAGCTCGTGCCGCTCATGCGTGCATCCGAGATGCGCAGCATGTCGCGCACTCCCGTGGCCAGCAGCTTCTTGGGGATGGGCAGCTGGCCCCACTCCGGCATGCCGGGCGCGCCGAGCGGTCCGGCGTTCTGGAGAACGAGCACGGACGAGGCGTCCACGTCGAGCGCCGGATCGTCGATGCGCGCGGCCATGTCGTCGTAGCTCGAGAACACGACGGCACGCCCGGTGTGCGACAACAGCGCCGGCTCCGCCGCGGGCGGCTTCATCACCGCACCGCGTGGCGCAAGGTTGCCGTGGAGCACCACGAGCCCGTCCGATTGCACTAACGGACTCACTCTGCTTCGAATCACGTCGGCGTTGATCGTCTTCGCCCCCGCGATGTTCTCGGCGAGCGTCTTCCCGTTGACGTTCAGCGTCGAGCCGTCGATCAGATCTCCCAGCTCGACGAGCAGTGCGCGGAGCCCGCCGGCGTAGTAGAAGTCCTCCATGAGGTAGCTGCCGGCGGGCCTGATGTTGGCGAGCACCGGGGTGCGCCGCGCGATGGCGTCGAACCGCGCGAGGTCGAGCCCGACGCCGGCTCGGCGCGCCATCGCGATGAGATGCACCACGGCGTTGCTCGAGCCGGACAGCGCGAGCACGGTCGTCACCGCGTTGTCGAACGACGCCTCGGTGAGCACGTCGCTCGGCTTGAGATCCTCCCACACCATGTCGACGATGCGTTTGCCGGACTGCGTGGCCATCTGCGCGTGGCGCGAATCGGGGGCGGGAATTGATGCGAATCCAGGTAGTGTCAGACCCAACACCTCGGCGGCGCTCGTCATCGTGGACGCGGTGCCCATCGTCATGCAGTGGCCGGCGGAGCGCGCGATGCCGTTCTCGATCCCGCTCCACTCCTCGCGCGTGATGTTGCCGCAGCGCAGCTCTGCCCAGTACTTCCACGTATCGGAGCCGCTCCCGAGCACCACGCCGTTCCAGTCGCCGCGCAGCATCGGGCCGGCCGGGAGGTAGATGGTCGGCAGATCCATCGAGATCGCTCCCATGATCAGCGCCGGCGTCGTCTTGTCGCAGCCGCCCATCAGCACGCAGCCGTCGGCGGGATAGGAGCGCAGGATCTCCTCCGTCTCCATCGCCAGCAGGTTGCGATAGAGCATCGTCGTCGGCTTCTGGAACGTCTCGGCGAGCGTCATGGCCGGGATCTCCACCGGGAAGCCGCCCGCCTGCCAGATGCCGCGCTTCACTTCCTCCACCCGCTGCTTGAAGTGCGAGTGGCAGGGGTTGATGTCGCTCCAGGTGTTGATGATCGCGATGACCGGCTTGCCCTGGTAGTCCGAGGCGAGGTAGCCCATCTGCGCCGTGCGGGAGCGATGACCGAACGACCGAAGGTCGTCGACGCCGTACCAGCGGTGGCTGCGAAGCTGCTCAGCGGTCTTGCGGGGACGAGCGGTCACGCGCGCGCGAGCTGCTGGTCGTGCTGGCGGAGCGAGACGGCCGCCTCGCGGACCATCGATTGCTGCTCGACGGGCAGATTGGAGAGCATCGGCAGCATCGGACCCATGTCGGCGATGCCGGCGAGCGTCACAGCCTCGTGCAGCACGCGGATGGGACTGAACGCGTCGCGGAAGTTTTCCAGCGGCAGGAAGGCGGCGCGCTCGGCCTCGGCCTCGTCCCAGCGACCGGCCTTGCACAGCGCGAGGATCTTCATCGAGCTGTTCGGCGCGATGCACACCGACCCCGAGGTGAATGCGCGCAGCCCGAAGTCGCGCAGGTGCACGATCGCCGGGCGCTCGCCAATGCCGCTCACGACAAGCGCGGGGTCGACCACGTCGAGCAGTGCGCGCAGGTACGAGTCGTCGCTCGGATCCTGGCGCACGGTACCGTACTTCACGGCACTCACCAGACCGTCGCGGGCGAGCGCCGCGACGTCCGCGGGCTCGATGTAGTTGTCGGCCTTGATGTACACGATGACCGGCTTGCCGTACGCCTCGGCGAAGCGCCGGATGCCGGTGGCCACGCCGTCCGTCGTCGCCGGGAAGCCGAGCGGGAGCACCATCGCCGTGGGAAAGTCGCGTCGCTTGAGGATCGCCGCCTGGTCCATCAGCTTCCCGAAATCGGGGCCCGCCGAGGGGATCACCCAGCTGTCGTCGCCCGCGGCCTCTTCGATCATGTCGAGCAGCTCGACGTATTCCGACACGCCGACGTTGTAGAGGTTCGCGTTGCCACCGTAGAGGAGCGACGTGACCCCACCCTCCTCCAGGTAGGTGATCATCGCCTGATTGTCCGCGTTGTTGATTGTCAGGTCGCGGTGGCGCGCCAGCGGCGGCACGGCAATGACGGACGCGGCGAGATCGGCTGGCGTGACGGGGGTCGTTTTCATGTTCGTCGGTTTTCGGTATGTCGGTTCACGTTAGCGAGCAGGAAGAGCGACTACGTTGTCAGGCCGGTGTGCCGGCCCAGAGCCGAAGAACCGTTCACCGACGAACGGCGCTCCGCAGGAGCGCCCGCCCCGCGATCATCTCCCCGATCGGGATCGCCGACGTCGCCGCCGGTGATGGGGCGTTGCACACGTGCAGAGAGCGCTCGGTATTCAAGAAGAGAAAGTCGTGCACGAGCACCCCGTCACGCGTGACCGCCT
>JBDSDB010000042.1:0-1785 GCA_039920785.1 Gemmatimonadaceae bacterium
GCGAGCGCGAGATCCCGATCGACGTCGTGTTCAGCTCCGAAGCGTACGGCGCCGAGCTCGCGCGCCACTTCGATGCCGCGCACGTGTGCCTCGATCGGGCGCGCGCGCTGCATCCGGTCAGTGGCACCCTCGTGCGCGCCGACCTGCCCGCGCACTGGATGCAGCTTCCACCGGCCGTGCGCGTGGGTCTCGCTCTTCGCGTCGTCATCGTCGGCGCCGGTTCCTCGGGCACCACCACGCTTGCGCGAGCACTGTGCGCGGCGCTCGGTGGGCGAGGCGGTGTGTGGGCGCGTACGGCGTGGGTGGCCGAGTACGGACGGGAATACAGCGCAAACCTGCTGGCGCTGGCGAGGGCGCGCGATGCGGAAGCGACCCCGTTGGACGTCGACTGGCAGGAGGACGACTTCGTGCACGTCGCCGTGGTGCAGACGCGCCGCGAGCAGGAGGCGGCGCGTGACGGCGGCCCCGTGCTGGTGTGCGACACCGATGCGCTGGCCACGCGCGTCTGGCACGAGCGCTATCGCGGCACGGCGAGTGCGCGGGTCGCCGACGTGGCGTCGTCGATGCCGACCCGGGCTCTCTATCTGCTCACCGATCATCGCGACGTCGCGTTCGAGGACGACGGACTGCGGGACGGAGCGCATCGTCGCCCGTGGATGACGGAGCGCTTCGCGAGCGAGCTGGCACAGGGAACGGTGCCGTGGCATCTCGTCAGCGGCACACAGGGCGAGCGGCTCGATGCCGCGCTGCGGCACGTGGACGAGGTGATGCCCCTGTGGTGGCCGTTTGCCGCGGGCGTTGAGGCCACATGAGCACGACCTCTTCGGCGCCGGCGCTGGTCTTCATCGTTGGCCCACCAGCCGTGGGGAAGATGACCGTGGGCAGCGAGCTGGCGAAGCGCACCGGGCTCAGGCTGTTCCACAATCATCACACCATCGATCTCGTCCTCCGCTTCTTCGAGTTCGGCACCCCCGCATACAGCCGACTGGTCAACGAATTTCGGCGACGCGTCTTCGAGGAGGTCGCGGCGAGCGAGCTGGCGGGGCTGATCTTCACGTACGTCTGGGCGTTCGACGATCCGTCCGACGCGGAGGCGGTCGAGCAGTACGCCGAGATCTTCCGGCGGCGCGGCGGCTCCGTCTTCTTCACGGAGCTCGAGGCGCCACAGGAGGAACGGCTCCGGCGGAGCGCGTCCGACTTTCGT
The DNA here is from genome assembly GCA_039920785.1 of Gemmatimonadaceae bacterium. GTDB lineage: Bacteria > Gemmatimonadota > Gemmatimonadetes > Gemmatimonadales > Gemmatimonadaceae > AG11. The sequence continues at coordinate 1,205 of JBDSDB010000042.1, forward strand.
CTCGCCGAGAAGCCGTTCTGCCGGGATCTCGGCGCCGCGCGCCGACGGCTGCTCGATGCAGACACGCAATACCAGCTCAACTCGCGTGGTAGCTTCGACGAGCGCGCGGACTACTTTCGCATCGACAACACGGAGCTCGGCGCGGCGGAGGTCGCCGAGCGGATCATCGAGCGGTTCGGACTGGCGCGTGTGGCGGGCGGCTCGCCGACGATCGCTGAAGCGGAGTAGCTAGAAGAACAACCCCACCGTGATCGGCAAGTACTGCACGCTCCCCGTCGCCACCGACACGCGGTGGTATCGCGCCTCGATGAACCCCTTGATCACGATCGCCGACAGCCGCACACCGGCGCCCGCGTTCCAACCGAACTCGTTGACCGAGCTGCACGCCGAATTGCCCGTGCATCCCACCGAGTAGCGTCCGCCGCCCGCGATGAGATACGGTGTGATGGGAGAGGCCGGGATCGGCATGCGGAACGTCGCGTTGAGTGTGCCTGAGATCACGCGCTCCGCCGTGCCGACGAGCGAGGGCGCCGTCGACTTGCTGCCGAACCGGTTGTAGGCGCCGTCGAGCCGCAGCCCGA
>JBDSDB010000043.1:0-41454 GCA_039920785.1 Gemmatimonadaceae bacterium
CCCAGGTCGTTCGTCAGTCGACACGGTTCCCGTACCACCGGGAACAGTCCGATGATCGCGGACACGTCTCGAGCGATACGTCGCAGGCGACCGGCCCTCTCCTCGCCCTCTCATGCCGCTCCCTCACGCTTGCCAACGGCCCTGGTTGATCGCGACACGTCACTATCGCGCCGTCGGCGCGATCCTCGCGCTGACGTTCTCCACCGCGGACATCTCCGACGGACAGCAGCTGTCGCGGCAACTTCGCACCACGGCGGAGAACGACTTCTTCAATTTTTGGGTGTCGCCCTACGAGCGCCCGGACGACAACTATACGCAGGGGCTCCGCCTCGAGTGGGACGACAGACGCGTCCCGAGCTTCGCGCGTCGCCTCATCTGCCGAGCGAAAGCGGCGTGCGGCTCGACGCTCGAAGTCGGGCAGGAGATCTACACCCCGACCGATGACGCCACCGGATCGCCGGCCCCTGGCGAACGGCCCTATGCTGGCTGGCTCTATGTGAAGGCAGCCGCCGTCGGCGCGACGATCCGGACGAGGCGCGATGTCGGCGTCACGATCGGCGTGACCGGACGGGCCTCACTGGCTCAGCAGACGCAGGAATCCTATCATCGGCTCATCGACTATCGACCGCCGCTCGGATGGAGCTACCAGCTCCCCACCGAACCGTCCGTCGCCGTGCACGCCGAGGAGAGCTGGTTGTTCGCCGCGCCGTCTCGTGGTCGGCCGTCCGTGGATCTCGTGCCCTGGGCCAACGCGACGGTCGGCACTCTGCGCACCGCGTTGTCGGCCGGCGCGAGAGCTCGGGTCGGGCCGGGGCTCAGGCATCCATGGCTCGTGGACGAGCGTGCCTCCTCATGGGAGACCTACCTATTCCTCGGTGCGGGAGCCCGAGCGGTCGCCCACGATCTGTTCCTCGATGGCACGACCTTTCGCCCGTCGGTGCGCGCGGAGCGAGTACCGTTCGTTCCGAGTTGGGACGCGGGAGTGAGCGTGCGCTACCGGAGGCTCGGTTTCGAGTACCGTGTCGCCACCGAGGGAAGGGCGTATCGCGGTGGTCCGTCGTCGCACAGTTATTCGGGACTCTCCGCCGCCTGGTGGATCGCTCGGTAGATGGCCACTCGCGCCGCTTGCGCGGCTCAGCGGCACCGCGCGCGCTTCAACTGAGTTTGCCTGGGCGACACGTCCCGCACACTTACTTCCCGCCGTCATCGCCAGCTACGTTCCCCTTCGAACTAGCACCGGACGGCATCGTGGCAAAGAAGGCGAGACGAACCGATCGACCCTCGAGCGCTCCTCACGACGACGCGACGCGCGAGCGCCCTGTCGCGACGGACGAGGCGCAGCCGAACGGACTCTGGGCGATCGCTGTCTACCTGCTCGTCACGATCGCCTACGCATACCCCGCGCTCGCCGGCCGCTTCCTCGTCAACCAGAGCAGCGACCAGTTCATCGGCGGCTTCCCCCTCCGCGAGTTCGCGACGATGTGGGAACGAGCGGGTCACGGCGTGCCACTCTGGAACCCCTACATCTTCGGCGGAATGCCGTATGTCGCCTCCATGAATGGCGACATCTTCTATCCCACCGCCCTGCTTCGCCTCGCGCTCGGCACCGACGTCGGCATGACGGTCGGGTTCATCCTCCACGTGTTCCTCGCCGGTTGCTTCACCTATCTGTTCCTGCGCCGAGCAATGCGGCTGGGTTTCTTCGGCTCGCTCGTCGGCGGACTGGCGTACATGGCGGGCGGAAACGTCGCGGGCCTCGTCTCTCCTGGCCACGACGGCAAGCTGTTCGTGGCCGCGCTGCTTCCACTCGTGCTCTTCTTTCTCCATCGCGGCGTGCGCGACGCGAGGCCGTGGGCGTGGGGCGCGCTGGCGCTCACGGTGACGCTCGCGCTCCTGTCACCGCATCCGCAGCTCTTCCAGTACCTGCTGCTCGCCTCGGGGGCGTACGCGCTGTTCATCGCACTCACCGCCGGAGACGGACGCGCCCTCGCGCGGCGCGACGCGGTGAAACGGCTGGGACTCGCGCTCGCTGCGGTCATCGTCGGCACGCTGGGCGGTGCGATTCAGTATCTGCCGCTCGTGGAGTACACACCCTGGTCGCCTCGCGCCGGCGGCAAGGGCTGGGAGCATGCCGTCTCGTACTCGATGCCGCCGGAAGAGTTGCTCGACACCTACCTGCCGCAGTTCAGCGGCATCCTCCAGAACTACTCCGGTCGCAACATCATCCATTTGCACAGCGAGTACCTCGGTGCGGCGGTGCTCGTGCTGGCGAGCCTAGCATTCGGGGCGCGGCTCGTCCCGCGCAGCGTCGTGCGGTTCTGGACCGTCGCGCTCGTCGTCGCGCTCCTCTGGGCGCTCGGCGGCTTCACGCCCTTCTATCAACTCGTCTATCTGCTCGTGCCGGGCACGAAATTCTTCCGCGCGCCGAGTACGATGCTGTTCTTCGTATCCTTCTGCACTGCCGTGCTCGCGGCCATCGGCACGGAGCGCCTGCTCGCGCGCGACGTTCCCGTCAGGCGCGTCATCGCATGGGCGACGTTCGCGGGAGTGATGGTGCTGCTCGCGGCCACGGGCATGCTCTCGGCCCTCGCCACCAACTTCGCGTATCCGCCAAACCTCGACCGCGTGACCGGCAACGAGCGCGCCATGACCGTCGGCGCCGTGCGCGCCCTGCTCGCCGTCGGCGCCGTCGTATGGCTCGCCTTCGACGCGCGAGGCGGCAGACTGCCGAGACGCGTCGCGGGGTTCCTGCTCGCCGCCGCCGTCGGGCTCGATCTCTGGTCGATCGTGCAGCGCTACTGGCTCTTCTCGGCTCCGGCCGCAGAGCTGTACGCGAGCGATGACGTCATCCGGTATGCCCAGCGAATACCGGAGCCGGCGCGCGTGCTGCCGCTGTTCGCCGCACCGCTCACGTCGGCGAGGCGCGACCCTTATCTCGGCAGCGGGTACGGTGACGGCGACGGACTGATGGTCCATGGGATTCGCAGCGTGTTCGGCTATCATGGCAACGAGACCGGTCGCTACGGCGAGCTCACAGGTTGGACCAGCCCTCAAGGCCCGATGAAACTTCTCACCAGCGAGAATCTCCGGCGCCTACTCAACCTGCAGTACGTCTATACGAACGCGCGACTCTCACCTATTCCCCAGGGCGCGGTGGTCGCCGGTCCGGCGAGGAACTCGGCCGGCAACACGACGTATCTCGTCCGCATTCCGGGTGAGAATCCGATGGCCTGGGTCGCGCCGCTCGCCATCAAGCTGGCCGACACGCTGATGATGCGCACACTGCTCGACGCACGATTCGACGTGCGACGCATCGCTCTGTTCGACTCCGCCACGACGGTCCCGACACAGCCGGTCCCGTCGACTCTGCCCGAGTCGACCACCGTCAAGGCGCGCGTCACGACGTTGGAGCCTGGCCACATCGTCGTTGCGCTCGACGCACCCGCCCCGGCAAACGCAGTCCTCGTCGTCTCGGAGAACTACTATCCTGGCTGGCGCGCGACCGTGGACGGTACTCCTGCACCTGTAGGTCGTGCGGACTTCGCCATCATGGGCGTTGGACTGAGGACCGGCGCTCGGAGGGTCGAGTTGCAATTCCGAAGCGACACGTACGAGCGCGGCCGACTCGTCACGGTCCTCGCGGTGGTGTCGATGTTCCTCGCGCTCGTCGCGGGGATCGCACGGTCGTTGGGTCGCTCAGGAGACGAACCGCGCAGCGTCCCCGCGGTTTGAACGTGACCTTGCCATTTATCGCATTCATAGAACGTGATTTTCTCCGGCCACGCGTGGCGTTGCAACGGCACGGGAACCGATGACACGGGTGCAACGGATTTCAACGGGTACTACGAACTGCAACTTCAACTCCGCGCCTCCGCGCTTCTCCGGGCCTCCGCGCGACGCACCGCTACGCGACGGACCGTATCGCCCAATGGCACCGGCGAATGGGGATCATTGCGCCAGAGTCGTCACGCGGAGGCGCGTAGCTACTGCCACGCGGAGGCGCGGAGACTTTGGAGCGCGACGACAGCTGCCAGCTTTGAGGTTGCTGGGCCGAGACACTGCGCCGCAGCTCAAAATCAGTCACAGGGCCGGTTGAACGTGATGCTCGAACGGAGGTAGTGGCCTCCCACCGGAGCCGTATCCGTTGGGATCCGTTGAGATCCGGTCCCATGCTGTTGGGACGCCTCGCGGTGTGTCCAAGGCGAGCAAGGGGTCAGCACCGAAACCCCCGCACGCCGCGGGTCGTACGCCCAGCGCAGCGCCAACCAGATCAGCGGACGTTGGACGTTCGGCGAAGGCAGTGGTACCCTCAGGGGCCGCGTCGAGAAGCCGTAGCGCGTCTCACCTCTCATTACCTCCCATGATCATTCCCGAAGTCGTCGTCTTCGCCCAGGTCGCGGCCATCAGCGTCGGACTCGTCGGCTCCATCTCGGCGATCGGCTGGACGGTGTTTCGCAAGGCCCACCTGCTCAAGAACGTGGGCCCGCTCCCGCGCCACACCGACGCGCAACTCGAGCAGATTCAGCAATCGGTGGACGCGATCGCGCTCGAAGTGGAGCGCATCGCCGAGGCGCAGCGATTCAGCGCCAAGCTGCTCGCGGAGCGCGTCGAGACTCGGCCCAGCGGAGCGCTCGGCCGCTGAGCGAACGAATCCGACGAACGTGAAGCGGCGCCACTACGCTCACAGGTAGCTCAACCACGCATCCGTCCGCCGCGACTTGAGCGTCGCGAACCAGCGGCACATCGGATACAACGCGATCACCACGCCGATCCAGACGAGATAGATCACCGGCAGCGGCGCCGGCCATCCTGGCGGCTGCGTCACGGGGTACTGGCCGAGCGTCGGCGACTCCGTCATCCAGTGCGCCGTGCCGTACCGTGCATAGCTCGCGACGACGGTCGCCAAGTGCAGAATCACCACGTGCATGACATAGTAGAAGAACGGCACCTTGCCGATGATCAACGCGGGCCGCAGCACGTGCTGGCCTCGCCCTTCCACCGCGCGCATCAATAGCAGCGCCGGCCCCAGCGTCATCAACAGGAACAGAAGCGATGGCGGATACTTGTTCGTGTTGATGAACGACATCAGCGTGAACAGCGCGGACTTCTGTGCCGACCACTTGATCGGATCGCCGTAGACGTCCGCCGCGCGCAGTCCGATGAACGCGACGACGCACGCGAGCCCGAGCCGCAGCAGAAAGTTCCGCCGCTGCGCCACGGGCCACGTGAAGATCTGGCCGAGCCCGTAGCCGACCGCCGTCACGCCGATCCACGGCACGAGCACGTACGTCTGGAACACGGCGTGATCCCCGGACAGCAAGGGACCCGGTACATGCAGCGCTGACACCACGGGCGCGAGCGTGCCGAGAGCCGCGCTCTTCACGCCGTCCAGGAGATTGTGCGTTGCGATCAGTACGACGCCGAAGGCCGTCACCCCCCACGCCGGCAGCCACACGAGTGCGGCGAGCGTGATCATCGCCCAGCCGAGCGACCAGAACACCGTGAGCAGCGTGAGCTGGTAATCGACGTTGAACTGCCAGAGGAAGCGCATCACCGTGAGCTCGAGGACGATGAGCCATAGCCCGCGCGAGACGAGGAATCGCGACAGCCCGCTGCGCCCGCGGCGCGCGAGCGCGAGGTATGCACCCGTGCCCGTGAGCAGGAAGAAGACGGGCGCGCAGAAGTGCGTGATCCACCGCGTGAAGAAGAGCGCGGGCGTCGTCGTCGCCAGGTTGGTGGGGCTCCCCGCGAGGTCACCGAAGTAGTCGCGCGTGTGGTCGAGCGCCATCAGGATCATGATCACGCCGCGCACGACGTCGACCGATTCAATGCGTGCGCGCGCGGGCCGAACGGGATCGATGCGATCTCGGCTCACGATCTGGCTCTCCATGTCGATCATCGGGAGATTGAGACACTCATCGAGCAGCCGTCGGTGTGTGCTCGGTGACTTGTGTTCAAATTAGTATACATCTTGGGCTCGAGTCAAATGCCCCTCAGATCGCGCAGGATTCCATCGACGTCCCCGAGCAGCGCCGCGCCGGGCGACGATGCCGCATGCGCGTCCAGCTGTGCCACGAGAGCTCCCACCTCGACGAGCAGCGGCGAATCATTCCTCTCGAGGGCGTCGGCGACGGCGACACAGTTCAGCACGAGCCCCTGGCCGATCTGCTCGACGATCGACACGGACTCTGCATCGGCTCCGTCGCCTGCGAGCGGCGTGCTCGCCAAACGGCGTATCGCGTACGCCAGTGCGGCCGACACACGTCCCTGCCCCGTCACTGCGGACCGCTCGATCGGCACGTTCGGCCCCCACAACGGCCGGAGCGCATTGCGCAGCTCGGCGAGTGCGCGATCGACCTTCCGGATCTCGTCGTGCAGCGGCGCGTCGTCCCACGCCCGCACGCCCGGCAGCGTCGCGTGAGCGATGGCGCCCGTGGCCGCGCGCACCACCCCCGCGGCGAGCAGGCGCACGCGCGCTTCGCTATGCGACGGGAGCACGAGCGCCGACACGGCGACGCCGATCACTGCGCCGGCGAGCGTCTCGGCGATACGCAGCTCCAGGAGTCCCGGCAACGCGCGTCCCATCGTTCCGTACAGCAACGAGAGCGCGATCGTGAAGAATACGATCATCCCCGTGTACGAGATGCGCATGAGGTAGTAGGCGAAGAACACGGCGACGAGGCCGATGCCGAGCGCCTCCCACGTATGACGGCCGACCAGCATCGCCACGCCCCACCCCGCGGCGACGCCGAGCACAGTGCCGAGGATGCGCTGCCATGCGCGAGACAGTGTCTCACCGAGCGTCGTGGCGCGGATGAACACGACAAATGCCGCGAGCACCGCCCAGTACCAGCGTGTCGACGAGATCGCGCGGCCTGCAACGATCGACAGACCAACGGCCACGGTCGCCTGGATGGCGAGCCGAAGGTCGGGCGACATGCCGGACACGCCGGCGTCTCCGCCGCCGCCCGGACGGAACGACAGGATCGTCACTCGCGATGCGGCCGGGTCGAGCGCCGGGAACGCCGTCCATGGTCGGGCGCCAGTCAGCGTCTGCACCGCGCGATCGAGCCGCCACCAGAGCGCCGCGTCGGCAACGCGGCGAGCATCTCCGTAGGCCGCGTGAGCGGCGGCGAGCTCGCGCAGGGCGTCGGCCCGTGCCGCCGCGTCGCCGTCGTCGATCCAGTGCTGCAGCGCACGCACCAGGCGCGCGAGCACGTTTCTCCGTTCGAGGTGAGGCTCGTCGGCAGACAAGATGTGCACCGATTCGGCCAGCATGTCCACCGCGAGCTGCGCATGGAGCAGCGCACCGAGCCACTCGCGCACCGCTGGGGGCGGTTCTTCGTCGTCCGCTCGGCCCACCGCTTCCTCCAGCGCGAGAGCGAGCTCGCCGACGCGGCCGCCGCTGCGCCGCAGATCGCGCGCGCGCCGCTCGCTCGACTTCCCCGACTCGGCGTCTTCCGCGAGATCGTCGAGCAGGAGTTGCACGCGCGCACGGAAGGCGTGCAGCACGCTCTCGCTCACTCTCGTGGCACGCTCGGGCACCAGCGCGAAGTGCACGACGAACGCGACGACGCCGCCAATGGCGATCGCGCCGAGAAGCGCAGGGAGTTGCGACGGTGCGGCTCCGAGAAAGAGCGCGCTGAAGTAGCCCATGAACGCCAGGAGACCGGCAGCCACGCCGCGCGGCCCGGCTCCGCGTGCCCACACCGCGGAGAAGGTGATCGCGCACAACAACGCGGCGCTCAGCCAGGGGATCGGCTGCACGAGCGCGGCCAGGGCGACTGCGCCGGCGGCGGCGAGCACCGCGAAGACGAACGTCCACCGCTGCGTCGCGTGCGGGTCCATGATGCCGGAGCTGACCATCATGGCGATCTGGGCCCCCACCAGCGCCACCGAGGATGGCTGACCGAAGCGCGTGGCCAGCGCGAGCAGCACGACGGCGGACAGCCCGAGGCTGATCGTAGCCCGCAGGGCAATGCGCAGCGCGTAACGACCCGGATCTGCGCCGACGATGCGGTCGCGCAAGCGGCGGCGAGCCGTGCGGGCGTGACGTTCGTTCGCCGGCCTGGCGGCGGTGCCGCGCGCGAACCTTGCCGTCGACGTCAGGAGGGCGCGGGCGACTTGCCGATGCTCTGGCGGACCATGCCGTCGTCTGTCTGGGCGGTCGTCACGATGACCTGACGTGAGAGGGGTACCATTGCACCGGACTCGCCAGTAAGTCCGCCGCGGCGTCCGGTGTCACTCCCCGAAGGCGGGCTCGTACTCGCCGTCGGCCAGCTCGTGCGCCCGCATCCGTGCGAGTGTGCGCAGGCAGGTGTTCCAGCGCAGGATCGAGTCGTCGTTGCCCGGCACTCGCAGCGCCTCGGCACGCTCGAACGCCTCCATGGCGACACGCAGCGTCTCGGATGCCATTGCCTCGGCATGCATCGCGCCGCTGGCGAGTTGTGCGTGCGCGAGCCGCTCACTGATGATGCCGGCGTAGTACGCGCGCTGGTACGGATCGGTGATCCGCTCGAGTACTCCGCGCGCTCGCTGCGCGTCATGGCCGGACTCCGCGCCGAACTGGTCGGTGATCGCCAGCAGCAGCATGACCAGCACCGGCTGATTGGTCGGATCGACCTCGAGGATGTCGAGGCAGATACTCTCCGTGGCCCAGGACTGATTCAGCAATCGGTAGCGCTCCGCCTTCTGCGTGGCGCGGGGGATCGCCTCGTTCGATATGGTTTTCAGATCGGGCATTGGATCCTCGCTCCTCGCTTAGAGCAACACCAGTAGTGGGTACTCCGTATCTGAGCACCCGGATTGGCATACTACCACCCCGAATTCGAACACAGCCCTGTCCGCGGGGAACGCCGCTGATACGGCGTCGACACAGTGGCGTGAACGGCGAACGCCGTTGTCTACGTCCATCTACCTGTCCCGAGTACTGCAGTTCAATCCCAGCCCCACATTCGGGTGACCGGAATGCCAATCTGGGTACCCGGATACCAAATACCCGCTACGGCATTGCAGTCCGATCTAGCTCTTCTTCCGGCGTACCAACCGTACCAGCGCAGACAATGGATCGAAGTGCCGATCCACCACCCTCTCCTTCAACGGGATGATCGCGTTGTCCGTGATCGTGATGTTCTCCGGGCATACCTTCGTGCAGCACTTCGTGATGTTGCAGTAGCCGATGCCGTGCGCGTCCTTCAGCTGTGTCGTGCGGTCGGCGACGTCCAGCGGATGCATCTCCAGCGCCGCGGCGTACACGAGGTAGCGCGGCCCGACGAACTCATCGTGGAGGTGATGGTCGCGCAGCACGTGACAGACGTCCTGGCAGAGGAAGCACTCGATACACTTCCGGAACTCCTGCACTCGGTCGACGTCGCGCTGATCGATGCGCCAGGTTCCGTCGGCCGCGTCGGGCGGACGCGGTGTGAACTTCGTGATCTTCGGCTTGACGCGGAAGTTCCACGACACGTCGGTGACGAGATCGCGAACGTGCGGGAACGCGCGCATCGGCTCCACGGTCACGGGCTCGTCCTTGGGCAACTCGTCGAGCCGCGTCATGCACATGAGCTTCGGCTTGCCGTTGATCTCCGCCGAACACGAGCCGCACTTTCCCGCCTTGCAGTTCCATCGGACGGCCAGATCATTGGCCTGCTCGGCCTGGATCTGCTGCACCGCGTCCAGGACGACCATGCCGTCGATGGCCTCGGTGGTGTATTCCTTGAACTCACCTGTGCCGTCGGCTCCGCGCCAGAGCTTGAAGCTGCGCGCCCCGTGCCCGACGGTCGCGTCCTGCGCTTGCTGCGCAGCCGTGTAGGCATCGACGGCCTTGCCCTGTACATCGGAAACGGGAGCGGTCACGACTGCATCTCCTCGATGATGGCATGAAGCTCGGCCGGGAGCGGCGGGATCGGCTCGCGCGTCAGCGCCATGGCGCCGTCGCCAGTGCACTGCACGAGGTTGTTGTACGTCGCCGCCGCAGGATCCTTGTCCGGATAGTCCTCGCGAAAGTGCCCGCCACGGCTCTCGCGCCGGTCGAGCGCCGAGCGCGCGATGGCTTCGGAGACGATGAGCAGGTGGCGCAGATCGAGCGCCGTGTGCCAGCCTGGATTGTACTCGCGATTGCCGGGCACGAAGACCTTCTCGGCGCGCCGGTTGAGCACCCCGATCTCGGCGAGCGCCTGTGCCATCTCCTGTTCCGAGCGCACGATGCCGACGAGGTTCTGCATGGTCGTCTGCAGCGAGTCCTGTACCTGGTACGGTCCCTCCGCCGATGGATCGCGCCCGAACGGTGCCAGCGCGAGCTGCATCCCGTCGTCGATCTCGGCGGAGTCCACGCTCACGGTGCCGTGCCCGCGCGCGAACTCCGCGGCGTACTCGCCCGCGCGCTTCCCGAACACCAGCAGGTCTGACAGCGAGTTCCCGCCGAGCCGGTTGGCGCCGTGCAGTCCGGCGGCGCACTCGCCGCAGGCGAAGAGTCCCGGCACGGTGGACATCTGCGAATCGCCGTCCACGCGGATGCCGCCCATGACGTAGTGCGTGGTGGGACCGATCTCCATCGGCTCCTTCGTGATGTCGATGTTGGCGAGCTGCTTGAACTGATGGTACATGCTCGGGAGCTTCTTCTTGATGTGCTCCTCCGCCTTGGGGAGGCGATCCTTGATCCACGAGATGTCGAGGTACACGCCGCCGTGCGGTGAGCCCCTGCCCTCCTTCACCTCGCGCACGATCATGCGCGCCACGTGGTCTCGCGTGAGCAGCTCGGGCGGACGGCGGGCGTCCTTGTCGCCCTGCGTATAGCGCCAGCCTTCCTCTTCGTTGTCCGCCGTCTGCGGCTTGTAGTTGTCGGGGATGTTGTCGAACATGAACCGCTTGCCGTCCTTGTTGCGCAGCACGCCGCCCTCGCCGCGCACTCCCTCCGTGACGAGAATGCCGCGCACGCTCGGCGGCCAGATCATTCCCGTCGGGTGGAACTGGACGAACTCCATGTCCTGCAACGCCGCGCCGGCGAGGTACGCGAGCGCGTGCCCGTCGCCCGTGTACTCCCAGCTGTTGCTGCTGATGCTGTACGCGCGGCCGATGCCGCCGGTGGCGAGCACCACCGCCTTCGCGCGGAACACCTTGAAGCGACCGCGATCGCGATCGTAGGCCAGCGCGCCGGCGACACGCTCGCCGTCGTGCAGCAGCGTGACGACGGTGCACTCCATGTGCACGTCCATCCCTGCGTGGATGCCGTGATCCTGCAGGGTGCGGATCATCTCCAGCCCGGTGCGGTCGCCGACGTGGGCGAGGCGCGGATAGCGGTGCCCGCCGAAGTTGCGCTGCAGGATACGACCGTCCTTCGTGCGATCGAACAGCGCGCCCCATGCCTCGAGCTCGTTCACGCGCGCGGGCGCTTCCTTGGCATGCAGCTCGGCCATGCGCCAGTTGTTGAGATACTGGCCTCCTCGCATCGTGTCGGCGAAGTGGACGCGCCAGCTGTCGCGGTCGTCCACGTTGCCCATCGCCGCCGCCACTCCGCCCTCCGCCATCACCGTGTGGGCCTTGCCGAGCAGCGACTTGCACACGACGCCCACCTTCACGCCGCGCGAGGCTGCCTCGATGGCCGCGCGCAGGCCGGCGCCACCGGCGCCGATGACGAGCACGTCGTGATCGATCGTCTGAAGCTCGCTCACAGCAGCCGCCAGTCGTGCCAGACGCCGAGTGCGCACAGCCGCACATATGCGTCTGTGAACCCGACCCAGAACAGGCTCGCCCATGCCCAGTTCATGTGGCCGCGGTTGAGACAGCTCACGCAGTCGTACGCCTTCTGGCGCGCGGGCCGCCCTGAGAGCCTGTCGAGGTAGCCGCCGACGAGGTGCCGCAGCGAGTGGCAGCCGAGCGTGTATCCGCCCAGTAGAACGGCGTTGGTGGTGAGCACCAGCGAGCCGACGCCGATGCCGAAGTGCGCGGCCCCAGACGCGTCGCTGAACCAGAATCCCTTCCACGCGTCGTGCAGCAGGATGAGGATGAAGATCAGCGCGAAGTAGAGGAAGTAGCGATGCACGTTCTGCAGCACGAGCGGCAGCTTCTTCTCGCCGCGATAGCTCGAGCGCGGCTCACCGACGGCGCAGCCCGGCGGATCGGCCCAGAACGCCTTGTAGTAGGTGCCGCGATAGTAGTAGCAGGTGAAGCGAAAGCCCGCGGGAAACGGCAGGATCACGAGCGCCGGCGAGATCGCGGGAAGCCAGCTCGGCGCGCTAGAGAAGAGTGCGTGCGGGGAGCTGCCGAACAGGAGTGGCGAGTAGAAGGGCGAGAGGTACGGGCCGTATTCGTAGTTCGCGTTCTGGAACGCCGCCCAGGTGGCGTAGACGAGAAATGCGCTGAGGATGGTGAATGCGCCGACCTGCGGAAGCCACCACGCGTCTCGGCGCATCGTCTCGCCGAACCCGCGACGCTTGAGCTGCACGAACGGTTGAGTCATCCTGCCGGGATCTCCATGCGAAAGTCGCGCTAAGGTAGAGTTGAGGCCGGGCCGAAGGAAGAGGCGCGCCTCCCGACCGAGAGCATTGCCAAAAACAACATTTCAGCAGACAGCCCACGCGCGGCCGACCGCGACGCAGAGATCTCGACGGACGCTTGCCGAATCTGTGGGTGGGGTGCATCTACGCACGATGCTGACGACTCACAGCGCCCACATCGCGCTCACGCTACTCGCCGTGCTCTCACTTGCGCCAGCCGCGCCGGCGCGAGCCCAGGACCGAAGCTGGATGTTCGGTCCGTTCGAGAAGCCGCGGCAGGCGAACCCCGTCCTCACGCCGCGCGCGACCTCGACGTTCCGCTCGCCGATGGGCGACACCACCGTGCGGTGGGAGGAATACGCCACGTTCAATCCGGCGGCGGCGGTGCGCAACGGGAGCGTGATCATGCTGTATCGCGCCGAGGACAGCTCGGGGGATCCGAAGATCGGCGGCCACACCTCGCGGCTCGGCCTGGCACAGAGCACGGACGGCCTGCGATTCGCGCGACGCGACGCTCCCGTGCTCTTTCCGGCGCGCGACGCGCAGCAGCGGAACGAGTGGCCCGGCGGCGTGGAAGACCCGCGTCTCGTCGAGCGGGAAGACGGCGTCTACGTCCTCACGTACACGCAGTGGAATCGCGAGGTGCCGCGCCTCGCCGTGGCCACGTCGCCCGACCTCGTGACCTGGACCAAGCACGGACCGGCGTTCGCCGCTGCGGCCGGGGGCAAGTATCTCGCGATGGAGTCGAAGTCGGGCGCCATCCTCTGCCGCGTCGTGGGCGACCGGCTCGTGGCCACGAAGGTGAACGGGAAGTTCTGGATGTACTTCAACGTTCCGGACGTGCTCATCGCCACGTCGGACGACCTCATCGCGTGGACACCGCTGGCCGACGCGGACGGCAAGCTGCTCAAGGTACTCTCGCCTCGCGCGGGCTACTTCGACTCGTGGCTCGTGGAGGCGGGGCCGCCCGCGATCTTGACGGAGAGGGGGATCATCGTGCTGTACAACGCGGGGAACAGCAAGGAGTTCGGTACGGCAAGGCTACCGGCGCGGGTGTACACGGGTGGCCAGGCGCTGTTCGACAGGACGAATCCGATCAAGCTGCTGGCGCGCGCGGACGAGCCGTTCATCCGTCCGACGGAGAGTTACGAGCGCACCGGTCAGTACGCGGAAGGAACGACGTTCGTCGAGGGCCTCGTGCCATTCAAGGGGCGCTGGTTCCTCTACTACGGCATGGCGGATTCCCGCGTGGGTGTGGCGATGTGGGATCCGCGTCGGGCGCGCGCTCGGCCCTAGCCGAGTCTGCTACCGAAGGCGCCGATGGATGCGAGATACGTGAGAGGGAGGCCGCGTGTACTACCGTGATCCTATGCACACGCCGATACGGATTAGGGGGCGCCCGCTCGAGCGGAGCGTCCGTTGGCACACAGCCGCCGCCATGTCCGGACACCCTGGCTTCCGATATGACCGAGCCGATCTTCCTCGCCGCGTACGTCAGCGACGCCAGGCTTGCGTTCAGCAAGCAGGAGCTGCTCGAGCTGCTGGCAAGCAGCCGCGCCAACAACGCCCGCTCCGGACTGTCTGGGCTCCTGCTTCACGCTGGCGGCAACTTCCTCCAGGCACTCGAAGGACCCGAGGACGCCGTGCGCCAGACTCTAGCGCGCATCGAGCGGGACTCGCGTCATCACCACATGCAGGTATTGTTCGTGGACCACATCCCCGCGCGTCTGTTCGGGGACTGGTCGATGGGCTTCGAGGAGGCGCACAGGCTGAACGAAGCGGAGCACCCTGGCCTGACGTCGTTCATGGGGCGCGACGACGCGTCCAGTGAGACGGAGCATACGGTGATCGACCTGCTCCGGTCATTTCGGCACGTTTCGTCGCACGGCTGATCGGCTGATTCCTCTCCGGCCCCGGATCGCAGTTGGAAACCGCAACGCTTCGGCGTGCGGAGTGAGTGCGAGTCTTCACCTTCAGGATCGCCGAGGCAGTCGGCGCCATCTGTGACTGTGCAAGCAGGCCCTCCACCCGCGCTCACGAGCGCGACATCCGACGTCACCCGCCGGCTATTCGAACGGGCCGGCGGCGCGATAGCGGACCACAAGGCGCCGGGCTGATGGAATCCGCACACAACGATCAGCCGCCCCGCGCGATGGCGGAGCGCGAAGGGACCCCGCTCGAGCGCCAGATTCCCATGGAGCTCGTCACCGAGCGCATGCTGCTCACCGCGCTGCGCGAGCACGACGCGGCGGCCACCGCAGACGAAGCGCGCGACCGTGCCGAGTTCCTCGCAGCGGCAAGTCTCCGGTTCGGCGATTCGCTCGACATGGAAGTCACGTACGCGGCCATCGCCGGGCTTTCGCTCCCTGGTCTGCGAGGCTGGAGCGTCGTGGATGTCGTCGAGCCGGAGGGGCGCGTGCGCCGGCTCGCTGTGATGCATCCGGACGAGGACAAACGGGTCGCCGCGCGTGCGCTCGTGGACGCGTGGGTTCCCGCGCAGAACGATCGCATCGGCGTGCCCGCCATCGCCGAGGAACGTCGATCGGTGATCGTGAGCGATCGAGTGGACGCGGCGATGTCGTCCACGGCGCGCGACCCGGATACGCTGCGCATCCTGCGATGGCTTGGCGCCGGTTCGCTGCTCGTCGTACCGATCGTGGCGCACGACGTCCTGCTGGGTGCGATCACGTTCGTCAGCAGTCCCAACGCCCAGCCGTACACGCCGGTCGACGTCGCGCTCGGCGAGTCGCTCGCCGCGCGATGCGCGCAGGCGCTCGAGTCGGCGCGCCTGTACGCCACCGCCCGGGCATCGTGGGCCGAGGCCGACGCTGCACGCGCCGACGCGGAGCGTGCACGCGCCGAGGCCGAGGTCGCGAATCAGGCAAAGTCACAGTTCCTGCAGACGATGAGCCACGAGTTGCGCACGCCGCTGAACGCGATCAGCGGCTACGCACAGCTCATGGAGATGGGTATTCACGGACCTGTGACAGAGGCGCAGCTCAAGGATCTCGGAAGCATCCGGCGCAGCCAGGTGCATCTGCTCGAGATGATCAACTCCGTGCTGAACTTCGCCAAGCTCGAGGCTGGCCACGTGCAGTACGAGCTGCGTGCCGTGCAGGTCGCCGAGGTGTTCGACTGGGCACAGGCGCTCGTTGCACCGCAGGCGCGGGCGCGGAGCATCATGATCGCTGCGCGTGCCTGCGCGGGAGATCACCGAGCGTTGGCCGACGCGCAGAAGCTCCGGCAGGTCGTCGTCAACCTGCTCTCGAACGCGGTGAAGTTCACGCCGCTGGACGGCCGAATCGACCTTTCGTGCTCGCGGGAGGCGAACCTCATCGCGATCCGCGTGCGAGACAGTGGGATGGGCATTCCCGCCGACAAGCTGGAGATGATCTTCGATCCGTTCATCCAGGTGAACGCCGACTACACGCGTCCTCAGGACGGCACGGGGCTGGGGCTGGCGATCAGTCGCGAGCTGTCGCGCGGCATGGGTGGCGACCTCACGGTGGAGAGCGTGCTCGGTCAGGGCAGCGTGTTCACCGTTCGGATTCCCGCGGCCTGACCACCCGTCCGGGGGCGAGCGCCGTGGCGCCGAACGACGCCACGGTCTCGGGCAGCGCGCTCATCGCATGCGCGGCGGTGCGGGAGCGAGCAGGCGCGCTGGTCCGGTGATGGTGAGCGTGCTCGCGAGCGACGCTTCGGAGCTGCCACCTGCCCAGAGCGTGTACGCGCCGGGCTCCACGACACGACGCATGTCGATGTCGTAGAGCGCGAAGCTCGTCGGGTGCAAGGTGAATCTGATCGTTCGGGCCTCCCGCGCGCGCAGGTGCACGCGCTGGAATCCGCGCAGCTCGCGCACGGGCCGCGTCACGCTCGCGGCGTCGTGCCGCAGGTAGAGCTGAGCCACCTCCGTGCCCTCGCGCGTGCCAGTGTTGGTGACCGTCACCGACACCGTCAGCGAGTCGCCAGCGCGGATCTGCCCGGACGATGCGCGGAGATCGGAGTACGCGAAGCTCGTGTACGAGAGACCGTGCCCGAAAGGGAAGAGCGGTGTCCACGGCACGTCGAGATACTTCGACGTGTAGTGCTGCTGCGGATCCGCGGGGCGGCCGGTCTTCTTGTGGTTGTAGTAGATCGGGACCTGCCCCGTGACGCGTGGGAAGGTCGCGGGCAGCTTGCCGCTCGGCGCCACCTCACCCAGCAGCACATCGGCGAGCGCGTTGCCGTGCTCGACGCCGAGGAACCAGCTCTCCACGAGCGCGGACGCGCTGTCGGCGAGCCACGGTACGGCGAGTGGGCGGCCGTTCATGAGCACGACGACGACGGGCTTCGCCGGCCCCGCCGCGCGCACGACCGCCTGCGCGAGTGCGAGCTGCGAGCCCGGCAGCTCCACCGTCGCGCGGCTCGATGCCTCGCCGCTCATGTCGCCACGCTCACCCAGCACGAGCACCACGACCTCGGCGTCGCGTGCGGCGCGCTCCGCATCGGCGAACCCCGCGGTGCTCTCGGTGTCCACCGGCGCACCACGAACGTGCGTGATACGCGCGTTCGGCAGCGCGCGGCGAATTCCGTCGAGCGTGCTGATGGCGTCTTCCGCCCTTCCGGCTCCGCTCCACGAGCCGAGCGCGGACTTCGCGTCGTCGGCGAGCGGACCGATCACGGCGAGCGAGCGCAGATCGCGGCGGAGCGGCAGCGCGGGCGAACCAGCGACGGCGCGATTGGTCAGGAGGACGATCGACTCGCGCGCCATCTCGCGCGCGGCCGCGCGGTGCGCCGGCGCGAGCAGGTCACGCCCTTCGCGCGCCGCGCTCACCTGGCGGTATGGATCGTCGAACAACCCCAGCATCGCCTTCGTGCGCAGCACGCGGCGCACTGCTTCGTTCACGATGGCCAGGGGCACGCGGCCGGCACGCACCTCGGCGGCCAGCGTATTCCGGTAGAGCGCGCTCGACATCTCCATGTCCACGCCGGCGACGAGCGCGCGCCGAGCGGCGGTCACGCTGTCGGGCGCGATGCCGTGCTGGAGCAGCTCCCACACGCCCGTCCAATCGCTGACGACGAGCCCGTTGAACTTCCAGCGGTCGCGTAGCACGTCGGTGAGCAGCCAGTGGCTCGCATGGGCTGGTGTCCCACCGATCTCGTTGAACGACGCCATGACCGAGCCCGCGCCGGCACGCACCGCTGCCTCGAAGGGCGGCAGGTACACCTCCCACATCGTCCGCTCGCTGATGTCGGCGACGTTGTAGTCTCGTCCCGCCTCGGCGGCGCCATACGCGGCGAAGTGCTTGACCGTGGCGAGCAGCGACGACGCCGACCTGAGTGAGTCGCCCTGGAAGCCGCGCACGCGCGCCGCGGCCAACACGCTGCCGAGGTATGGATCCTCGCCGGAGCCCTCGACGATGCGGCCCCACCGCGCGTCGCGCGCGATGTCCACCATCGGCGCAAACGTCCAGTGCAGTCCCATCGCCGTGCCTTCCACGGCCGCGATGCGCGCGGCGTGCGCCACGCCCGCGGAATCGAACGACGCGGCCTCACCGAGCGGCACCGGAAAGATGGTGCGCATCCCGTGGATGACGTCGTAGCCGAACAATAGCGGGATGTGCAGCCGCGATTCCTCGACGGCGATGCGCTGCATGCGACGCGTCACGTCGGCGCCATACAGGCTGAGGAAAGAGCCGATTCGCCCGGCGCGCACGTCACGCTCACCGCCGGCGTCCACCATCGGCCCCGTCTGGCCATAGCCCGCCGGAGCCTGGGTGATCTGGCCGAGCTTCTCCTCCAGCGTCATGAGGGCGAGCACGGAGTCGGCGGTGCGAACGTCGCGCCGCGTCTGCGCGTTGGCGACCGTCGTCGACGCGGCGAGGAGGAGAAGGCTCAGTCGTCGCACGGGGAACATCGAACGGGGGTGTCTCCGGATTGGGCTCGTCATGCGGTAATACTGCGTGCGCAGGGGCGCCGACGGCCAGGAGTAGTGACCGGCCCGCGAAAGGAGTAAGGGCCAACGCGACGAGAGCCGCTCTATCACGAGAGCGGCTCTCAGCACGATGGAACCCGATGACACAGGTTACGGGAAGTGCTCGCCTACGACCGCGAGCGCGTCGCGTCCGACGTTCAGCGTACCGGACACGATCTCTGGCGACAGCGTGAGACTGAGCTCACCCGCGCCTTCGCTCGTCATGATCGTGGCGAGGAAGACATGGCCGTCGAATCGAGCGTTCAGCAGAGTGAATTCCTTCGGGCCGTCGAGCAGGACGCCGGACAATCCCTGATCGGTGTCGCGAAGGATCATGTGCAGCGTCTTGGGCGCGCGATTCTTGGCGGTGAGCGTGAGGCGATAGATGCCCACGGCCGCGGACGGTGCATCGAGAGAGATAGCGGGCAGCGGGAGCGCGCGCGCGGAAGACGGCGCGGCGAACGACGCGAAGAGAAGCACGGGAAGGAGCAGACGGACGGGTAGCGAGCGCATGCTATGACCTCAGGTGGGATTGGAGAAGTGATTGAACCTCGACATCGAGTCTCGGCACGGCCGGGTTTGGCCGCCGAATCGAGTCCATTCTCGCCCCACGGGGTGTCTGACTTTTCTACAGTCCGGTCCTTCTGATACTCCTTCTCTCCCTCAGGAGCATCTCCCCGAAAGCCACCCGCCGCTGAATCCGGCGCGGCACAACCCGCGCACGATGTGGGGATTGCCGCGCAGCAGACGCCAGACGAACTCGGTGCGATGATTCTCGATCATGAGAAGAATCGGCCCCTGATCGATTCCGAGATGGTCGGTGTCGAACCAGCCGACGCCCGGAACGATGCGGCCCTGCGAGACGCGCAGGCTCGCGTCGGTGAGCGTGGGATTGAATGCGTCGACGAAGCCGTACCGCGTGAAGAGCGGGTCGCCGTAGGTTCGCCGCATGGCGAGCAGCGCGGGAATCGCGATCTCCGGCGCGAAGGGCACCGAGCCGCCAGCGGCCGTCGGCACCAGCGTGCCGTCGTCGTTGATCTCGTCCGTACCAGCGCCGCGCGCCCAGTACGTGTGGAACTGACGCCGCCGCCCCGCGACCACGAACGCCGAATCGAGTGGACCATCGCTCGCGGTCAGGCCCCAGACACTGTCGGAGTACGCGCGCCAGCCGCCGGGGTTGGCGATCGCGTAGGCGCGATGCGCGAGCGTGGCGCGGCGCGAGTTCTCGAAGTAGTCGATGCCGCGCGTTCGCATGTAGCCGTCCTGAATGCCCCGGAAATCGATCCACACGTGTGAGTACTGGTGGCCGAACAGCGGCGCGAACATCACGTACTCCTGTCCGTGAAAGCGGTCCCACTTGTACGTGGCCGTCCAGGCATCCCAGGCCTCGGGCCCGAGGGGATGTGTGGGCGACCCCAGCGCGAGCGCGTACAGCAGCATCGCCTCGTCGTAGCCGATCCAGCGGGACGTGATGAAGCCGCGCTCCGGATGCCACCCCATCGTGAGCGACGCGGCGGCGTCGCGCGCCCACGGCCAGTCGACGCGGAAGTAGATCGAATCGGCAAGGGCGCGCACGATGGAGTCCGCGGGCTCCGCACGATCGAAGTACTGCCGGCACGCGAGCACGCCCATGAGCAGGAGGCCCGTGTCGATCGTGGAGAGCTCGACGCGCTGGAAGCGCAGCCCGCGCTCCATGTCGACGAAGTGGTAGAAGAATCCGCGATGTCCCGTCACGTTCGCCGAGTCGCCGCCCTGCGGCGCCGTCCAGAAGAAGCGCAGCGTCGTGAGCACGCGGTCGCGCGCCTGCTCGCGCGTGATCCATCCGTGCTCCGCGCCGACGAGATAGGCCGTGAGCCCGAAGCCGACGGACGCGATGCTGGAGAACGATTTCGTCGGCCACCGGTCTGGAACGAGCCCGTTGGCGGGATTCGTCGTCTCCCAGAACCAGTCGAACGTTCGGCGCTGGACGGTGTCGAGGAACGCGGACTGTGAGGGAGTGGCGACGTACGCCGGCGGCGCGCCAGCACGTGGTGCGGTCGGCGTTCGGCAACCCGACACCGACAGGGCAGACAGCACGGCGAACGCGCCGGCGAGCAGTGTTGCACGCCCGCGCGTCGCTGCGTCGGAGCGTCGACGCATGAAGGTCACATCGTCATTGCGTCGCGCTGATGCGTGCCCCGCGGTCCTCGCCGTGGAACCCGTAGCGCAGACCGAGCTGCAGGCGGCGTCCCAGGCCGGCGCACTGCGGCTGGCCGAACTTCTTCTTCCAGTTCGCGTCGTTCGCCTGGTCGGCGGTCGGGATGATCGTCGACTCGTAGCAGCCCCAGTTGGCGGTATTGAAAGCGTTGAAGACGTCGAACACGATGCTCGCCTGCTGTCCGCGTGCGACGGTCACTGCCTTCTCGAGCCGCATGTCGGCGTTCTGATACGCGAACACGTTGCCGACCCCGAGGAAGGCGCGGGTGGGCGGCTGATAGAGGTAGGTCTTCTGCTGGTATGGCCCCCATCCGCCGGACGCGTCGGTCGCGTTGACGGCGATGCCCGAGCCGAGGCTGACGATCGTGCTCAGTCTGAGCTCCGCGGGCAGACGGATGATCCCGTTGGCCACCACCGAATGCCGCTGGTCTCCCGCGGAGCGCTCGCGCGGCCGGTCGGCCACGGTGGGATACCGGTCGTCGAAGCCCCAGAAGATGTCGTCGCTCTTTCCCTGCTGCTCCGCCCGCGCGAGCGTATACGCGAGCCCACCGCCCCAGCGCATCTCGGGTCGCATCGGACGGTCGAGCTGGAGCTGCATCGCGTCGTACCAGGTGCGCACCCGGTCGTCGGCGGCGAAGACAGTGTTGTAGTTGCGGCGCGCCGTCGTCTCCGGCCCGCCCCACGGGCTCGCGCGCACGTAGTTCATGCCGTTGTAGCCGCGGATGCCGTTGTACGACGCCGTGACGCGGACGTTGCCGATCGACTGCCGCAGTCCTCCACTGAACTGGTGGGTCTTGGGCGGCTTCATGTCGTTGGCGACGAGGAAGACCTCGGGCGCGGTGGCGTACCCCAGCGTGCGAAGCTGCGCGGGGTCGTAATACTTGGGATCCCAGACGGCGCAACCGAACTCGGTGGCCCCGCACACAGTCTTGAAGTCGACGTTGAGCTGCTGGAACTGCCGGCGAAAGCTCTCGTCGAACAGTGTGTTCCAGTAGTTGCGGTCGAAGTAGATGCCGAACCCGGCGAACACCACGGTGCTCTGGTTTCCGAAGAAGTCGTACGACGCGCCGAACCTCGGCTGGAACGCCTTCTTGTACATCGGTCGGTCCGAGCGTCCAGAGGTGAGGTATCGGTCGAGGCCCCCGAGCTGCTGCATGATCGGCACGACGGCGGCCGGCCCACTCGCGCTCGGACGCTCGACGACGAGGCGCGACTCGTACAGCCGCAGCGAATCGGCGAGCGGCTTCGGCGTGACGTACGAGTTGTTGATCATGTTCGTCTCGCCGTCCCACCGGATGCCGAGGTTGAGCACGAGCTTGGGCGTGACGTTCCAGTCGTCCTGCAGGTACACACCGAATTGCTTGTTCGTCGTTGAGACCTTCGGGTCGCCGAAGCCGAACGTGGCGTTGAACGGGCGGGCGTACGCTTCGTCGGACCGGAAGCGGAACAGCGGCGTCGAGAAGAAGAAGTCCTTGCTCGCTTCGTAATCGAGGAAATCGACCGAGGCGCCCATCTTGAATGCGTGGTCGCCGAGGAACTTCACACCGGACCGCGTGACGTCGTCGCGGAACGAGGCGCGCCCCTGCACCCAGTTCTGCCGTCCCTCCTTGCCTCCGATGCGGATGATGCCACCATAGTCCTTGGCGATGAGTCCGGGGTTGACCGGAGTCGGCTCCCATGTGAAGTGCTGCGCGTTCATCTGCATCTCGTTGAGCCACCGGTCACCGGCATACTTCCACAGTGCCCCGCCGCTCGCCACGTCCACCTTGACGTTCTCCGCCGCCTCGTAGCTCGTCTGGCCGTTGAAGCCCCGCAGATCCGTCTCGTGCCGGACGGTGCCGCTCACGTCCACCGTGCTGCGATCCGATGCGATCCACGACAGCTTGCCGAAGGCCAGATGCTCGCGAAACTCGCTGACGAAGCTGCCGACGTACTGCTGCGGGTTGAGGCCCGCCGGCGCTTTCGCGGAATTCGATCCGAGCGTCACCTGTTGCGGCTCGTCGCGCGAGTTGAGCTCGTAGGTGCCGAAGAAGAACAGCCTGTCGCGCTTGATCGGACCGCCGACGCTCGCACCGGCCTGGAGGCGAGTGTACTGGGATTCGGGCCCCGCATTGCGCACCGTGAAGGCGTCGCGCGCCACGTTCGACTTGCCGATGCGGCTGAGGAACGCTTCGCTCTCCCACGCGTTGCTGCCGCTGCGAGTGGTCGCGGTGATGATCGCGCTGGCCGCCTTCTGGTATTCGGCTTTGTAGTTCTGCGTGATGATGCGAAACTCCTGCACGGCGCCCTGCGGGAACGGGTTCCCCTTGCTGGCGTCCTGTCCGACGACGCCGCCCTTGAGCACGTCGTTCTTGTACGACACGCCGTCGACGAACACGTTCACCGCCTCGGCCGACTGCCCGCCGGACGCGATCGTCTTGTTCTGATTGTTGACGGCGGTGGCGGTGATGCCCGGCGCGAGTCGCGCGATGTCGAGGAAGTTCCGCTCGGGGCTCGGCAGATTCTCGATCTGCTCGCGCGACACGTTGGTGCCCACCTCCGAAGTCCGCGTCTCCAGTCCGGCGGCGACGGTGGCGCGGATCTCGACGGCGGAGAGCTGCACCGTCGCCTCGCCGGCCGAGAAGTCGAGGTCGTGCGTCTGCCCGATGGCGAGCCGGATGGGCCGCGTGTCGGGCGAGAGACCGAGCCGGCGCAGCGACACCTCGTACTGCCCCGGCCGAAGCCCGCCGATGTAGTAGTAGCCGGTGGCATTCGTCGTCGTGCCGCGGCGCTGGTTGGTTTCGACGTCGCGCGTGACGATCTGCGCATCGGCGATCGGCAGTCCCGCCGTGGATCGCACGTAGCCGCGAAGGTTCGCGGTGAAGGTCTGCGCGCCGAGGGGCGCGAGTGCGGCCGCGAGGAGTACGAGGGCCAGCGCGCCGGCGACCCCGCGCGCGGCTGACTTGATTGACACGGCGAGATGCGATCCCATGGATGATCTCCCTTGTTGGGCGTGCGCTCGTGCGCTGCGGCGCGCTTGTTAACGTTCGTGCGGGGCGTGGGAGCGTCAAGGTCGCTGCGGACCACTTTGGCAGGCTCGAGCGCGCGCGCGGCTCCGTCGAAGACGCTGGTCCTGTCGGTCGATCTCGCGGCTACCGTCCCAACCAGTACGTGGCCTTGATGACGAACACGTTGTCCGGGCGATCGCCGAGCAACGCCCTGGAGTCGCGGCGAAACTCGAAGTCGCCGAACGCATCGCTGCCCGAGCGCTGCTGCGTCCAGACGAAGAACATCGTCGAACCGGGTCGGTACTCCCAGCGCAGCACCGCCGTCCCCCGTAGTGAGCGCCGCGTGAAGTTCGGGTCGTCCAAAGTGAATGCCGGCGCGGGACCGGCGGGGCCGTCGGGGTCCGCCGTGTACTTCGCCGTCGCGGCGTCACGCGTCAGGGTGCCGACATCGGCTCCGTAGAACAGCTGCTTCTCGGTGCGCGGTGCGGCGAATTCGCCGAACGCGCCGTAGTCGCCGCTGGCGAAAAAGGGTTGCGCGTAGAGTTGGAGCGTGACGGTCGGACGCATCGTCCAGTTCACGCGCGTCTCGAGCGAGGCCTGGCGCGTGGTCACGTAGCCGAACACGTACCGGCTTCCGCCGAACGCGCTCGCCGTCGCGTCGGTCTGCCGCCGCACGTACTGCTGCTTGCTCTCCGACCAGTCGTAGCTGGGCGACAGCTGTACGAAGATGTTCGATGCCGGTTTGAGCGCGACGCCCGGCCGGAAGGTGAAGCTCCTGGTGTCGTCGAACCCCTCGGCGCCGCGCAGCGTCACGTCGAACACCGCACGCCGGCGTGGGTCGGTGGCGACTTGCACGTGCGCGAAGTTGTAACCGGGGACCTTCACCACCGGACCGCCGCGAGTGAGACGGTCGTGAGCCACAGTCTCGCTCCGGATCACGAAGGAGCGCAGGTTCCAATAGTTGTTGAACTCCCAAGCGAAGTACGCCTGCCGCTCCAGATCGGTGCGGTCGCCGTCGAAGTTGAACTGCTGCTGGCCGCCCACGATGGCGAACATGCTGCGATACAATCGGCCGGGCCTGCTCCACGAGCGAGCGAGATTCGCACTCATCCACCGATAGTCCGTACGATCGAGGAACGACATGTCGTTCACCTCGAAGCCTGGGCTCCGCCAGTTGGTCTGTACCTCCCACAGCCAGTTGCCGTTTTCCTTGGCGAGGCGGCTATATAGGCCGTACCCACGCAGGACAGTCGCCGTCGTGTCGTAGCGCGTGCTGAACAACCCGTCGGAGCTCACGTCGCGGTCAGGTCGCTGGAAGTAGTGCGTGCTCGACCGCTGCGTGAGGGCGATGGCCGCCGCCGAGCCACGCACGTCCGATCCGACGACGCTTCCCCGCCACCGGTAGGTGCGATTCTTCCACGCGTGGCTCCAGTCGAGTCCCACCGCGGTCGCGTTGCCGCGCAGCTGGCCCACGAGCACCGAGTCGTCGCCGAGGTGGCGCACCGTGTTGGTGGCGACGACGCCAATTGTCGTCGCGCCGCCGCGCAGCTCCTTCCGCACGCGCCCCATGAAGTAGTTCGTGAGCGGCTCGACGGTCTGTTTCAACTCGGGCTCTCCCGGCGCAGCCACGTAGTGCGCCGTCTCGCGACCCGACACCGCGTCGAGCAGGCCGACACTGTAGCCGCTGCTCGTGCGCCCGGTGATCTTGGCCGCGCCGAGGATCGTCGCATCGTCCGGCGCGTCGACGAACGACGCGCGGTTGCTCACATAGCCGTTGAGCTGCGGCGGCCGGCCGATGCGCCGCGAATACAGCACGCCGAGTCCGGAGAAGTTGCTGCAGAACATGCAGCTCGTGCCGCCGAAGTTGAACGCATTTCGGTTGGCGACGAAGAAGGGGCGCTTCTCGTCGTAGAACGTCTCGTACGCCGACAGGTTGAGCGTGGCCGGATCCACCTCGACCTGGCCGAAGTCCGGATTGATCGTCGCGTCGAGCGTGAGGTTCGACGTGAGGTTGTACTTGATGTCGGCGCCCGCGTTGACGCGCATCTCCCGCCTGTGGTGGTACGGGTCGTTGGGCGGCGCATACTTGAACTGGCCACGCGAGACGACGTATGGCAGCAGCTCCAACTGACGCGGCCGGCTCGTGACGGCGATCCCTTGCAGGTGGCCGAAGTAGGCGGAGCCACCGCTCTCGTCGCGCCGGCGGAACGACCACATGTCCTGCTCGTTGAGCCGGTCCACGATGCGCCAGAGTTGCATCCCCCACGTCTGCAGGCTGTCGCGCGAGAAGCGCAGCTGCGAGTACGGGATGCGCAGCTCCGACGACCAGCCGGCGCTGTCGACGTGCGAAGCACCCTCCCACACTGGATCCCACGAGGGATCGCCGTTGAACTGATCGCCGCGCACGCCGGCGGGATTCATCTCGAACCACACTTCGTCGAGGTGGTTGTGATATGGATCGAGGGCGATGGCGATCTTGTCCGTGGTCAACGAGTTGAACGAGCCGTTGTTGCCGTTCGCCGCCAGCAGCTGGTCTCGGCGCGCGAGCGGTGCGCGAATCCCCGTGGCGCCGGCCGGCTCGCTCATCCTCGCGCCGATGTACAGCGCGTCCTCGTCGAACAGGATGCGCACGTCGGTGCCGAGCGTCGCGGGCGCACCCTCGGTGGGGCGCTGCTGGCGGAACTCGGTGATGGGGGTGGCCTGGCGCCACGCTTCCTCGTCCACGCGGCCGTCGATTGTGATCGAACCCGAGCGGCGCGCCGCACCGGCGACCGGAACGGCGGCATGCGTGGGCGCCGGCGTGCTCTGCTGCGCCGGGAGCGCGACGGCGGCGCCTGTGAAGTCGGCCAGGATGAGGGCGACCAGCGCGAGGCGGCCGGCGGGTGCGTGTGAATTCAGCGGCATCGTTGAGGGGACGGGCCGAGCAGTCCGTGGGCCGAGCCGTCGGTCGGCCCGCTCTTCCTATGACGTCAGGATGTGGCCAATGGTTTGAATGCGCGGCGCGGACTGCACGGATGGCGACCTCGGCGTTGCGCGTCTATGGGCATGTCGATTGAATCGTGTCGTCCCGCGGAGCCCATCTTGCGCTAGGGCATTGATCCGAGCCGTACGGCCCGCCCTTGCGGACGGAAGTAATCGCCATCGTCGACAACGGAACCTTTCCGACGCATCGCGACAACTACGTATGAGCCGACCGCGGTCTCGTCATCACCATTTCGGCAACGCGCATTGAACGAATCACCGATCCCTGGCCCGAGAAGATTGGGTCCCAAACGAACCGTCCGCGCACCGACGATCTCGGTGGTCGTGCCCACCTTCGGACGCGTCGGCAGCCTCGCGCTCTGCCTCGAGGCGTTGTGCGCGCAGAACCTCACCAACGCGTACGAAGTGATCGTGTGCGACGATGGGAGCTCCGAGCCGGTAGCGCCCGCGGTCGCACACTTCGCTGATCGGCTCGCGCTCACCGTGGTTCGTCAACGCCATGCCGGACCGGCGGCGGCGCGCAACACAGGCGCACGGCGCGCTCGCGGCCGCTTCCTCGCCTTCACCGACGACGACTGCGTGCCCGAGCCGGATTGGCTCGCGCGGCTCGTAGAGCAGTTCGCGCACCGACCCGGCCATCTCATCGGCGGTGCGCTGGTGAACTTGCTGCCACGAGATCCGTACGCGTCGACGACGCAGCTCATCATGTCGAGCGTCTACGCCTACTACGAGCGGAACCCGTCGCGACAGCGCTTCTTCAGCACGACGAACCTCGCCGTGCCGGCGCGTCGATTCTGGGAGATCGATGGCTTCTCCGAGTCCTTTCCGCGCGCGGCCGGCGAGGACTACGACTTCTGCGCACGCTGGCACGAGTCGGGATTCCCCAGCGCGTATGCGCCGGTCGCGAGGGTTGGGCACGCGCACGGACATGATCTGCGCAGCTTCCTGCGACAGCACTTCGGCTACGGCCGCGCGCTGCTGCGGGTGCGCCAAGGCATGGCGCGCCGCAACGGGCGCGTGGGGATCCAGATGGAGTCGCCGAACTTCTATCGCCAGCTGCTCACCGCCCCGCTGGACCGCCGCTTCGGCCTGCACTCGCTCCAGTACGCGCTGCTGATGCTCGCGTCACAGGCAGCGACCGCGGCTGGCGCCGCGGCCGAGTTCTTCACTCCGGAGATGGAGCAGCGAGAGCGCCCCATGACCGCCGAACTCCGCGCCCCCAGGACGTCGAGCGCGGCTCGTTGAGCGGCCGATCGGCGGCCCCGATCGATCTGCTGCACCAACCGACACCCCGATTCTCCGTCGTGGTGCCGACGTTCGATCGACCGTCGCAGCTCGCGGCGTGCGTCGCCGCGCTCGAGCTGATGGAGCGGCCGGGAGGCGCACTGGAGATCGTCGTCGTCAACGACGGCGGCGCGCCCCCACCTCCGGAGCTGACCGTGCGCGCCGCGAACCTTGGCGGCTCGTGCGAGCTGCGCCTCATCGAGCAACGCAACGCCGGCCCGGCAGCGGCGCGCAACGCGGGCGCCGCCGTCGCGCGCGGCGAGCTGATCGCGTTCACGGACGACGACTGTCTGCCCGAGCCGGCCTGGCTCAGCGCGTTCGACGCCGCGCTGCGGGTCGCGCCCGACGCTCTCCTCGGCGGACGTACGATCAACGCGATCGGTGGCAGCCTCTACGCCGAGGCGAGTCAGCAGCTCGCCGATTTCGTGGCCTCATACTTCGACGGCGGCACGGGCGGACGCTTCTTCACCTCGAACAACATCGCCTTGGCGCGCGACGCCTTTCTCGCCATCGGTGGCTTCGACACGCGCTTCGCTTCCAGTGCCGGCGAAGACCGCGAGCTGTGCGACCGCTGGTCGGCGCAGGGACGCCCATCAATCCTGGTGTCCGAGGCGATCGTCTGCCACGCGCACGCGCTCACCGCGTTCCGGTTCCTGCGCCAGCACTTCGCGTACGGGCGGGGCGCCGCGTCGTTCCGTCGCGTGCGCGCCGACTCGGGGCGGCCTGTGCGAGTGGATGCTGCGTTCTATCTGCGCTCGCTGACCTTTCCCTTTGGCCGCGGGCTCGGCGCGCGCGCGCCGGCGATCGCCGTGCTCGCGATGGTGGCGCATGCGGCGTACGCCGCGGGCCTCCTGTGGGAATCGACGCGCAACGGTGCGCGCCTCGCGCGGCAGCGCTGAGATGCGGATATTGCTGCTCACTCCGATGCCTCCCTCGCCGAGCGGCTTCGCCGCGACTCCCGTGCTATTGCACGCGCACCTCGCCGCGCTGCGCCAACGGCACGAGGTCACGCTCGTCACCGTCGCCGGACCCGCACCGGAGGACTGGACGGCCGCCGACCAGCTGCGCGCGTCGGGGCTCGAGATTCATGCCGTCCGCCGAGTGGAAGCCATCCGCCTGGCCCGCGCGGTCCGATGGGTGCGTCACACGGCGCGCTGGGCGCTCGGCCGCCTTCCGATGCGCGCGATCTGGTTCTACCGTCCCGAGGTGCAACGCGTGATCGACGACCTGTGTGCGACGCGCGACTTCGACCTCGTGCACGCGGAGGACAACGCGATGGGGATGTACCGGCTGCCGCGAGGCGTACCCAGCCTGTTCACCGAGCACGAGGTACGCGCACCACGTGCGGTGAACTGGCGTGCGTGGCGGCGCGAGGGGCTGTACCGCGGCCTCCTCGACGAGATGGACTGGCATCGATGGCGCCGCTATCAGCGCATGACCTGGAGCCGGTTCGATGTGGTGCAGGTGCTCTCGGAGCGCGACGCGCGCGTGGTCACGGTCATTGCGCCCGAGCTGAAGGCGCGCGTGCGCGTCAACCCGTTCGCCGTCGAGGTGCCATCCGCCATGGATCCAGCGCGTGAGGAGGAGAACGTGATCGTCTTTACGGGCGGCTTCCTCCATGCACCCAACGTGGACGCGGTGCGCTGGCTCGTCTTCGAGATCATGCCGGCGCTTCGTGCGCGGCGGCCTGGCGTCCGGCTGCGCGTGTTCGGCAGCGATCCGCGCGGCGCGCTGCGTGGACTGGAGCGCGAGGACGTGTCGATCCGTGGCTGGGTGCCGTCGATCGGGGCGGAGCTGGAGCGCGCCGCGCTGGTGATCGCACCGCTGAGGATCGGCGGCGGCCAGCGCATGAAAGTGTTCGAGGCGATGGCGGCGGGAAAGGCCGTGGTGACGACGCCGCGCGGTGCCTGCGGGCTTCTCGACGAGGGCGATGCGGGGCCGCCGCTGGCGATCGGAAGCACGGCCGAGGAGATCGCCACGCTCGCGGCGGACCTGCTCGCCGACCTGGAGCGGCGGCATGCGCTCGGCGCGCGCGCGCGCGCGGCCATCCTGGCGAACCACGATATTCGCGCGTACGACAGACGCATCGAAGCCGCATACCAATGGCTGCTGGAGCGCCGGCGCGGCGCGGCGTCCGGGTCTGCATGAACGTCGCCGTGCCGATCCTCATGTACCACGAGGTCACACCGCACCCGCTCGACGCGTACCGCAAGTACTCGGTGACGCCGGCGGAGCTGGCGCGGCAGCTCGCCTGGCTGTGCGCCGAGGGCTATACGGCGGTGGACATGGACGCGGTTCGCGATGGCATGCGCGGGACACGCGCACTTCCGGCGCGCCCCGTGGCGATCACCTTCGACGACGGGAGCCGCGATTGCCTGGAGCACGGTGTACCTGTCCTGACGGCGCATGGCGTCACGGCCACCTTCTTCATCGTCGCCGGCCTGGTCGGCGCAACGACGCGTTGGCTGCTGGCCGAACGGGGCTTCGAGCTACCAACCGCTGACTGGACCACTCTCCGCGCCGCGGAACAGGCGGGGATGCGCTG
Source organism: Gemmatimonadaceae bacterium (assembly GCA_039920785.1). Lineage (GTDB taxonomy): Bacteria > Gemmatimonadota > Gemmatimonadetes > Gemmatimonadales > Gemmatimonadaceae > AG11. The sequence goes on from JBDSDB010000043.1 coordinate 30,442, forward strand.
CGAGGCGCACAGCGTGACGCATCCGCGCCTTGCCACTCTGTCGGCCGGCGCCTGCCGCGTCGAGCTCACCCGCGCGCGCGAGGTGATCGAGGAAGGTGTCGGACACGCGATCAATCATCTGGCATATCCGTTCGGGTCGTTCTCGGGCGAGACGCGCGACATCGCGGCCGAAGTGGGCTACCACACCGCGTGCACGGTCGAGCGCCGGCTGGCGACGCCGGAGGAGGAGCTGCTCGCCCTTCCGCGGATCCCCGTTCTCGGGGGCGAGACGATGCAAGACTTCGCGCTTCGCATCGGGGGCGGTGACCCGGTGCGAACCATGCAGGGACCGCTGAGCACACTCTCACGGCGGTTCGGCATGGGCACCTCGCGCGATCCCACGTCATGAGCAGGCGGTGAGCACACCTCGCGTGAGCGTCGTCATCCCGACGCATCAGCGCCGCGCGTCGCTGCTTCGGACGTTGGCAGCGCTGTCGTCGCAGACGCTCTCCCCTGGCGAGTATGAGGTCGTCGTCATCGTCGACGGCTCGGATGACGGCTCGCGCGAGGCGGCCGAGTCGCTCATCTCGCCGCATGAGCGGCGAGTCTTGTGGCAGGACAATCGAGGGCGCGCCGCCGCGTGCAACGCCGGCGTCGCCGCGGCGCGCGCGCCGCTCATCGTCCTGCTCGACGACGACATGCGGCCGGCTCCCGGCTTCCTCTCGGCGCATCTGCGAGCACACCCCGCGGGCAGCCGGCTCGCCGTGCTCGGCGCGGCGCCCGTGGAGGTGACACCGGACCTCCGCCTGCCGGCATCGTACGTCGGCAAGAAGTTCAACCGGCACCTCGAGCGGCTCGCCAGCACCGGGGGACCGCTGCGCCTCCGGGATTTCTACAGCGGGAATTTCTCGATTCGCCGGGACGTCCTGAACGCCGTGGGTGGCTTCGACGAGCGGTTCACACTCTACGGGAACGAGGACCTGGAGCTGTCGATCCGACTGCGTGACGCCGGCGTACGTCTCGTGTTCGAGCCGAGCGCCGTGGCGGTGCAGACCTACGAGAAGGACTTCGCCGCGCTCGCGAGAGACAACATCTCCAAGGGGCGCACCGCGGTCATCCTCGCGAGAAAACATCCCGGCGCGCTGGAACAGCTCAAGATCGGCGGTCAGCGCGGACAGCCCATCGGTCGCCGGATGGCGGTGCAGCTCCTGCTGGCGTCGACGCGCGTCGTTCCTTCGCTGCGCCAGCTCGTCGTACGCGTGGTGACGTGGCTCGGAGAGCGCAATGCAGCGTGGGTGCAGCGCCTGTATCCCGCGGTGCTCGACTACTTCTACCACTGCGGCGCTCGGGACGAGCGCGGAACGCCGCAGCGTCAGCCGCGCGCGTGATCACGTCCGCGCTGCGCACCGTCGCGCACTATTCGGACAGCGAGGCGTTCGGCGGCACGGAGCGCGCGCTCCTCCAGCTCGTGGCTGACCTGGACCGCGAGAAGTGGCGTTCCGTGCTGTTCCACGCCGCGGTGCCGGGCGCCGAGCAAGTTGCGCTCGAGGCCCGAGCGCTCGGCGCCATCGTCCACCCGGTGGCGCGGGTGACGCGACCGATGGAAGGAGTGTCGTCGCTCCCCTCACTCGCGATGTCGCTGCGACGAGCGCGCGTCGCGGTGTTCCACGCGCACCAGACCTGGTCGTTGTCGTGCCGGTACGGGATCGTCGCGGCATCCATCGCGCGCGTTCCGGCCATCGTGGCCTCGATGCAGCTGTTCATCGAGATGCCGCCGCTCGCGGGCATCGACCTGCAGTACGCGTTCCTGTCGCGCTGCCTCGATCGCCACATCGCCGTCTCACGCTCCGTCGCCGCACGCCTGCGCGGACGCTTTCACGCTCCCGACGCCAAGATGCGCGTCATCCCCAACGCGATCACGCTGCGATTGCCGGTCCCTCCCGATCAGCGACTGCGCGCTGAGCTGGCAGGCGACGACTCGACGCCGCTCGTGCTCACGGTCGCGCGGCTGGATGCGCAGAAGGGCGTGGGTTTCCTGCTCGACGCGGCCGCTGCCCTTCCCGAGGCGGCGTTCGTCATCGCCGGCGACGGGCCGGAGCGCGCAGCGCTCGAGGCGCGCGCAGAGGCGCTCGGCCTCGACGATCGGGTGCGCTTCCTGGGACATCGGCGCGATGTGCCTTCGCTCCTGGCCGTCGCCGACGTCTTCGTGCTTCCGTCGTTGTACGAGGGACTGCCACTCTCCGTGATGGAAGCGATGGCCGCCAACGTGCCCGTGGTCGCGACCGCGATCGGTGGCACCGACGAGATCGTCCGCGACGGCGAAACGGGCTGGCTCGTGGCGCCCGGTGACGGTCGCGCACTCGCCGCCGGCATTCGCGCCGTGCTGGTGGATCGAGAGCGCGCCGTGCGCATCGCCGACGCGGCGCTCGATTACGTGACTCGCGAGCATTCCTCTGCGGCGATGGCCGCCGAGGTTGGCCGGTTGTACGAGGAGCTGCTTCGTCGATGACGGAGCTCCCCATCCCCGCCCTTGGGGCCCCACGATCATCGGCACCCACGCCACCCGATGCGGAGCACAGTCGCAATGCGCGGCTCCGACGCGCCGATTGGCGCTATCTCCTTCCGGACGCGGCGCCGGCGCGTGCGCTCTGTCTCGCCGGAGCTGCTCTGCGCGAGAGCTGCGGCGTGGTCGCGTCGCGAGTGGACGACGTACCGCATGCCGGCGTCGCGTACGATCTCGTCGTCGCCGAGAATCCGGACGAGAGCTCGCTGCGAGCGCTCGCCGCCGCGATGCGACCGGACGGTGCGTGCTACACCGAGTGGACGCGCACTGGGCTGGATGCGCCGCGCCGGCTTCGGCGCGCGTTGCAGCGCGCGGGCTTCCGTGCGCCGCGCGTGTATCATGCGTGGCCCTCCGCCGCGCGATGCGAGGTGTGGCTCCCCACGGAGGGCGCGGCGGCCGCGCACTACTGGCGCAATGCGGCTCGCTCGACGCGCGTTCGCGCGGAGAAGCTGCGGACTGGTGTGGGCGCGACACTCGCGCGCGTGGGGTTGCACGAGCGTCTCGGCATCGTCGCCGTCGGTCCATCGGCGCCCACCGCACCGCAACTCGTTTGCCTCGCGCGTGAGCGATCCGCGCCGGGCGACGACTGGCTACTCGTGACGCTCGGCGAGCGCGTGGTCGGCAAGGTGGTGATGCTCACCTTCGACGATGCCGGCGCACCAGGCGTCGCCATCAAGACCGCGCGCGCACCCGAGAGTGTGAGGGGCGTCGAGCGCGAGGCCGACGTGCTGGACGAGGTCCATGCGCGGCATCCGATGGACCTACACGGTGTGCCTCGCGTCGCCTTTCGCGCTCTGGTGAACGGCGCGCCCGTCGTGGGCCTCAGCGCACTCACCGGTATTCCGCTGGCGGCGCTCCTGACGGCACGGAGCTACGGACAGATCGCCGAGCAAGTGACGGACTGGCTGCTCGCGTTCGCGGAACCGGCGGCGGCACTTGCTGGCACGAGTTCCTGGGATCGCGTGATCGGGCCGGCGTTCGAGCGATTCTCGAGCGACTTCGGTGCGGTCGTCGGTGTGGAGCGACTGGAGCGCACGCGTCGAGCGCTGCGGGCGCTCGGGCCGCTCCCCGTGGTGTGCGAACAGCGCGACTTCTCGCCGTGGAACGTGTTCGACGGTGCGGCCGGTCTCGTGGTGCTCGATTGGGAGTCTGGCGAGCCGAATGGGCTACCGGCGCTCGACCTGGCGTACTTCTTCACCCACGCCGTCTATTACCTGGAAGGCGCGTGGACGAGCGGCCGCTTCGAGGAGGCGTATCGCATCGCGTGGTCGCCGAGCTCTCGCGTGGGACGGTTGAATCACGCCTGTGCCCGCCGATACCTCGCGCGGCTGGGGTTGGGCCCGGAACTGCTGCCGCCGCTGCGTCTGTTCGCCTGGGTGTTGCACGCACATTCCGACTATCTGCAGCTCCGTGCCGACGCCGGCGCTCCACCGAGCGATGCATTGCTGCGGAGCAGTCGTTTCCTGCGGCTGTTCGACGTCGAGCTCGAAGGAGTCACCGCATGATGGATCGGATTCGCAAGCTGCTCGCGCCGTGGTCGCAGCCTCTTCGTCGGTTGCGACGTCCGTCGCTGTTCGGGATGAGGAGCGTGAAGCCGCTGAGCACCGAATGGGGGTTCGATCGCGGTACACCGGTGGACCGGTACTACATCGAGCAATTCCTGGAGACGCATGCCGCGGACGTTCGCGGGCGTGCACTCGAGGTCAAGAGCGCCGCGTACACGCACCGTTTCGATCGCGGCGTCACGCAGTTCGACATCCTCGACGTCGACGCGCACAATCCGGACGCGACCATCGTCGCCGATCTGGCGGTGGGCGACGGGATCCCGAGGGGGCAGTTCGACTGCTTCATCCTCACGCAGACCCTGCACATCATCTACGACTACCGCGCGGCGATCGCGCAGTCGCACAGCCTGCTCAAACCCGGGGGCGTGCTGTTGGTGACCGTGCCGCTCGTGAGCCGCATCATCCCACGCTACGGGCTGGAGTGCGACTATTGGCGCTTCACCGCGCTCGCGTGCGCGCGGATGTTCGGCGAGGTGTTCGGCGCGGAGAACGTCGGCGTGTGCACGTACGGGAATGTGCTGGCAGGCATCGCGTTCCTCCGCGGCGCCGTGCTCGAGGAGCTCCCGCGCCGCAAGCTGGACGTGCACGACCCGTACTTTCCCATCGTGGTCGGCGTGCGGGCGACGAAAGCGCCGTCATCGCCACCGGCCCGTTGACCGCCGAAGCGTTGCGCGAGCGCGGTCGATCAGTCCGAACATCCGCGGATGCCGCTCGCGCCGCAGCGCTGCACGCAATGCGATACGCAGCGCAGGTCCGCTTCGTACCCCGTCCTGCGCGAGGAATCCCTCCAGCCAGGTGAGAAAGTGCAGGCGCGCGACCCCGCCTTCGCCCGCGCGCTGGACGCCGGCGTACGCGGAGGCCGAGTGCCGGCGATATCGATCCCAGCAGTGGTCTACGTACAGCACCGTCGCCACGAGCGACAGCCGAGCGTAGAACACCTGGTCCGTGTAGATGTGGCGGAACTCCTCCACGAATCCTCCGGCGCGGCGCACCGCGTCGGCGCGCACCACCATGCTGCACGTGCAGGGCGACATCATCTCGCGACGCAGCAATCTGGCGATGAGCTCCTCGCGCGCGAGCAGCGTGTCAGGGGCGATCCCCGCCGGCGGAAAGTAGTCACGCTCCGCATCCTCGGGCGCACCAGTCCAGCTGTACCAGTACTCGGTCGCACCATACAGCGCGTCCGCGTCCGGCCGCTCCGCGAGAATCGCTATCTGCGCTGCGAGCTTGTCGGGAAACCAGACATCGTCGCCATCCAGCATCGCGATGATCTCGCCCCGTGCGTGCCGCAGGCCCAGGTTTCGTGCCGCGCTGGCACCGCGATTCCCTCCACCTTCGTGCGTGAGATACCGGATCCGCTCGGGATCCAGCGCAACATACGCCCGCGCGACGTCAGAGCTCCCATCGGTGGCGCCGTCGTCGCAGAGAAGGAGCTCCCAGCGCGCGTAAGTCTGCGCGCGCACGCTCTCGATCGCCTCCGCGAGAAATGCGGCAACGTCGAGAAAGGGCATCACCACGGAGACCAACGGTCCTTCACTCACGGCCCGATCAGCCTGCGTCGCACCAGCGCGAGGCAGGCGCGCAGGCCTTCGCGGCTGGCCAGCGAGCGGGGCGCGAGGTCGGCGACCGCGAGCAGCAGCATCCGGCTCGCGCCGCCGCGTTCATCCGACGGGGCGTCTCTCGACGCTCGCAACATGCGGCGTGCAAGGCGCGCGCGAAGCATCCGACTCTGTCTTCGTGCCTCCTGCACTGGCAGGCCGATCTCGCTCGCCACGAAAGCGTCGTGCAACCTGATCAGTTCCCCCGCATCCGAGACGACCTCCCGCACCGTGCGATCGCGGGGCGTGCCAAGGAGAAGGTTGTAGAGCTGCACGAGCCGCCTCTCATTCCCCTCCACGTCCGCCGCGGGCCAGCCGAGCAGGGAAGCCACACGAGCCGCTCGCAAACGCACCCCCTCGCGCGCTCGCGCGCCGTAGGTCGCGGTCATCGACGCAGAGTGCACGCGCAGATGCAACAGGTACTCCGGCAAGTTGGCCACGCGGAGGCGTTCCGAGATCCGACGCCACAGATCGTAGTCCATGGAATAGACGAGTCGCTCGTCGTAGTGCCCTACCGCATCGGCCACCTTCTGCCGCCGCCAGATCACGGCGGAGTGCACGAACGGGCACGAGAGAAGTAGTTGCCATCGAAGGTCCCAGTGATCCACGGGGAGCGAGCGGCGAGGGCCGACGCTCCCATCGGCGTCGATCTCGAGGTACCAGCTCCCGGCGAGTGCGATCTCGGGATTCGCATCCATGAACGCGACCTGACGCAGCAGGCGGTCCGGCACGCACAGGTCGTCCGCATCGAGGCGCGCCACGAGCTCGCCGCGCGCTTCGCCGAGGCCACGGTTCAAGCTGCGTGCGAGTCCGATGTTGCGATCGTTCGCCAGGACGCGCACGCGCGGATCCGTTCGCTCGCGCACGATCTCGGCGCTGCGATCCGCCGATCCGTCGTCGACGACCAGCAGTTCGAAGTTCCGAAAGCTCTGCCCCAACACGCTGTCCACCGCGGCGCCGACATACTGTTCGCCGTCGTGCACGGCCATCACCACGGACACGCGGGGTACCGTGGGCGAGCCCGTCACGACCCGTTGGGCGGTAGGCGTGACGCGGTGAATCGACACGTCACGAGCCCGTTGCTCCGTGGGGTGACACCGAGCGCTTGCGGTGCGTCCGACGCGACCTCCAGCTCCAGGGCACGCTCCACGAAGTCGTATGCCGTTCCGAGGCCGTCAGCGGCCCACAGTCCAACGACGTAGCTCCCGGGTTTGAGATGCAGGGCGTCGATTCCGACTCGCACGCGGTTCCGTCCCGCGTCCAGAGGAATGACCGCCCCGAGTGCGACCGTGTCTGCGTTGACCAGCTTCGTGCCGCGACGATCGGAGATGACCACCGCGAGACTGCCGAGCGACAAACGGCGCTCGGCGTCGAGCTCGAGATCGAACTCGATGGGCGCATCGGGTAGGGGAGCTCGCGCAGCCCCCCCACCGATGCAGCGATAGCTCACCGCGACGAAGCGCACGTCGCCGGTGCCCGATCGAGCGGCCTCCGCCAGGTCCAGACGCTGGTCCGGACCCCTCGACGGCGTGCCATGAAGCACGTATCGGGCGGTGATGTCGCGGCTGTCGCCGTCGGCGGCGATCCTGCCTCTGTCGACGAGCATCGCGCGCGCACAGAGCCGCTGCACCGCATCCATGTTGTGGCTGACGAACAGCACCGTACGGCCCGCCGCCGCAACGTCCCCCATCTTGCCGAGACACTTCTTCTGGAAGGCCGCGTCACCCACGGCCAACACCTCGTCCACCAGCAACACCTCGGGCTCCAGATGGGCCGCCACGGAAAACGCGAGCCGCAGGTACATCCCGCTGGAATAGCGCTTCACCTGCGTGTCGATGAACTGCTCTACCTCGGCGAACGCGACGATCTCGTCGAACTTGCGCGCGATCTCCCGCTGGCGCATGCCGAGGATGGCGCCGTTGAGGAAGACATTCTCGCGCCCGGTGAGATCGGGATGAAATCCCGTTCCCACCTCGAGGAGCGACCCGACTCGGCCGCGGATCTCGCAGCGTCCGGTCGTGGGCGCGGTGACGCGCGACAGCAGCTTGAGCAGCGTGCTCTTGCCCGCCCCGTTGCCGCCGATCACTCCCACCGCTTCGCCATGCGCGATCTCGAACGACACGTCGCGGAGCGCCCAGAACTCGCGCTCCTCCACGCGCGCCGCGCCTGCCCGGAGTCCGCGCACCATCTCGCCCGCGCCTTCCATGAGCGATTCACGAAGCGTGCGATCCTTCCGAATCGCGCGCCCCCTTCCCAGCTCATAGCGCTTGCCAAGCGTGGTAGCGCGGATCACCGTCGTCATCCGGAGTGGCTCATCGGTCAGACGATGTCGGCGAATGTCTGCTCCATTCGCCGGAAGTAGAGCGCGCCGCTCAGCGCGACCACGAGCGCGGCAACGGAGGAGGCGACGAGCATCGGTCCGGGCGCGCCGCTGGTGCCCAGCAGTGCCCAGCGGAACCCCTCCACGACGCCGGCCATCGGGTTGAGACCGTAGACAGTGCGCCACGGCTCGGAGAGGAGGCTGCTCGGATAGGCGATCGGCGTGGCGAACAGCCAGAGCTGCGCGAGGAACGGCACCGTGTAGCGCACGTCGCGGTATTGCACATTGAGTGCGGCCAGCCAAAAGCCCACACCGAGCGCCGCGACGAGCGCGAGCAGCGAGAGCGGCACCACCCAGAACACGCGCGGCGTGAGCGGAGTGCCGTAGGACAGCATCAATCCAAGCAGCAACGCGAACGCCAGCGCGAAGTCGAGTGCCCCGGCGAGCACAGTGGCGATCGGGATCGCCAACCGCGGGAAGTAGATCTTGGTGACGAGGTTCTGGTTGGTCACCACGCTGTTCGCCGATTGCGTCAGCCCATTGGCGAAGAAGGTCCACGGCACGAGCGCCGCGAGAGTGAACAGCGGATACGGCACTCCCTCGGACGGCACCTTCGCCAGCCGGCCGAAGAACAGGCTGAACACGATCATCGTGCTCAATGGCTGCAGGATCGCCCATGCGGCGCCGAGCGCGGTCTGCTTGTACCGCACCTTGATGTCGCGCCAGGTGAGGAAGTACACGAGCTCCCGATGCTCCCACAGCTCACGGAGCCCGAGATGCAGCCATCCGCTGGGCGGCTCGATGACGACCCAGCGCGTGGATGCGCCGCCGTCGTCGGAAGCGGTCGCTCCTGGCTCGGTGAGTGCCGTCGGTTCGGCGGATGGCAGGTCTCGCGGTGCGGTCACGACATCAGAGCGAAGGGGCTGCCACCGAGTCCCCAGCGCTCGGCCGGCGGTCCACGGTCGGGGGGGTCGATCGGAATGTCACCCGCGCGCCCAGAGCACGCCATGGGCCACGGCGTACGCATTGCCGTATCCCCTGTCTGCGCGATACGTTCGCCGCGTTCGTCGCCGGGCCGCGCATCCGTTCGCCAACGCAACCGACCGAGGAGTCACCATGTCCCGATGCCGAGCGACGCTCACCATAGGTTGTTCACTCGCCGCGTCCATCGCGTGCGCGCCGGTCGTCGCGGCACAGCGCATCCCGCTGCACGAAGGCGATCGGGTGCGCGTCGACTGGCGGTCCACCATGTCGAACTCCGCCGAGGGGCGCTACGTGGCGGCGTCGCCGGATTCCGTGACGTTCACGACGAGAGAAGGAGTCCGGCTCGCCGTGGCGACTCGTTCGGTGAGCCGGCTGCAGGTGGGGCTCGGCGTTCGGACCCGCCAGCGCGAGGGAGCGATCGGCGGAGCGATCGTCGGAGGGGTCCTCGGCGCGGTGGTCGGTGCAACGTCGGCCGACAAGCAGGTGACGATCACTGGTAGCACGTATCCAACGCTCGGCGATCCCTTCTCGAGCGGCGTCCTTGGCGCGCTGGGGGGCGGCCTCGTCGGTGCGTTCCTCGGCAGGGCCATCGGGCGAGGTATGGAAACGGTCGCCTGGCGGAACGTGGATCCGAGCTCGCTCAACGTCTCGGTTGGGCTCCGCATCGTTCGCTGAACGGAAACATCGCACTGCGGCGCCGAGTCACCGCCGAACGGGCGCCGGCGCAGGAGGCCGGGCGTTCGCGTCGCGCGAGATGACGAAGTAGTTCGGGTTCACCGCGACGCTCGGTGTAGCGCCCGCGGGAACATTCACGGTCTGCCATTCCACGGTGGGCCGCAGGACGAGCTCCTGGCCACCGACCGTGGCGCGCACGGGCATCGTGAAGCCGAGCACGACATCGACCCAGTGGTACGCCACGCTCTGTCCCGTGACCCGGTACTCCAGCACGGGGATCTTCGTCGTCGTGAGGTACTGAGCGAAGACCGTGCTCAGGTCCACCCCCGCCTGCTCACTGACGTACTGGCGCACCTGATCGCCGGTCACGACGCGATGCCGAAAGGTCGAGCTCAGACCGCGAAGGATCGCGCGCCACTTCTCGTCGTCGTCGACGATCTGGCGGATGGTGTGCAGCATGTTTCCGCCCTTGTAGTACATGTCGCCCGAGCCTTCACGATTCACGCCGAACGTTCCGACGATCGGGCCGTCGTTCTGGACGGCGCGCCGCGTGCCGATCACGTACGCCGCGCCGGCCGCCTTTCCCTGTTGGCATTCGGTGAAGATGTTCTCGGCGTAGTTGGCGAAGCTCTCGTGCACCCACATGTCGGCGATGTCGCGCGTCGTGATGCTGTTGCCGAACCACTCGTGCGCGCTCTCGTGCACGATGATGAAATCCCATTGCAGGCCGTGCCCCGTGCCGGAGAGATCGTTCCCGAGGTAGCCGTTGACGTAGTGGTTGCCGTAGGCGACGGCGCTCTGGTGCTCCATGCCGAGATGCGGCGTCTCGACCAGTTTGTAGCCGTCCTCGTACCATGGAAACGGTCCGAACCAGTGCTCGAAGCACGCGAGCATCGGCTTCACCTGCGCGAACTGTTTCCTTGCCGCGGCCAGATGATAGGCGAGCGGCCAGTAGTCGAGTGTGAGCCTCCCTGACTCGCCATCGTAGGTGTCGGCGAAATGGGTGTAGCTCCCCGCGTTCACGGCGACGTCGTAGTTGTTGATGGGACTCTTCACGAACCAGTCGAACGTCGTCGTGCCGCTCGCGTTCTTGATCGTGCGGCGAAGCCGGCCGTTCGAGACGTCGGTCATCCCGTTCGGCACCGTGATCGCCACGCGCTGGCTGTCCGGCTCGTCGGCCTGCGTGTCCTTGTTCGGCCACCACGCGCTCGCTCCGTAGCCCTGCACCGCCGACGCGATCCATGGCGCGCCGAGGCTGTCGCGTCCCCAGACGAACCCGCCATCCCACGGTGCGTGGAGCGCGGCGCGCGGCTTTCCGTGATAGTGCAC
>JBDSDB010000044.1:0-6599 GCA_039920785.1 Gemmatimonadaceae bacterium
CCCGCCCCCTCGTTCTCGCCACGCTCGCCGGCACGGTGCTCCAGATCGCGATGGTCGTCGCTGGTCACTTCAGTCCCGCAGTCGCGGCCCTCTTCGCCGTCGGCGGGATGGGAATCTCCTTGCTGGCGGGCATGCTCTACGCTCGGCTCGCCCGTCCGGCCACAAAAGGCTCGGCGGCGATCGGTGGGCTGATCGCCGGCGCGGCGTGCGCGTTCCTTGGCATCTTCGTCTCCTTCCTGCTCGGCGACGTGCCAGCCTCGCTGCTCCTCCTCGGCACGGTGAGCTCCACCGTGACTGGCGCCATCGGCGGCGTTGTCGGCACACTGATGAACGGGCGCGTGCCGATGCCGGCCACGTAAGGCAGACGCGGATCGCCGATGGGTACCGGCTCGCCGCTTTCCCGCGGGGTGAAGCGAGTGGAACCGGGAGAGTTCGCCTCCGCCGGCACGCGCCTTGTCATGCAACCACACTCCCCCACGAGGAGGACTCATGGCGAAGTGCGAGGTGTGCGGTAACGACTACCACCTGGCGTTCCAGGTGGTGACCGCCGGGCAGACGCATACGTTCGACAGCTTCGAGTGCGCGATCCACAAGCTGGCGCCGATCTGTTCGCACTGCGGCTGCAAGATCGTCGGCCACGGCGTCGAGGCGAACGGCACCTTCTACTGCTGCGCGCACTGCGCGCACGCAGAAGGGGCGAAGAGCATCGTGGACAACGCCGAGCACGCCGGGTGAAGGCGACGCGAGCGGCGCATGTCTGAGCGCGCGGACGACGACGACATCATCGTCCTCCGCGAGTTCGGCACGGAGTTGGATGCGCAGTTCGCCTCCGCGGTACTCGAGGCGAACGGTATCCCCGCGCGCGTCGCGGCAGACACGGCCGGCGGCGCGCTGCCGAGCATCGCGATGCTCTATCCGGTTCGCCTCCTCGTGCGCGCCGGCGACGCCTCGCTGGCGCGCGAGCTTCTCGACTCGACCGCGGATCCTCCGGCGGACTAGGGCGACCCGAGCTAACGCTTCGACGTCTTTCCAGCCACCCGGCGCACGAGGTACCGCCGGTTCGGCTCCCGCTTCAGCGAGGCCCGATACTCGACGCGCGCCTCGGCGGGCCGGCCGAGCGCCATCAGCATGTCGCCAAGGAGCTCGCGCGCCGGCGCCAATGGGCCCGGGGTGACGGCGTTCTTCTCGGTCGCTTCCTCGCGCGCGACGGCCTCGCGCATGTGCTTCAGTGCGTCCTCGCTGCGGCGCTCGGCGAGCTCGATCCAGGCACCAGCCACGAGGCGTTGGATGGCGACCTGCTCCGACCAGTACGCCTCGCCACTGGCGTTGAGCCGCTTCTCGACGGACGCGAGGGAGTCGGCGGCCGATCGCGCGTTCGCCAGATCGCCCGTATGCGACGCGCCGAGCGCGCGGACGTAGTACGTCATCGCCTCGGTGTACGGATGGGCGCTCGCCTTCGGCTCGAGCGCGGCCGCTTCGGCCCATGCGCGTCGCTCCAGCACCCAGCGCGCGGGGATTGCCGCAAGCGCGAAGTACGCGGCGGACGCAGGCGCGGCGCCGGTGATCGCGTTCGGGTCGAAGCGCGCGGCGAGCGCGGGAAGTCCGTCGAGCAGCCGCTTCGCCTCCGCCTCGCGTCCCAGCTGAAGATTGGCGTAGACGGCGTAGTCGGTCGCGTGCAGCGCTTCAGCGATGGAGCCGGTGCTTCGCGCGGCGTCGATGGACCGCGTGTTCGTGTTCACCGACTCCTGCCACATGCCGACTCGCGTGAACGTGTGCGAGGGCATGTGCAGCGCGTGCGCGGCAGAGGGCGCGATGTTCGCGTAGCGGCGCGCCGCCGAGCGCGCGCGGCCCGCGAGCGCCGGATAGTCGTAGGTGTGGATGATGTAGTGGGCCAGCCCGGGGTGGTTGGGCTGCGCCGCGAGGAGAGACTCGAGCACCGCGCCCGCCTTCAGCTGGTTCGCGTAGCTCTTGTCCGTCGGCAGCGCCGACGCGGTGAGCGCGATCGCGTGGAAGATCCTGGCCTCGGTATCCTGCGGGAAGCGCGTCACGAGCTCGCTCATCGCCCGCTCGTACGCGAGGACGCGCGTGCGCTGATCCCTGTTCTCGAAATCCTCATAGAGCTGACCGATGGCGCGGATGTAGCCTTGCTCGCGCTCGGACACGCGCGCCCCGAGCCGCGACGCTGCGTCGGCGGCGGCCTTCCCCTGTCGGAGCAGCGCGGGCGCGCGGTTGCCGGCCGCCATCGGATTGGTCCACCGGCTGAGGGCGATCCCCCAGTGCGCCATGGCACAGGTGGAGTCGGTGGCCAGGATCTGATCGAAGGCCTTGATCGACGCGCCGAACTCGAACGAGTGCAGCAGCGCGACAGCGCGGTCGAACTGCGAGTTGACCGCGGGGCTGCACGAGGTCGCGAAGTGCACAGTGCCAAGCCTTTCCGCGGACGCGCCCCGCGGGTGCGCGTGGTCCTGCGCGTGGACGCGAGCGGCCGGAAGGGCGAGCAGCGCGACGGCCGCGAAGACGGATGTGCGATTCATGAATTCTCCATGCTGAGACATCTTGCGAGGTTCGCCCGCGGAGGGCAAGAGACCGCACCTTCGGAACCGGCCATGCCTCGCCGCTTGACGCCGCGACCGCATCACGAAGCGACGCTAGCTCTCGCGAGGTACGGTGACGCGGACGACGCCGTCGTCCGCAACGACCCAGACCTCGTCGTCCGTGTGCGCGTTCACCTCTTCACATCCAGTGAACTCTCCGAACGCCGGCAGCACGCCGACGTTCCGGCCGAACCAGAAGCAGGAGAGCCGTGCGCGCTGGCGTGCGAGACCCACGAGCACCGCGCACGGGTGCACGTGGCCGGCGAGTACGTACGCGTTCGCGACGGCCACGGGATGATGCGCCAGTGCGAATGGCGCGTCGGCAACGGGGCCGTCCACGCACGTGATGCCGACCTCCGACGGCGGATCGCCGGCGCGCCGGTCGTGGTTGCCGCGCACGATGCGCATCTCGACGCCGGAATGCGCCGCTCGCCATGCGGCGAGCGCGGCGAAGGTCCCGGCGTTCCGCCCTTCGCGGGAGTGGAGGAAGTCGCCGAGAAAGTCGATGCGAGCGGGCGCGAGCCGCGCAATCAGGGTGTCGAGCCGGGTGATGGCGTTGCTGGTCGTTCCGCTGGGCACCCGAACGCCGAGCGCGCGGAACGACGCTGCCTTACCGAAGTGCGGATCGGCGACGAGGAGCGCACCGCGGCGGCGCCAGTAGACGGCGCGCTCCGGATGCAGCTCAAGTTCCTCTCCGGCGACGGTGATGAGCGCAGTCATACCCTACTGTACGATCCTCGCTCGTCCCGCAGTTCCCGCGCTACCGCAGCGCTTGAATCACCGGCATCTTCGACGCCCGCCGCGCGGGGAAGAATCCTCCGACGACGCCCATCACCACGGCGAAGCTCAGTCCGGCGAGCAACAGCATCGGCGTGACGCGGAAGGCGAACGCGATCTCGCTGAAGCTCGCCCAGTTCGTGGTGCTGGTGACCACGCCGTTGATCGGCAGCGCGAGGAGGCAGCCCAGCACCCCCCCGATGAAGGCGATCACCGCCGACTCCGCGAGGAAGCTCGCGAGCACGCTGCGCGGGTGGAAGCCGAGTGTGAGCAGCACGGCAATCTCCGAGGTGCGCGAGCTCACTGCGGCGTACATCGTGTTCACCGCGCCGAACACCGCGCCCACCGCCATGATCCCGGTGATCATGATCGCGAGGAAGCGAAGGATGTTGCCCAGCAGCTGCGACTGGCTGGCGTAGAACTCCGACTCGCGGTGCGCGTCCACCTGAATGCGCTGGTCCGCGAGGAAGGCGCGCTTGGCCTCGTCGAAGCCCGCCGCGTCCTTGAGCCGGAAGGCGACGTCCTGGAACCCCTGGCCGCGGAAGACGCTCTGGAACTGCTCGTTCTCTCCCCAGATCTCGGACTCGAAGCTCGAGCCCTCGGCGGTGAAGCGGCAGACCACGTTCCAGTTGCGGTTGGAGAAGCGGAGCACGTCGCCAACGTTGACGTTGTTGAAGCGGCCCTTGAGCTTGGAGCCCACGCAGATCTCGCTCTGCCCCGAGGCGAAGCGGCGGCCCTCGATCACCTTGACGTTGCGCCGCACCTCGAACGCCTTGTCCGACACGCCGCGCGCGACGACGTTGGCGACGTCGAACGCCCCGCCACCCATACGCGGGATGTTGATCACGATGTACGTCTCCGGGCTCACCATCGGGCGGCCATCGGCGCCGGCGGCGATGTGCGGCGACGACGAGATGATGCTGATCGCCTCGCGCGGGATGCCGCTCGACAGCTCGCTGTCGGCGCCGCGCCGCAGCAGCAGCACATTGTCGGGGGAGCCTGTCGTCGCCAGCGCGGCGACGAAGCCGTTGGCCAGCGCCAGCATGGCGACGAACACCGCGACCACCAGTGCGATGCCGAGCGCGGTGAGCGCGGTCGAGACGGGGCGCTGCGTGACGCTGCGCACGTTGTAGATGAAGGGGATCTTCACTATTCGACCCTCCTGAGCGCCTGCACGACGGGCAGCTTTGCCGCCTGCCACGCGGGGAAGACGCCGCTGGCCACGGTGAGCACGAGCGCCACCACGGTGCCGACGACGAGCGTGCCGCCCGTGACGCGGAAGCCCGGCAGGAATCCGCCCTGACCGAACCCGGTGACGACCGGGAGCAATATCGCCGCACCGAGTCCGAGAATGGCGCCGGTCAGCGAGATCACCGCCGCTTCGATGATGACGAGCCCGAACACGCGACGATCGGAGAAGCCGACGGTCTTCATCACGGCCACCTCGGAGGTCCGCTCGCGCTGATTCATCATCATCGCGTTCGCCGTGACGAGGAGGATCGCGAACACCACGGCCATGCCGATGGTGCTCATCAGCAGCTTGACGTTCCCCCACATGCTGGCGAAGCCGGCGGCGAACGCCTTCTCGGTGCCCGTCTTGGTGGGCGCGGTGGAATTCCGGAACTGGTCGTCGATCGTCTTGGCGACGGTCGGCGCGGCGTTCGGATCGTCGATCTTCATGATGAACCAGCCCGGTGTCACCCGGGTCGGCTCACGCTCATACAGATAGTCGTAGTGGAACATGAACGAATCGTTCCCGTACTCCGGCAGCGTCGGGTGATAGACGCCGCGGATCGTGAACGTCCAGTCGCCCGGGAAGATCGTGCCCTGAAGCGTCACGTTGTCTCCCACCTTCCAGCCGAAGTCCGTCAGCAGCTTCTCGCCGACGATCGCCGCCGACCGCTCCTTGAGGAACGCCGCCTTCTGGTCCGCCGGGATCTGGATCTCGGGGTAGATCCGCAGGTAGGACTCCGGATCGATGGCGAACTGCGCGAAGAACTTCTTGCCGTCGCCGTACTTGCCGCCGAACCAGTTGGCCCACGTCACGTCCTCGACGTGTTGCACCGACTTCAGTCGCTGCACATAGCTCATTGGAAGCGGGATCACGAAGGCGGTCGCGTTCTGCGTGATCATCCGCGACGCGCTGCTCACCTGCGACCCGGCGTTGAGCGTCGTCACCACGGTGCGGAGCGACGCGAACAGGAAGAGCGCGAGCGCCACGCTGCTCATGGTGAGGATCGTGCGCAGCTTGTGACGCTTGAGGTTCGCCAGGACGAGTGGGAGGAATTTCACCGGGCCACCTCCGCCACACCAGGCGCACCCAGCGCGCCGCCCGTAGCGACGCCTGCGCGCTCCAGCAGCACGCCCTTCTCCAGGTGCAGCACCGTCTTCGCCCGGTCGGCCGCCTTGGCGTCGTGCGTCACCACCATGATCGTCTTGCTGAACTCCTCGTTCAACCGGCGCAGCAGCTCCAGCACTTCGTCCGAGCTCTTCGAGTCGAGCTGCCCGGTGGGCTCGTCGAGCAGGATGAGCGTGGGGTCGGCGACGATGGCCCGAGCGATGGCCACGCGCTGCTCCTGTCCGCCGGAGAGCTGTCGCGGATAGTGATCCATCCGGTCGCCAAGTCCCACGACGTCGAGGCGATCTTGGTGCGCTCGTTGCGGTCCTTCTTGTCGAGGTCCGTGAGCAGCAGCGGCAGCTCGACGTTCTGATGTGCGGTGAGGACGGGGAGCAGGTTGTACGACTGGAAGACGAAGCCGATGGTGCGCGACCGCCACGCGGCGAGCTGCGACGAATTCATCGCGCTCACCTCCTGGCCGGCGACGCGCACGCTGCCGCTCGTCGGCTTGTCGAGGCCGGCCACGAGGTTGAGCAGCGTGGATTTGCCCGAACCGGACGGGCCCATCAGCGCGGTGAAGCTTCCTTCCTCGAAGTCGATGGTGAGGTCGTTGTACACCTCGACAGTCTGGGCTTCGCGCTTGAACGACTTGTAGACGTCGCGGATCTCGACGAGGGGCATGGGTCTGGGGGCGAAGGTCTGTTGGTTTGATTGGATCGTTCGTCGGTGAACGGTTCTTCGGCTCTCGGCCGGCCTCGGTGATCTCCTGCGTCCCGAGGCCGGCTGACTAACCGTTCACCGACGAACCGTTCACGTCTTACTCTCGATCTTCACCTTCATTCCATCCTGGGGGACGTCGACGCCGCTGCTCAGCAGCTGCTCTCCGCCAT
>JBDSDB010000045.1:0-29833 GCA_039920785.1 Gemmatimonadaceae bacterium
GCAGGTTGTTCACGTGTTACGCACCCGTTCGCCGGTTATCCCTTGCGGGACCCCCGTGACTTGCATGTGTTAAGCACGCCGCCAGCGTTCGTCCTGAGCCAGGATCAAACTCTCCAAGAGATTGATATAGCTCTTTGAATCGAACTGCTGTCTCACGCTGTCGCATGTGCTATGCGTGTGACAGCGCGTCCGAATCATTGAATATGTACAGGTAATTGAACTCGGCTCCCCGGCCCCTGTAGACCGACGAGCTAATACGAGTTCGCCTCGCACATTCTGATTCCACTCTCGATTGTCAAACAGCGTCTAATTTGCTTGGAGTCACGTTTCCGTGACAGCCTTCAATAATACCCTTGTGTCACAACATCGTCAAGTGCGTCGGCCATCATCTCCAACGCGTCCCACCCTCGACGTTCCCCCGAAATGCGACCTCGATCTCGCCAAGGTTCCGCCCTCGCTCGATCGCGCCTGCGACTCGAGAGAAAAACTTCAGGGGGAGCCGCGTATTATAGCGCGGCTCACCGGCATCCGCAACCCCACTACGACGTCTGTGCGCCGATGCGATCGTCTGTGCTTAACCGCCCGATCCCTGTCGCTCCCGCTGGCTCCAATACACCCGAGCCCGCATGAACCGCGACATCGGCCACGGATCGCATCGTTTCGGACACGACATTTACCTGCAAGCAAGGGGCCTGGTTTCCCAGGCCCCTCGCCAATGCGCCCTCTCGGAATCGAACCGAGAACCTACTGATTAAGAGTCAGTTGCTCTAACCAATTGAGCTAAGGGCGCTCTCTCGCTCTCGACTTGTGGCGCGCCAGGAGGGAATCGAACCCCCGACCCACAGCTTAGAAGGCTGTTGCTCTATCCAACTGAGCTACTGGCGCTTCAGTCGCGACAGGTCTGCTCTACTGCCCGAGCTCCTGCCAGGTCGGGGCGCCCGGATTTGAACCGGGGACCTCCTGCTCCCAAAGCAGGCGCGATACCAGGCTACGCTACGCCCCGCATGAGAACCCAACAATAACGGACGCCCCGACGACGGTCAACTCCCACGCTCGGTGCACCTTATCTCTCGAATCACCGCGCCTCCAACACGCCTCTCGCGCGGAGCGCAACGATGAGCGCAGCGAAGGCACGACCTCGGTGACTCACCTGCTGCTTCTCCGCCGTCGATGCGGCGGCGAGCGTCATCCCGAGCTCGGTCGAAAAGAAATGCGGATCGTAGCCGAAGCCATGTTCGCCCTCCGCATCGTCCACGATGATGCCGGGAACCTCACCTCGCACAACGAGCGTCCCCGCCGGTCCGCACCACCCAGCAGCGCACACGAAGCGGGCGCGGCGATCTGCGACGCCGGCGAGCCGGGATTGGAGGAGCGCGTTGTTCGCCAGGTCGAGCTCGGGCGGCAGCAAATCGATCCTGCCGCTCCATCGCTTGCTTCGCACTCCCGGGGCGCCGCCCAGCGCGTCCACCTGCAGGCCCGAGTCGTCGGCGATGACGTTCCGGCCACCACCGCGCTCGAAGAAATAGCGAGCCTTCGCCGAGGCGTTCCCCTCGAACGTCTCGTGGATCTCGATGGATTCTTCGGCGGCCGCTTCCTCGATGTCCGCCTCCGTCAGATCGATCACCGCGACGCCGGCCCCGGCGAAGATCGGACGAAGCTCGCGAAGCTTGCCGACACTGCGCGTCGCAATAAGCCAGGGCGACGCGCCGCTCAGAGTCCGAGCGCTTGTCGTTGACACGCGTCCAGCTCCGCGAGCCCCTTGGCGGCGAGGTCGAGCAAGCGGTCGAGCTCTGCGCGATCGAAGGTGCCGTGCTCACCGGTGCCCTGCACTTCGACGAACTGCCCCGCGCTGCTCATCACCACGTTCATGTCGACATCGGCGACGACGTCCTCCACGTACTCGAGGTCGAGACGCGGCTCGCCTTTGATCACGCCGACACTGACACCGGCGACGCGTCGCTTCACCGGCGAACGTTTCAGCTTGCCCTTCTTGACCATCCAGTCGAACGCGTCGATGACCGCGACACAGGCGCCGGTGATAGCCGCCGTACGAGTGCCACCATCGGCCTGGAGGACATCGCAATCGATCTTGAGCGTGTACTCACCCCACGCAAAATCATCCAGCATCGCGCGGATGCTCCGACCGATCAACCGCTGGATCTCCTGGGTGCGACCGCCGACCTGCCCGCGCTCGCGCGACGTGCGCGTCGACGTCGCGCGCGGCAGCATCGAGTACTCCGCCGTCATCCACCCCTCGCCGCGACCGCGACGCCAGCCAGGAACTCCATCCTCGACGGAGACCGTGCAGAGGACTCGCGTGCTGCCGAAGGAGACGAGGCACGAACCCTCGGCGTTAGGCGCAGCGCCGCGCTCGAGGCTGACGGGACGGAGCGCGTCGATGGCGCGTCCGACGCGTGCGGGATCAGACTGCTGAGTCGCCACGAAGTACTCGAATGATGTTTGTCGTCGATTGGCCGGGCGTGAGCGGGATGACCCGCACGTCGCCGCCCCAGCCGCGAACCTGCGAGGCGCCGACGATCGTCTCCTCGCGATAGTCGCCGCCCTTGACCAGCACGTCCGGTCGCAGCAGCTCGATGAGCTCGAGGGGCGTGTCCTGCTCGAACAGCACGACGCAATCTACCATCTCCATCGCGGCAACGACGAACGCGCGCTCCACCTCGGTGCGCACGGGACGTGTGGGGCCCTTGAGACGACGCACCGACGCGTCGCTATTGATGCCGACGACGAGATGATCGCCGGCGCGACGAGCGCCGAGCAGGACGTCGACGTGTCCAGGATGGATGAGGTCGAACACGCCGTTCGTGAAGACGACGCGACCGCCACGGTCATGGCGCCAGACGCGCGCCGACTCCCAGTCGTGCACCTTCGCAGCGGGATCGCGCGGCGGGGCCGCAGCCGTCAAAAGATCCCCTCGGCGTGCGGGTTGAAACGGACTTCGCGCACGATGAGCGGCAGCTCGATGTGCTCGTAGTATTCCGATTCCATCTCGATGTGTCGTCCGTCCCGCTGCAACGTGACTTCGCCGGCGGCTTCGGGCAATCCGAGCGAGTCAGCCCGCACGCGCAGATGGCGCAGGATGACCTGATCCGAATTATGGGCCGCGAAGCGCACCTCCTGCCGCATCGCGTCCTTGTACTGGGCGTACCGGAAGTACACCTCGCCTACGTTGACGCCGAAATAGACCGCCGCCGAGAGCAGCAGCAGCGCGAAGAGACATCCGAGCGACGAACTTCCCGAACGCACTCTCACCATTGTGACTGCACTCCTTCGACGATGTCATTCACGATGCGCTTGAGCGCGTCGCGTCGACCGCCGGCTTCGTCCCGCTCGGCATAGTCGCCCTCCGCACTCAACGACTTCTTTTCCCAGATCGTCCGGTTGTTCGTTAGATCGACGATCTGGACGTCGAGAGAGATACGGAGCCGACGCCGTGCGGTCACCGCCTGGGCCGGATTGGAGCTGTACGCGACCGGCACGTCGGCGTCATACGACCGGATGACTCCGCGGACGACGGCGTCGGAGCGCGCCTCGGGGGCATCCCGGACGCCCAGGCGTCCCTGGAGCTCCTTGTGCATGACATCGAGCAGCTCGCGCTGGACCTCCGGCGTTGGCGTCTCGTTGTCGAACGGCTGGATTGCCATCGTCCGGATGTGCGACGGGAAGCCACCGCCGGAAAACCCGTATTTCGTGACGCAGGCGCTGCTGAGGAGCAGCAGCGCGAGCGCCCTAAAAGTGCCAGATCGACGCATCGAACGCAGGGACGGCATCGGACCGTTGGATGACGAGCGAGAGCGAACGACGCGCGCTCTCGTGGCGGTAGCGGATCTTCTGTTCGGACGTGCGCTCGACCCACTCCTGGAGCCGTCCGCCGTCGACGCGCTCGAGTCGAGTCAGAGTGTCGCCACGGAAGCTGGCGCGCCAACGGATGGGCGCTCCAATGTCGGCCCGGACGACTCCGCCGTCAACGCGTACCACGGTATCGCGCTCGGCGGGGATGTCGAGCCGGCCCAGCGCGGCCCACAGCAACGCCCGCGGCGGCACGAGGCGCCGCGCCATATCAGGCCCCGGGATGATGAGTGAATCGCCGATGAGCACAGCGGCGCCACCGCCCATCCCTCCTCCGAGAAAGAAATCGAGGCGGACGCTGTCCGGCGACGCGATCCTCGCCACTCCCTCGCCTCGCGCCGTCATCTCGTCGTCGCTCATCTCCCACTGAAACACGATCTTTCGCCGGCCGGCGGGGAGCGTGCCATGAGGAAGTTGCTGCAGCGACACGATGGTGCCGGGCAGCGCAACGAGGCGAGGTGGTGCACACGCCGCAACCGCGATGAACAGCGCTGCGGCGAGCCTAGTGAATCGTGACGCGGACAATACGGTCTCCCTGAACGATACGATCGAGCACGTCGCCTCCGCTGCGGAGCTGCCCGAACACAGTGTAGCCGCCATCGAGATGAGGCTGCGGCGCGTGCGTGATGAAGAACTGGCTTCCGCCGGTGTTGGGACCGGACAGCGCCATCCCAAGTGTACCCCGCTGGTAGCGATGTCGGTTCAACTCGTCCCGAATAGCATGGCCGGGCCCGCCGCTGCCGTCGCCGCGCGGATCGCCACCCTGTACGACGAAGTTGGGCACGACGCGATGGAACAGTTGTCCATCGAAATACCCTCGGCGGGCGAGCGTGACGATGTTGTCCACGGTCATGGGAGCGTCGGAAGCGAACAGCTCGAGCTCGAGCGTTCCCCGTTCTGTCTCAAGGCGGAGCCGGAGCGCTCTCGGCGACAGGGCCTCGCGGGCTCGGGCGAGATACCATGCTTCGGCGCGGGGCACTCCGGTGGAGTCACTCCAGGAGCGAAATCGCGCGATCCTCGCGGCCTGGATGCGCTCGAGGGGATCCGCAGGGCGCTCGAGCGTCGAGAGCGCACGCGAGACGCTGTCGGGCAGAGAGCCCTGGCCGCGAGCGAGCGCCGAGTCGGCGAGCAGCCAGAAAGCCAGGCGCGCGTCGGCGTCAGGTTCGGACCGATGCGCGCGATATGAGGCGAGTCCCACAATCAGATCCTCGGCCGTCGCCCCCTTGGCGAGCGCGCCGAGGGCGGCGGTCCGCACTCCGACGTCCGGATCGGAGAGCAGCGTCCGCAACCTGGCGCGCGCTTCATTCTGCGTGGCTGCGCTGTCGGCCAGCGTCGCGACGGCGCCAGCTGCTGCGGCGCGGACACGAGCGTCCGAGTCGCGAAGCGCGACCTCCAACCGCGTCAGCGCGAGTCGCGGCGCTCCTTGACCGTCCAGCTCCGCCGCGGCGGCACGGCGATCCCATCGCGGATCGAGTCTCCACGATGCCCATTCCGCCAGGAGTCGGCCACGCCGACGCGCGGACTCCGCCAGCGGCCGTCGCATCGCGAAGCTGCTATCGGCGCGCCAGAGTTCGTCCCATGACCGCGACGCCGAATCGAAGGCGAGGTGTGCGAAGGGCATGGCGGTGATCCGCACCGACGCGTCGGCATCGCGCAGCGCGTCGGCGATGACCGACCCGCTGGATTCGCCGTAGGCGGCGAGCGCGCGCACCGCGGTGACCCTGACGCGCGGACTCGGGTCGCGTGCGAGCCGGCGCAGCACGGCCTGCGCCAGCGTGCCGAGCGAATCGCCGGTGAGCGAGCGCGCCAGGCCGCGCGCGGCATAGTCGCGTACGTCGATCAACGGAGAATTGGCAACGCCGAGGAGCGCGCGCACGGCCGATGGAGAGCGTCCGCGCGCGAGAGCATACGCCGCACGCGAGGCAACAGCGGTATCCGGGTCGGCGAGCAGCGCGACGATTGGCTCGACGGCGGCGGGTCGCACGCGGGCGAGGGCGATCACGGCCGCGGCGCGCCGGTCGGAGCCGAGTGCGGGATCCTGCGCCGCGGCCACGAGCGCGGCCCGACCTCCCGCGCCGATCTCGCCGAGGAGCCACGATGCTGCGGCGGAGACCGTCAGTGCGGAGCGAGTTGCCTGCGTCGCCAACTCGACGGCCGAAGAGTCCTTCAACAATCCGAGCGCGAAGAACGCCGCGCCGGCGACGCTCGTATCCCGATCCTGCGTGAGACGACGCAACGCCGCGCGATGTCCTCGCGCACCGATGCGACCCGCCGTGAGCGCTGCCGCTCGTCGAAGCCCAGCGTCGGCCGCAGCGAACGCGGAGTCGAGCCACGTCGGCTCGTCGGCGCGCGTGTCCTCGATGCGGATGAGGTGAGCGCGCGCAACGATACGCGCGTCGTTCGGCTCGATGTGGCCGGTGTGACAGCCGAGCGCCGCGCAGCACGCGGCCAGCATGAGCAGCCTAGAGGGCGCGCTCCAACGCCGCGCGGAACTCGACCGGCATGGCCGTCGGACGACCGGAAGAATCGATGGAGACAAGGGCCGTGTGCGCGGTGGCGAGGCGTGTGCCTGACTCGGCATTCGTGATCACGTAGTCGAAGGTGACGGCGCGCGACCGGACGGACGCGAGGGTGGTCTCGACGCACACGCGGTCATCGAAGCGAGCGGGCGACAGATACCGGACGCGCGCCTCGGCGACGGCGAGGCCGTAGCCTTTCCCCTCGAGAACGGCGTAGCTCCGGCCGAGCGCGCGCATGAACTCGACGCGGCCGACCTCGCACCAGATCAGATAATTGGCATAGTACACGATGCCCATCCGGTCCGTCTCGGCGTAGCGGACCCGCAGCTCCGTGGACTGAGGCGGCGACATCAACGCTCGGGCGTGCGGACGAAGAGGATCATGCGCGAAGGTTGCCGGTGGCGCTCACGTTTGTAAAGCGCATGTGTCACGTGTAGAATGCCTCCGTGCTCGACGCCCCGTGCTACATCATCTCCGATGTCCATCTCGGTCACGCATCCGCCGATACGGAGCGGATGCTGATCTCGTTCCTGCGGGCGCTCCCCGAGCGCGCGGGGTCGCTGCTGATCAACGGCGATCTGTTCGAGTTCTGGTTCGAGTGGAAGAGCGTGGTTCCGCGATCGAGCGTTCGTGCGCTGGCCGCGCTGATGGATCTCCGGGACGCGAAGGTACCCGTGCACATGCTGGCGGGCAATCACGACTGCTGGGGCGGCGACGTGTTGCGCGAGGCGGGGGTGAACTTTCAGTTCGGGCCGTGGTCCGGAGAGCTGGGGGGATGGAACGCTCGCGTGGAACACGGCGACGGTCTACGCAAGAAGGAAGACCGCGGATATCGCGCACTGCGGCACGTGCTGCGCAACCGGCTGGCCATCCGCGCGTTCGGCGCGCTGCATCCGGACCTGGCATCGCGGTTGGCGATGGGCAGTTCGAGCGCGAGCCGCAATTATCAGCCCCGTGACGCGGGACGCGGCCTTCGAACGGTTGCGGAAACCATGCTCGCGGCCGACCCGTCGCTGGAGCTGCTCGTGTACGGACACTCGCACGTGTCCGCGCTCGAGCGTATGCCGACCGGGAACGTGTACGCCAACGCGGGCAGCTGGCTCGACACGCCGACCTTTCTCGTCGTGACGCCAGGGCGGATCGCGTTGCGGACATGGACCGGATCAACCGAAGGTCCGGACCTCCACGCGCTCGATCGCGCCGCCGAAGAAGCGCCGACCTAACGTGAGGAACTGCTTCGGGTCGTCCGAGGCGATGAAGCGATAGGACGCCTCGCCGTCGCGCGACTCGAGCTCGTTCGCGGCGAGCATGCGCCGGGTGTCGGCCGCCGTCTCCTCCGCGCTGTCGATGAGACGCACGTCCGGCCCTACAATGTCGGCGATCATGGGCTTCAGCAGCGGATAGTGCGTGCAGCCGAGGACCAGCGTGTCCACCGCGTTGTCCAGAAAGGGCGCGAGGTATTCTCGCGCGACCAGGCGCGTGGCGTCGTGCGAGGTCCACCCCTCCTCGACGAGCGGAACGAACAGCGGGCAAGGCAGCGCGATCACGGTCGCGTCGGCAGACTCCGCGCGGATCGCGCGCACGTAGGCTTCCGAGCGGATCGTACCGGCTGTGCCGATCACGCCGATGCGACCCGTTCTGGTGGCACGCACCGCGGCGCGCGCGCCGGGCTCCACGACACCGATGACGGGCACGTCGAGCGTGTCGCGAAGCATCGACAGCGCGTGCGCCGTGGCCGTATTGCAGGCGACGACGATGGCCTTCACACCCTGCTCGATGAGGAACGACGTGATCTCGCCGCTGTACCGGCGGACCGTCTCCGGAGACTTCGGCCCGTAGGGCACGCGAGCCGTGTCGCCGAAGTACACGAGGCTCTCGCCCGGGAGCTGGCGCATGATCGCGTGCGCGACGGTGAGCCCGCCAAGCCCGGAGTCGAACACACCGATGGGAGCGGACGACCCCGACGCGCTCGCGGCGAGCGACTGCTCGGCCGGCGCGGCGAGCGCGGTCTCAGTCACCATGCGAACCTCGCGGCGACGGTCGCGCCGTTCGTTCGCGGTTCGACCGAGATCTGGCTGGGCAGATCCCAGAGGTGCGCCGCCACGTAGGCATCCGTCGCCGCGAAGAGATGATTCGCGAGGAGGAAGGCGATCCAGTCCTCGACATGTCCGCGCCGCGTGTTGACCAGCTTCTGAGTGAAGCTCGACACCTGCGTGATGGGAGCACCGGTCTCCGGCGAATAGCCGACGACGATGAGCGAGTCCGTCTTGAGGCGCTTGGCCTGCCGAAGCTCGGCAGACGATTCACGCAGCATGACGAGCGCGATCGACTCGGTGAGCATGAAGATCGCGCCGGCGGTCGGTCTGTTCAGCACCGACTGCGAATATCCCGGCAGCGTCAGCGAATACAGAAAGGCGCGCCGTGGCGAGAGAGGCGGTTTGGGCAGCGCCTTTCGCGCCGTATCGGCACCGTTACGCTTGGCGGCGACCTGCGCGCTGTCGACGCGCTGCGCGTCCGCCGACTGGCTTCCCGACAGCGTCAGCATGATCGCGCCCGCCACCACGCTGGCGCGTCGCGAATGCATCCCGAGTCGAGCGAAGCGAAGAGTCACGAATCGCAAAGCGTGGAAGCGGACGAGGATGGCGGGAGTGCATGGGAATCGAACCCACCAGACCCGACGAGGTCAGGTCACAGTCGTTTTGAAGACGACGGAAGCCACCAGGCCCCATCCACTCCCAACGATCACCCCAGGACAATCGGGCAGTTCCCAGCAGGCTCCACCAGACCGATCTCGATGCCGTCGGGCACGGCGGAAAGATAGTCCGTGAGCCGGTCCGATGGGACGGCGACGAGAAGTCCTCCGGAGGTCTGCGGATCGAGCGCGAGTGCGCGGTCTTCCGGCAGCGCGCGAGTCCAGTCCGCGAGTTCGGCCAGGTACTGCTCGTTGCGCTCCGCTCCGCCCGTGCGGACGCCCGACAGCCAGAGTGCGCGCGCGCCCGGCAGCTCGGGGAGCCGGCGGCCGTCGAAGGAGAGCGTGACCCGACTGGCGCGCGCCACGTTCGACGCGTGACCGAGCAGGCCGAAGCCGGTGACGTCGGTGGCGCACGTGAGGCCGAGCGAGACCGCGGCACGACTCGCGTGTGCATTGAGGGCGCACATGGAGACGTGGAGCTCGTCGCGCGCCGTCTCGGAGAGCGTGCCCTGCTTCGCCGCCGTGGCCAGCAGTCCAGTGCCGAGCGCTTTCGTGAGCACGAGCCGATCGCCTGGCCGCGCGGATGCATTCGTCAGGAGGCGATCGGGGTGCGCCTGACCCGTGACACTGAGGCCGAACTTCAGCTCCTCGTCGATGATGGAGTGTCCGCCGATGAGCACCGCGCCGGCCTCGCGCACCTTGTCCTGGCCCCCGCGCAGAATATCGGTGAGGACCGACATTGGCAGCGCGGCGGAGGGGAATGCGACGATGGCGAGTGCGGTGAGCGGCTCCCCACCCATGGCGAAGACGTCGGACAGCGCGTTCGCGGCGGCGACCTGACCGAACAGGTATGGATCGTCGACGATGGGCGCGAAGAAGTCGAGCGTCTGGATGAGCGCCAGGTCGTCGCGCAGCACGAAGACCCCCGCGTCGTCGAAGGTCTCTCGACCTACGAGCACTCGGGGATCGGCGTGGACCGGCACGCCGCTCAGCGCCTTCGCCAGGTCACCCGGACCCAGTTTGGCGGCTCAGCCAGCGCAGCGCGCGAAGCTCGTCAAGCGAAAGAGCTCCGCACGCGTCTTGTTCGTCGACATCGTGACAGGTGAAGGAGAAGGGGACCGCGGCT
The DNA here is from genome assembly GCA_039920785.1 of Gemmatimonadaceae bacterium. Lineage (GTDB taxonomy): Bacteria > Gemmatimonadota > Gemmatimonadetes > Gemmatimonadales > Gemmatimonadaceae > AG11. The sequence goes on from JBDSDB010000045.1 coordinate 10,205, forward strand.
AGGACGCGGTGGGAAGCGCGGCGACGAGATCGATCTCGACGAGAACGCCGCGCGGCAAACCGGACACCTGCACCGTCGAGCGTGCAGGGCGCGCGCCGCCGACGGCGCGCGCGTATACCTCGTTCATGCGTGGGAAGTCACGCATGTCGAGCAGGAAGACGGTGCACTTGACGACGTCGACCCACGAGACGCCGGCCGCGCCGAGCACGGACTCCAGATTGCGCAATACCTGCTCGCTCTGCGCGACGATGTCGCCCTCGACAATCTGCATCGTGACGGGATCGAGGGCGATCTGGCCGGCGGTGAAGAGGAATCCATTCGCGACGACCGCCTGCGCATAGGGTCCGATCGCCGCGGGAGCCTTGTCTGTGTTGACTGTCTTGAGCGTCACGTCGCGTCTCCGCGATTGAGGAGTGATGGCGGGCGCTCACATGGATGCCCGCGCGGATTCTAGCTCGCGGGCGGCACTACGCCAGGCCGAAGAACCGTCGCGCGTTCGCTGCCGTCGTCGCGCCGAGCGCATCGGCGGTGACACCACGCGCCGTGGCGAGCCTGGCCACGGTGAACGTCACCCACGCCGACTCGTTGCGCTTGCCGCGATGCGGAATGGGAGCCAGGTAGGGCGCGTCGGACTCGACGAGCAGACGGTCGTCGGGCACGAGCCGGAGAAGCGCATCATCCGTCCACTTCCTGAAGGTGACGATGCCGCTGAACGACACGAACCACCCTGCGTCGATGGCGGCCTCGGCGAGCGACGCGCTCCCCGTGTAGCAGTGCAGCACGCCGACGATGCCCGCCGAGCCCGCGTCGACGACCATGGCGCGCGTGTCGTCCTCGGCCTCGCGCGTGTGGACGACCGCGGGGCGCCGCAGCTCCGAGGCGAGCGTCAGTTGCGCTGCGAAGGCCGCGCGCTGTCGCTCACGCGGCGAGTGGTCGTAATGGTAATCGAGCCCGCACTCGCCCACGGCGACCGCCCCGCGAGCGATCTCCTGCCGGATCCCGTCGATGTCTCGTGCCGGCTCGAAATCGAGGGCGTCGTGCGGATGCACTCCCGCGGTGTGGTAGCAGAATCCCGGATGGGCGGCGGCGATGTCGCCAGCGCGCGCAGCAGCGGGGAGCGACTCGCCGATGCAGACGAGGGCAGCGGCGCCGGTGAGTCGAGCCCGCTCGATGACGGTCTCGCGATCCGGATCGAACGCCGGATCGGCGAGGTGGACGTGACTGTCGATGAATCCCGTCACGGACGCACGAACCGCCGCGCGGGGCGGCGGTTCACGAGAGCCGGAAGCGAGCTCGCCGGCCTATCGGGCGCCAACCGGAGTCCGTGGGTTGGTCGGACGAGGAGGCGCGGCAGCCGCATTGCGCTGGCTAGGCCCCTTCTCGCCACCGCGGGAGCGCGGCCACTTTCGCTCGATCCACAGCAGGATCGGACCAGCGACGTAGATGGAGCTGAACGTTCCGGTGACGATACCGAAGAGCATGATCCACGAGAACGGACGGATCACCTCTCCGGCGAAGATCAGCAGTGAGAGCGTCGCGGCGGCCACCGTCACGTGGGTGAGGATCGAGCGAGGGAGCGTCTCGTTGATCGAGCGGTTGAGCACCTCGTAGAGCGGCTCTGGACGCGCCTTCTTGAGGTTCTCGCGCACTCGATCGAAGATGATGATCGTGTCGTTGAGCGAGTAACCGATCACCGTCAAGAGCGCAGCGACGACGGTGAGCGACACCTCGAGCCGCATCATCGCGAGGAACGCGAGAGTGCTCAGCAGATCGTGCGCCGTCGCGATCACCGCGGCCACTCCGAACCGCCACTCGAAGCGGAATGCGAGGTAGAGCAACGTCACGCCGAGCGAGATGACGATCGCCAGCATGGCATTCCGGCTCAGCTCCTCGCCGACCCGGGGCCCGACGATCTCGGTGCGCACCACGCGCACGTTGGCTTTTCCGAACTTTCGCTCGAGCGCCGCCTGAATCTCGGTCGCGGTGCTCTCCACCTTTGCGCCGGCAGCAGTCGCGTGGCCGGCTGCGCGAACGGTGAACTCCTTCGTGCTGCCGAACTGTTGGATCTCGGAGTTGGCATAGCCGGCCGCGTCCACCGTGCCGCGCAGGTCGCCGACGTTTGGCGGCTGCGCGAACTCGAGCTGCATCAGCGTTCCGCCGGTGAACTCGATGCTCCGGTTGATCCCGTGCACCCCGAGGAAGATCAGGCCGGCAGCAATGAAGGCGACGGTGACGCCGACGGCGACGCGCCACCACTTGATGAAATCGTACTTCGTATCGTGAAGAATGCGCAGCATGATGGCCCCTAGATGCTCAGCGTCTGGGCGCCGCGCGAGCGGTTGAGCCACAGGAGATAGAAAGTACGCACGACGAAGATCGACGTGACCATGGATGCGACGATGCCGGCGATGAGCGTGACAGCGAAGCCCTTCACCGGGCCCGTGCCGTACTGGTAGAGCACCATCGCCGTGAGGATCGTGGAGACGTTGGAATCGATGATGGCGCACATGGCGTGACGGAACCCTTCGTCGATCGCGGTTCGAACCGTCTTGCCGCGGTCGAGCTCCTCACGAATGCGCTCGAAGATCAACACGTTCGCGTCGACGGCGATTCCAATGGAGAGCACGAACCCGGCGAGCCCCGGCAATGTCAGCACCGCGTCGAAGCCGGCGAGCGCGGCGAGCGTGTACAGCACGTACAGCGTGAGCCCGCCGACGGCGAGCAACCCGGAGAAGCGGTAGTAGCCCAGCATGATGCCGACGACGAGCACGATCGCGATGGTACCCGCGGTCAGCGCCTTGTTGATCGAGTCTTGCCCGAGACTCGGTCCGATGTTTCGCACTTCGGCCACCTTGAGCGGAACCGGCAGCGCTCCGGCCTTCAGGACGAGCGAGAGATCCTGCGCGGCCTGGAGATCGCGCCCCTGCCCCATCGAGATCTGGCCGCGGGTGCTGATGGCGCTGTTGATCACCGGCGGGTTCCCCATGACGACCTTGTCCAGCACGATGGCCATGTAGTCGCGCACGTGCTTGGCGGTCTCGCGCTGGAAGCGGCGGCCACCCTCGTTGCTGAGCGTGAACTCGACCACTGTGCCCTCGAGCGGCGACGTGCTCGGCTTGGCATCGAGCAGGTAGTCGCCGGTGATGATCGGGCGCTCGTCGAGCATGTAGAGGAAGCGATACGTCTTGTTGGCGACGACCGTCGAGTCGCTGCCGAACCGAATGACCTTGCCGGGCGGCATCACGGCAAGCACCGCGGAGTCTGCGAAGAACAATCGGAACGATTCGACGTTGTTCTGCTCGAAGAGATATTGGCCAGGCATCTGGCCATTCATGATCAGTTTGGAGATCGGACCGCCGGCGGCACCGGGCAACGTCGCGGTATCCGTCTTCGCGCTGTCGCGCTTCGCGCTGTCCGCCGCCGTGCCCTTCGCGGCGACCGCCGTCGTGTCCTTCCCCGCGGTCAGCAGCCCGCCCAGGCCGGACGTCGGCGACTCCGTGGTCGGCGCCGCGACGACCGGACCGCCGAATCCCTTCGCCTTCGCCACCCCGTCGAGACGCGGCAGCACCTTCTCGAAAGCGTTCGTCTTGTCGGTGATCTGGAACTCGAGGAAGGCCTGGTCCTGAACGATCCTGATCGCGCGCTCGCGATCGTCGATGCCGGGGATGTCCACCAGGATCCGGTCGTTTCCGGCCTTCTGGATGACCGTCTCGGAGACGCCGAGCCCCTCGATCCGCGTGCGCACGACCTTGAGTGCGCGGTCGATCGCGTCCGCCTTGTTCGCGACCACACCCTTCGACTCGTCCACCTCCAGTGCGAGATGCATCCCGCCGGAGAGATCGAGTCCCTTGCGGAGCGGCACCCGATAGGTGGTCGTGTCGAAGAAGCTGCCGTCGGCGCGGCGCTGACGGACCTTCACGTCGCGCGGAAAGAGCGCCCAGATCGAACCGAGAACGAGGACGCCGATGAGCGCCAGGCGCCACTTCAGGTTGGACATGCGACTACGGGGTGGAGGGAGGTACGTGCGTGGAACCATCAAGGTTACCGTGCTCGCCGAGTGCCGTCAACGCGGCGCGCGCCGCGACCGCGTCGCGCTGCAACTGGGCGACGAGGGCGCCTGGATCTGGAAAGCGCATCGTGTCGCGCAACAAGGCCACGAAGGCGACCTCGACATCCTCGCCGTAGAAATCGCCGCTCGCGTCGAACAGGTGCGCCTCGACCGTGCGTCGCTCGTCGCCGAAGGTAGGACGTCCCCCGAGATTCATCATGCCACCGAACCGACCGCGCGATCCATCGACCTCGACCGCGTAGACGCCGTCCGGCGGCAAGAGCTTGCGCGGCGCGTCGGGGTCGACGTTCAGCGTGGGGAACCCGAGCAGGCGGCCGCGCGCCTCTCCGGCGACGACGCGGCCGCGCAGCGAATAGTGCCGGCCGAGGAGCGCGCGCGAGTGATCGAGCGCTCCCGAAGCGAGCGCTCGGCGCACCGCGGTGCTGCTCACTGGCTCGCCATCGGCGGTGAGCACCGGCGGCACGACGTCGACGCGAAAGCCTCGCTCGCTCCCGAGGGCACGCAGGAGGGTGATATCCCCTTCGCGCCCGCGCCCGAAACCATGATCATGGCCGATGAGCAACTCCGACATGCGGAACCGCTCACGAAGGATCTCGTCGACGAAGCTCGTCGCCGGCAGCTGTGCGAGCTCGGGGGTGAACGGCAGCACGACGACGTAGTCCAATCCCGTCCTCGAGAGCAGCGCGATCTTTTCCTGCCGCGTGGTGAGCAGCAGCGGCGCCGCCTCCGGATTGATCACCTCGAGAGGGTGCGGCTCGAAGGTGACCAGAACACTCGGCCGGCCGCTCCGCCGCCCACAGTCGACGAGCCGGGCCAGGACGTCCTGATGGCCGAGGTGGACGCCGTCGAAGGTCCCGACCGTGACCACCGTTGCGGCAACGTCCGGCGTGAGCTCGTCCTGGCCTGGTGCGCCGAGGATGTGCACGCTCACCCGACCTTTCGCATGACGACGCGGGGCTGCCAGTGGGATCCGACGCCCTCGGCGAAGGCGACGAGCGCTCCGCTGCGGCTGTCAACCAGCGCGGCGCTGGGCGCTTCGCTGGCGCGAGGGACACCGATGCCGCGGAGGATGCGCTCCGCGTCGTCGCCTTCGAGTGAGACGTGCGGGATGGTCGGCAGTGCATCGAGCGCCGGGCGAAGCGTCGCCGTGCCGGCGCGCAGCGCGTCGAGCGTGACGGCGGCGTCGACGTGGAACGGGCCGCTCCGCACCCGACGCAAGGCGCCAAGGTGTGCGGCGCTACCGGTGATCCGACCGAGATCACGCGCGAGCGCGCGGATGTAGGTTCCGCCGCCGCAAGCGATCGTCGCGCGCAGCGTCACGCCCTCTCGGACCAGGTCGCGCCAACCAAACACCTCGATGCGAGAGGGCTCGAGCTCGAGTGCCGCGCCGGCGCGTGCAGCCTCGTACGCGCGGCGCCCGCCGACGCGCTTCGCGGAGTACGCCGGCGGCACCTGGTCGAGCGTGCCGGTGAGTTGCGTCGTGGCCGCAATGACCGATTCCTCATCCGGCGGCTCCGCCACGCGCACGACGGTTCCCTCGAGATCGTCCGTGTCGGTCTCGCTTCCGAGGACGATCGTCGCCAGATATTCCTTCGGGACGCCGTCGAGATGCGGCAGCAGGCGCGTGGCGCGTCCGAGGAGCAGGACGAGCAGCCCCGTGGCGAAGGGATCGAGCGTCCCGGCGTGCCCGATGCGCGGCTCGTGGAACGCACGTCGCGCCGCGAGCACGACGTCGTGCGAGGTCACCCCTGCTGGCTTGTCGACCAGCAGCAGTCCGTCAATCGTCGACTCCCTCATCGGCGGGCGCGGGATGAGGGTCGGGCTCGTCGGGATGGGTGTCCTTGCGGACCTGCGCGAGCAGCTGCTCGATGTGCGCCGCGTGTGCGACGCTCTCGTCGTTCCGAAACTCGATCTCGGGGGCGACGCGCAGGCGCAGGGCACGGCCGACGCGGCCGCGCAGGTGTCCCGCAACGTCGGCCAGCCCGTCGAAGGTGGAGGCCCGCTGCGAGTCTGAGCCGAGGACGCTCACGAAGACCTTCGCGTGACGAAGGTCGCGGGTAATCTCGACACCGGTGACGGTCACGATACCGAGGATGCGCGGATCCTTGACGTCACTGGCGAGAAAGGTTGCGATCTCCTCACGCATCGCGGCAGCGACGCGGTCGGAACGATGATGATCTGGGGACACGGGTTTATCAGGTGCGGGGGGACGGTGTGCGCTGGCACCAGCAGTGCCAGGCGCCACCGCGTACCGTGGTCAGCTCTGCGGAGCCGACTCGAGCGTCCGCGCCACTTCCTCGGTGCGGTAGCACTCGATGCGGTCGCCCACCTTCAGGTCGTTGAAGTTCTCGATGCCGATGCCGCACTCGAATCCTTCGCGGACCTCCTTGACGTCGTCCTTGAAGCGGCGGAGCGATCCGATCGTGCCCTCGTATACCTCGACGCTGTCGCGAATCACGCGCACGCGCGCATCGCGGCGAATGAGGCCGCTCCGCACTGCACACCCGGCAATGAGACCGATCTTCGGCACCTTGAACGTCTCGAGCACCTCGGACTCGCCAAGGATGACTTCGCGCTGCTCGGGGCGCAGCATCCCTTCGAGCGCGGCGCGCACGTCGGCGACGGCCTCGTAGATGATGCGATACAGCTTGATGTCGACGTTCTCGCGCTCCGCGGCCGCGCGCGCGTTGTTGTCCGGCCGCACGTGGAAGCCGATGATGATCGCCCCCGACGCGCGGGCGAGGAGGATGTCGCTCTCCGTGATCGCACCGACGCCGCGATGCACGACTTCGACCTTGACCTCGCTCGTGCCGAGCTGGCCGAGCGCGTCGGCGAGTGCTTCCGCCGGTCCGCCCTGATCCGCCTTGATAAGGATGCGCAGCGAGCGAACGTCGCCGCTCGTGAACTGCGCCGTGAAGTCCTCGAGCGTGACGCCACCACGGTTGGTGCGCCGGCTCTTGGCCTCGCGGTCGAGCCGCTCGCGACGCTGCGCGACTTCGCGCGCCGCGCCCGCGTCCTCGACGACGAGCAGCTGGTCGCCGGCCATCGGGACGCCTTGCATCCCGAGCACCTGCACCGGAATGGCCGGTCCCGCCGACTTGACTGTCTTGCCGCGCTCGTCGAGCAGCGCGCGAACGCGGCCCGAGTACATCCCGACGATGAAGTCGTCGCCGACCTTGAGCGTGCCGCTCTGCACGAGCACCGTGGCCACCGGCCCCTTGCCGGCGTCGAGCTGCGCTTCGACCACCGTTCCGGTCGCGCGCTTGTTCGGGTTCGCCTTGAGGTCGAGCAGTTCGGCCTGGAGCAGGATCTGCTCGAGCAGGACGTCGATGTTCGTGCCTTTCTTGGCGGAGATCTCCGTGCTGAGCGTGGTGCCGCCGAACTCCTCGAGCACGACGCCGTGCTGGAGCAGGTCCTGCTTCACCTTCATGACGTTGGCCTGCGGCAGATCCACCTTGTTGATCGCGACGATCATCGGCACGCCGGCGTTCTTGGCGTGCGAGATCGCTTCGATCGTCTGCGGCATGACCGCGTCGTCCGCGGCGACGACGAGGATGACCTCGTCCGTCACCTGAGCGCCGCGCGCGCGCATCGCGGTGAACGCCTCGTGACCAGGCGTGTCGAGGAAGGTGATCATCTTCCCCCCGGCCAGCTCCACGTGGTAGGCGCCGATGTGCTGCGTGATGCCGCCGGCCTCACCGGCAACGACGTTGGCCTTGCGGATGTAGTCGAGCAGCGACGTCTTGCCGTGATCGACGTGGCCCATGATGGTGACCACGGGCGGACGGAAGACGAGATCTTCCGGCTCATCGACGACCGCGGTTCCCACTTCCTCGGCCTGATACTCGTCCTCACGCACGGCCTGGAATCCGAACTCGCCGGCAACGATCTCGATCTGATCGAAGTCGAGGCGTTGGTTGACCGTGATCATGAGGCCCAGGTTCTTGAAGGCGAAGCCGACGATCTCCGTCGGCGACACCTTGATGATCTGGGCGAGCTCGCTGACGGTGATGAACTCGTTGACGCGAACGAGCTTCTTCTCGCGCTCGACCTCGGCGAGGCGAGACGCCTCGGCCTCCTCGCGCATGCCGCGACGATCCGTGCGTCCGCCGCGCGTCGGTGCGCCACGCATGGACGCCATCGTCTTCGCGATGTTGGCGTCCACGACCTCCTGATCCACCGAACCGCGCTTGCCCTTCTTGCGCACGTTGCGATTCGCCGCAGTGCCAGCGCCGGCCCCTGCCCCTACCCCAGTCGAGGGTGGACCGCCTCCGGGCGACGGACGCCGATCGGGCGTGCGCGTCGCACCACCGAAGCCACCCGGCGACGCCGATGCCACGGGGCGCGGCGGGAAGGGTGATCCCGCGGAGACGGGCCGAGGACGGGGCGCGCCAGGAGTGATCGGCCGCGGACGCGGACGGTCGCTGCCAACCGATCCGGGGCCGGAGGTGCTGATGACCGGACGCGGAGCCTGCGGCCTCACGTCGACGTCGGTGCGAGCCGGTGCGGCCGCATTGGCGGACGCGCCGTCCTGCTGCTCGGGTCCCGAGCCATCGCCATCCCGCTCGGCCTCGGCCTGCGCGGCGGCGGCCGCCGCGACCTCGGCCTGGGCGGCCGCACGTGCGCGTTCGACCTCGAGACGAGCCGCTTCGGCGCGCTCCGCTTCGGCGCGCTCGGCGGCGGCCGCGTCGGCTGCGCGCTGCGTCACCGCATCGGCTGCGGCCTGCTCGGCGGCGACTTCGGCGGCGGCGGCGGCAACGTCGGCTGCCTTGCGGCGGCGGCGTACCTGACCCGCTTCTCCTCCCGCGTCGGGCGACGTGGCGACCGATGCCGTCTCTGCCGCGACCGCCGCGGCCGACGCGGATCCGCGGCGGCGACGCGCTGGAGCTGGTGGCGCCGCCTGACGTTCGGCGCGAACGCGCTTCTCCCGCTCCCATCGCGCGCGGACGCGCGCGACCTGATCGTCTGTCAGCGGGCTCAAATGGCTGCGCACGGGAACATCCATCTGACGAAGTAGGCCCATCACTTCGTCCGCGGAGATCCCGAACTCGCCAGCCATGTCATGTACGCGAAGCTTGCTCAAACCACCCTCCTATGGGGCTCCCACGGAGCCCGACTCCACCAGCTCACGAATGCCCTTCGCGAGCTGCCGATCGACGATACCAACGACTGCGGTGGATTCACGTCCGACCACCCCTCCGAGCTCGGCGGCGCTAGGCACCTCCACGAATCTAACCCGCCGGGCATTCAGAAGCGGGATCACCTTGTCCAAGCTGTGGCGCGACGCGTCCATCGCGACGATCGCAAACGCCACCTTGTTCTTCTTGGTACCCTCTCGCACCTGCTCCACTCCCACCACGGCCCCACGCCCTCGAACACCCAGCCCGATGAGACGGAGCAATCGGACGTGCGCCTCGGGACTCAACGTCATTCAGCGGCGCCGCGATTGCTCGATTGCACCTCGCCCTCGGCCGGCGCGTCCTCGGTGGTGAGCTCATCGATCAGCGAGATGATGCGATCCGCTTCCTCCGGCGCGATGCCGGCGAGCCGCAGAAAATCTTCGCGCTCGAGATCGATGATGTCGTTCAGCGTGCGATAGCCGGCTTCGTTCAACACCGCCACCGTGGCCGGATGCATTCCGGCGAGCTCGGTGAGCGGCACATCGGCGGCCTCGTCGCTCTCCACCTCACCTGGAAGCGGGGCGAAGAGCTGCTCGCCGCCGCCCTTCTCCAGCCACTCGCGACTGGAGTAGAGATCGATCTTCCAACCAGTGAGCTCCGACGCGAGTCGCACGTTCTGGCCGTTGCGACCGATGGCCAGGGAGAGCTGGTCCTCGTCGACGACCGCCTGGATCGTCTTGCTCACACCGTCGCTGAACACCCGCGCAACCTTCGCCGGCGCAAGCGCCAGCTTGGCGAACCGCTCGGGATCGGACGACCAGGGCACGATGTCGATGCGCTCGCCACCGAGCTCGTTGACGACCGTCTGCACGCGCGAGCCCTTGAGCCCGACGCACGCGCCGACCGGATCGATGCTGTCGTCTCGCGAGAACACGGCGATCTTGGTGCGGCTACCGACTTCGCGCGCGGTCGCGCGAATCTCGACGATGTTCTGCTGGATCTCCGGCACCTCGAGCTTGAAGAGCGCCTTCACGAACAGTCCGTCTGCGCGGCTCAGGATGAGGCGCGGACCCTTGGGCGTCTCCTCGACGCGCTTGAGCACGGCGCGGATCGGCTCGCCCTGATGGAAATGCTCGCGATGGTTCTGCTCGCGATACGGGATGATGGCCTCCGCCTCGCGGAACTTGTTCAGCATGACGACGAGCTTGCCGCGCTCGATCTGCTGAATCTCGCCCGAGAGGAGATCGCCGACGCGCGAGGCGAACTCGTCGCGGATCTTCGTGCGCTCGCCCTCGCGGACGCGCTGGATGATGCGCTGCTTGGCGGCCTGGATGGCGGCGCGGCCAAAGACGGTGAAGTCCAGGGGCTCTTCCATCACGTCGCCCGGCTCGAAGCCCTCGTCGAACAGCTTCGCTTCCTCGAGCGCGATCTCGCGGGCCGAGTCCTCGACGGTTTCGACCACGGTCTTCAGGAGAGTGATCTTGATCTCCCCCTTGGAGTCGTCGATCGCTACTTCGGCCTGCACGGTCGGTCCGTACTTCTTCGCCAACGCGGCCATGAAGCCGTCCTGCAGTAGCCCGTACAGCTCCGCCCTGTCGAGCTGCTTCGAATTCGAAAGCTCACGGAACGCGGCCAACATCTCTGCGGAACTGACCATCCAAGACCTCGCTGAAAAGGGATCGCTCGTGCCGGGCGATCCGAGAAACCATTTTATTGGAAGCGAAACGCCAGCCGCGCCTCCTTGACCGCGGCGAGCGGAATCCGCTTCGCCTCCCCTCGCTCCGGCCGAAGCGTGACCACCGCTTCGGCATCCTCCCCCTCCAACTCCACGATCTCGCCTTCGAACCGCCCGCCGACGTCCGGCGCGAGCACGGTCACCCACCGACCGACGAAGCGGCGCCACTCGGCCGGCGTCCGAAGCGGACGCTCACCCGGCGACGACACCTGCAACACGTACCGCTCAGTGACCAGCGCGCCGGCATCGAGGCGCGCTTCAATGGCGCGAGAGGCTCTGGCGCAGTCGTCGACGGTGACCTTCTCACCATCCCGTCGATCGATGCGAACCTCCAGCACGGGACGCGTGCGCGTCCCTCCCTTCCGGAGCTCGACGAGATCGAACTGAACCTCATCAAGACCTTCCGTGACAACATGTTGCAGCTCGTCGTTCATGTTGTCTCTAGGCAACGTCAGAGAATAAAAAAATGTGGGGAACCTCCCCCACATTTCGCGAGCGGCCCGAAGTCCACCCACAAGCGTTCAAACTAAGGACCCCGACGAGTTGGGTCAAGTTGTCTGCGTCGCCTCGGCGCGTGCATCACTCGTTCGCAGTCGGGTCCCGCCTGCGCCACACGACCCGATTCGTACTCCTGAACGGGCTAGGGCGCCGGTCCGGCCGGCGCGACGATTACGCCGAGCTGCCGGCCGGCGTCGCGCGCGCGGTGAGAGAAGAAGCGATCGTTGTCGCACCGCGTGCACAGTGGACTGATCGTGATGTGTCGTACGCCGATCGCTCGCGCGTGATCGGCGATCATGCCCCGCAGGTCGACTGGCGTGGGCCGACCGGGATCGCGACCGGTGAGACGCGCGAAGACTTCCGCGCTCACTTCGTAGCAGCGGCCGCAGATCGCCGGTCCGCAGTGCAGGCGCAGGTCGGCGGCCCGGAGCCCCAGCGCATCGAACGCCAGGATGGCGACAGCCGTGATGCGCGCTTCGGTGCCGCGCCATCCGGAGTGCAGCATGGCCGCGGCGCCGCTCGGATGCGCGATGAAGACGGGGACGCAGTCGGCGATCGTCACAGCCATCGCGGTTCCGCGTTCGACGGAGAGATGGCCGTCGGCCTCGTCGCCGCGGAGCCAACCTCGCCAGCCGGCGCGATGCTGCACGACCTCGCACCCGTGCACCTGCGCCGCGGTGGCCAGACGCACCGCGGACCCGCCGACCTGTGAGCGGAGCGCGGACCATCGCTCCATCACCTCGCGAACGGGTTCGCCGGATTGCGTGCCGAAGCTTCCGGCCGAGCGGCCCGTGGTGAACGCCGTGACGCCGAGCTCGACGAACGCTTCCACGATCTCGCCGCCGACACGGAGATCGGCGACGCTGTTCATCGGTGGGCTCACGTCGCCGTCAAGCCGCGCTCAGAGCGCCGTCACTTCAGCCGGCGATCCTCGACGCGCTCGAGCTTGGCGCCGAGTGCGCGAAGCCGCTCGTCGATCCGCTCGTAGCCGCGCTCGATCTGACCCACGTTGTCGATGATGCTTTCACCCTCGGCGCACAGAGCGGCGATGAGCATGGCCATCCCTGCCCTGATGTCGGGCGACTCGACGCGACCGCTGTGCAGCTTGGTGGGCCCGACGACGACCGCACGATGCGGATCGCAGAGCACGATGCGCGCGCCCATGCCGATCAGCTTGTCCACGAAGAAGAGGCGGGACTCGAACATCTTCTCATGGATGACGATGACGCCGTCGCACTGCGTCGCGGTGACGAGCGCGATCGACATCGTATCGGCCGGGAACGCCGGCCAGGGCTGATCCTCCAGCTTCGGCACCGCGCCGCCGAGGTCACTGCGGATGACCATCTCCTGATTGGCGGGGATGACGAGATCCTCGCCTTCGATGCGGCAGACGACTCCGAGGCGCTCGAAGCCCATCAACGTGGACCGCAGGTGCTCGACACCCGCACGCTCGATCGTGATCTCGGACCGCGTCACGGCGGCCAGTCCGATGAACGAGCCGACCTCGATGTGATCCGGCCCGATGGCGTGGGTGCAGCCGTGCAGCGGACGTCCACCGTGGATGGTGATCGTGTTGGTGCCGATCCCTTCGATGCTCGCCCCCATGGCGACGAGGAAGCGGGCGAGATCCTGCACGTGCGGCTCGCTCGCCGCGTTGCGCAGCACGGTCGTGCCCTCGGCGGCGACGGCGGCCGCCAGCGCATTCTCCGTGGCGGTGACGCTCGGCTCGTCGAGGAAGACGTCGGCGCCGCGGAGCTGCGTGGCGCGCAGGATGAACTTCTCGTTGAGCGTGAAGGTGGCGCCGAGCTGCTGGAGGGCGAGAAAGTGCGTGTCTACGCGGCGCCGTCCGATGACGTCGCCGCCCGGTGGCGGCAGCTCGATCTCGCCGCAGCGCGCGAGCAGCGGCCCTGCGAGCAGGATCGACGCGCGGATCTTGCGGCAGAGCGCCGGATCGAGCTCGGTCGCGTTCAGCGACTTGGCGTGGATGGTGAGCGCATTGCGGGACGTCCACTCGGCGCTCGCGCCGATGGATTGCAGTAGCTCGACGAGTGTCTCGACGTCCCGGATGCGCGGGACGTTCTCCAGGTAGACGGGCTCCTCGCAGAGGAGCGAGGCGGCCACGATGGGCAACGCGGCGTTCTTGTTGCCCGACGGACGGATCCTGCCGGCGAGCTTATGGCCGCCTTGGACGACGAACTGCATTGCGCTCATGGGAGTAGTGCGATGGACGGGCGTTTGGACGATGGCGCCCAGGTACGCGGAGCGCGAAACATCCCCGGGGTGCGCGGTAGCGTCAAGCGGTGGATCGAGGCCGCGGCGCGCGTGGGCCGGTCGCACTGCACCCTTCGCGCCGTGCCCTGCGAGGCGCGGCCAGTCCGCCGGCCGCGCTTGACATGCGCGGCGAACGCACGATACGATGGCCCAACGCCCACGGGCGTGGCCCCGGCCTTGCACACCGCGACAGCGGTTCGGTGATCCGCGCGGGCGGGTGTGTGCCAGGCCTCTCATCTAGCCCAGGTGTGTGATGACCGTCTCGTTCGCGCGCGCCGGCGCGTGGCTGTTGGTGCAGGCAGCGCAAGCGCCCGACACCGTCTTGATGCGGCAGGTCGGGCAGGATCCAGGCTGGTTCGAGAAGGCGACGGCGATCGCCGGCGGGTTGATGACGGTGGCGCTGCTGGTGTTGACGGTGGCCCTCGTGCCGGCGGCGTGGAACTTTCGCAAGAGCTACGCGAAGATCAGCGACCTGCTGGACCGAGTGTACGGCGACATCAACCCGCTGATGCGGCATGCGAGTGCGATCGCCGACAACGTGAACTACATCACGACGTCGGTGCGGACGGACGTGCAGCAGGTGAACGCGACGATCGCCGCGGCGAACCAGCGGTTGCAGCAGGCTATCGCGCTCACCGAGCAGCGGCTCGGCGAGTTCAACGCGTTGCTGGAAGTGGTGCAGGAGGAGGCGGAGACGATGTTCATCGCGACGGCGTCGACGGTGCGCGGGGTGCGCACGGGAGCCGCCGCGCTTCACACCGAGGACGAGGACGACGTCGCGAGTGACGCGTCCCGTCCGACGCCAGAGGAAGACGACGATGGCTACGACGATCCCGACCACCCCGAAGCGGGGGCCGCGCGTCCGCGAGTCCGCCCCAGACGGCGAGACTGGGCGTGACGCGCAGTACGACCTGCTCACCGCCGCGCTCATCAGCGCGGCCATCGGCGCGACCGCGACCCTGCTGCTCAGACGCGGACCGTCCGGGCAGCGTCCGGTGGCGCCGGTCATGCGCGGCGCCAGGTGGGCCGGTCGCGGCGCGGTCTCGGCAGGCGCGGCGGGCGCCAAGTGGGCGCGCGAGCACGGCGGCGAGCTCATCGACCGGATCCCCACCGACCGCATCGAGCGCGAGGTTCGCGATACGGTCGGCGAGGCCCGCGAGCGGATCGACGGATTCGTCCAGCATGAGCTTCGCGACATTCGTCGGGCGCTCAGGCGCCAGCGGAAGCGCCTGGGCATCTGAGCGATTGCGCGCGGCGCTCCCCGGAGCGCTGCGCGCCGCGGGGCTCATCGGGCTCGCGCTCCTGTTCGTCGCACTGCTGCCCCACGTCGCCTACGCTTGGACACCAGGCACGCACGTCTATCTCGGCGAAGCCGTGCTCCGCTCACTCCCCCAGCTCCCCGCGGCGATCGCCGACGTGCTGCGTGCGTTTCCGTACGATTTCCTGTACGGGTCGATCGCGGCGGATACCAGCATCGCCAAGAAGTACGTACCTACGGGCCGCCACTGCCATTCGTGGACGGTCGGCCTGGAGATCCACGCCTCGGCCCCCGACGAGCCGATGCGCGCCTTCGGGCTCGGATACCTCGCGCATCTCGCGGCCGACGCGATCGCGCACAACTACTTCGTCCCGAAGCAGCTGGCCATCACGGCGAGCACGTCGTCGGTGGGACACAGCTACTGGGAGAGCCGGTACGAGACGCACCTCGGTCCCGCCTGCGCGCGCCAGGCGCGAGACCTCATCCTCCTCGACCACTCGCGCGCGGACGGGCTTCTGGACCGCATCCTCAGCCCAACGATCTTCAGTACGCAGACCAACCGTCGAATCTTCCGCGGAATGGTCCACGTCGCCGACAACGAAGGTTGGCAGCGCATCTTCGGCATGATGACGGAGAACAGCCGATGGGATCTGACCGACGAGGAAGTGGGCCGCTACCTCGATCACGCCTACGACTCGATCATGGATTTCCTCATCCACTTCGATCGCTCGGCGTCGTACCGGCTGGATCCTTCGGGTGACGACGCACTGCGCCGCGCCAAGCGGGTGCGGCGCGAGGCGCTGCGCGGCGGCGGACCGGAGCTCGTGAACGCCGAGGCAGAGCGGCACTTCGGTCTCCCACGCGCGACGCTCGGCTACGCGCGCGCGCTCGAGCGGCCGCTCTACGACGTGAGACGAGAAGTCAACAACTGATTGAGCTTTTTCGGATCGGCGCGCCCCTTCGACTTCTTCATCACCGCGCCGATGAGCACTCCCTGGAGCTTCTTCTCACCATTCCGATAGCGCTCGGCCTCGGCCGGATTCTCGGCGATGACCTCGTCGAGCCACGCCGCGAGTTGGCCGTCGTCGTCGACCTTCACCAGACCGTCACGCTCGGCGATCTGCGCCGGCGGATCGCCGGTGGCCAGCATGCGGGCGAAGATCTGTTTCGCCGCCGTGTGGCTCACCACGCCGTCTTTCACGAGGTTGAGCAGCGACGCGAGATCCGCGGGACGGACTCGAAAGCGAGCGATGTCATCGCCCGAGGTCTTGAGGGTGGCGAGCACCTCGCCCATCACCCAGTTCGCCGCCGCCTTGGGATCCCCATGAGAGCGCGCGACTGACTCGTAGTAGTCGGCAATGCGCGGATTGGAGGTGAGGACCTCCACGTCGTACTCGCCGATCTTGTACTCGTCGGCGAAGCGTGAGCGCCGCGCAGCCGGCAGCTCCGGAAGATCGTGCCTGACTTTGGCGATCCAGTCGGTCGCCAGCACGAGCGGCGGAAGATCGGGCTCGGGGAAGTAGCGATAATCGTGACTCCCCTCTTTGGTCCGGCTGGGTCTCACCTGGCCCGCATTGCCGTCCCACAGCATCGTCTGCTGCTCGACGGTGCCTCCCGCCGCGAGCACTCCCACCTGCCGCGCGAACTCCACCTCAAGCGCGCGCTCCACGCCGGAGAAGGAGTTCATGTTCTTGACCTCCGTCTTTGTTCCGAGCTTCGTCTCGCCTCGGCGGCGCGCACTGACGTTGGCGTCCACCCGCAGGCTGCCCTCCTCCATGCTGACGTCGCTCACGTCGACGTACTCGAGGATCTGCTTCAGCACGCGCAGGTAGGCGCCGGCCTGCTCGGCGGACCGCATGTCCGGCTCGCTCACGATCTCGATGAGCGGCACGCCCGAGCGATTGAGATCGATCGCCGATACGCTGGGGAATCGGTCGTGCACCGACTTGCCCGCGTCCTCTTCCATGTGCACGCGCGTGATGCCGATGCGAATGGGCGAGCCTTCCGCGCGCGCGCCAATCTCGATCCAACCGCCGAGCGCGAGCGGCTTGTCGAACTGCGAGATCTGATAGCCCTTTGGAAGATCCGGATAGAAATAGTTCTTCCGCGCGAAGATGGAGACGGGCTGCACGTCGCAGTTGAGCGCGAGCGCGGCCCGCGCCGCGAGACCGACGGCATGCTCGTTGAGCACGGGAAGCGCGCCGGGGAGCGCGAGGCAGACCGGGCAGGTGTTCGCATTGGGCGACGCGCCGTATTCCGCCGAGCAGCCGCAGAACGCCTTGGTGCGCGTCTTGAGCTGCACATGCACTTCGAGTCCGACAACCATCTCCCAGCGCTCGAGCAGCGGCGTGATCGCGGATGAGCTCATGCGTGCGCCTCCGCGCCCATCGCACGTTCGAGCGCGAAGGCGGCCGTGAACATGCGCGTCTCGTCGAAGTGCGAGGCGAGGAACTGGCCGCCGACCGGCAGCCCACCGACCCGGCCGATGGGAACGGACATCGCCGGCACGCCGGCGAGATTCGCTGTCGCAGTGAAGATGTCGCTCAGATACATCTCGTACGGATCGGAGATGGCGCCGATGGGAAATGCAGTGGTGGGCGCGGTCGGTGTGAAGAGCACGTGCACGCCCGACTCGAAGACGCGACGGAAGTCGTCGGCGATGAGCGTGCGCACCTGCTGGGCTTTGCGATAGTACGCGTCGTAGTAGCCCGCGCTCAGCACATAGGTGCCGAGCAGGATGCGGCGCGTCACCTCGGGACCGAAGCCGCCGGAGCGCGTCGCCTCGTACATGCCGCGCAGCCCGTCTCCCTCCACGCGGAGACCATACCTGACGCCGTCAAAGCGCGCGAGGTTCGACGATGCCTCCGCTGGCGCGACGATGTAATAGACCGGGATCGCAAGGTCGGTGTGCGGCAGCGACACGTCGCGGATCGTGGCGCCGAGCGAACGAAGCCGCTCCACCGCCGCGTCGCAGCGCGCGCGGATGGCCGGATCGAGCGAGGTCGGGAAGTACTCCTTCGGAAGACCGATGACGAGTCCCTTCACGTCGGCGTTCGCGGAGTCGAGATAATCCGGCACTGGTATCGCCGCCGACGTGGAGTCCATCGGGTCGTGGCCGGCGATCACGCCTAGTCCGCGAGCGGCGTCGGCGACGGTGGCACCGAACACTCCGACCTGGTCGAGTGAAGACGCGAACGCGACGAGACCGAAGCGGCTGACACGCCCGTACGTCGGCTTCACGCCGACGATGCCGCAGAACGACGCGGGCTGCCGCACCGATCCGCCCGTCTCCGATCCAAGCGCGATGGACACGATGCCCGACGCGACGGCGGCGGCCGAGCCGCCCGACGACCCTCCTGGCACCCGATCCGGCGCGACGGGATTCCGGGTCGGCCCGTAGGCACTGTGCTCCGTGGACGAGCCCATCGCGAACTCGTCCATGTTCGTCTTGCCGAAGATCACCGCGCCGGCGTCTCGCAGCCGCTTGACGACGGTGGCCTGATATGGGCTGACGTAGCCGTCGAGGATGCGCGAGCCGCAGGTCGTCGGCATGGTGAGCGTCGCAATGTTGTCCTTCACGGCGACGGGAACACCAAGGAGCTGGCCAGGCGTAGTGTCGGCGAGCCGGGTGGTGATCGCGGCAGCCTGGGCGCGCGCATCCGCATCGTCGGTCCAGGCAAAGACATTCAAGCCATCGCGGCCCGCATGTACCTCCTTCGCGCGCGCGATCGCCGCATCGACGGTCGATGCTGCGGTGACCCGACCTGCCGCGACGTCATCGCGAACGAGGGCGCTCGACCGCGCCGTCACGCCTCCTCCGAGGATTCGTGCGTCGACAGACGAGGCACGAGGAGAAACCCATCCCGCAGGCTTGGCGCGAAGCTGTCCATCGACCGCTCGAGTGGAAATGGCGGCCCACTGTCGGTGCGCACGGGAAGTCCCTGCGCGCCGACGCCGATCGCTTCCTGCACGCCAGCCGTATCCACCTTCGACAGCTCGTCCATGTGACCGAGAATGATGTTCAGCTCGTCCACGATCGCCGCGGCGCGCACATCCGTGAGGCCGAGGCGCGCGAGCGTGGCGATGTGCCGCACGTCGTTCATCGTGACCGCCACTAGTCGATATCCCGTTCGAGGTTGGCCTGCGCGACGACGAGCGTCTTCCGACCGATCGCCTCGTCGTCGAAGTCGATCTTGGCCTTGAGATCCCGGCCCGCCCCCGCCAGCTCGGCGATGACACCCGAGCCGAACTTGCGATGACGCACGCGCGCGCCGAGAGCTATGACGGCGGCGTCCTGCGAGACTTCCGCGTCGTCGAAGCTCGACGGCCGGGCCACCGGCGTGCCGGGCCGGCGTTGCGACGCGCTCGGCGGGAATCCGGCGTCGTCATCGAGATACTGCGTACGCAGCCCGTCCGCAGCACCGCGTTTACGCGAGTTGCCCCACTGACTCCCGCCGCCGAGCGAGTGCATGAATGAACGACCCGAGCTGCGCACCTTGATCGTCATGCGCTGCTCGATCATCTCCTCCGGGATGGCGACGAGGAAGCTCGACGCCTTGGAGGGCATGAACTCGCCGTTCCTGCGCCGCTCTTCGGCGTGGGTGAGGAACAACTTCCGCTCGGCCCGCGTGATGCCGACGTAGAAGAGCCGGCGCTCCTCTTCGAGCAGCGCAGGATC
>JBDSDB010000046.1:0-17196 GCA_039920785.1 Gemmatimonadaceae bacterium
CGCGCATCGCCCAGCTGCAGGAGGGGAACCTCGTGCTCGCGAACAACCGCCTGGCGCAGATCGAGCAGCTGGAGCGCGGCGGACAGGCGGCACGCTACGACGTGCTCCGCGCGCGCGTCGAGCGATCCAACCTGGAGCCGCTCGTGATCCAGGCGCGCAACGATCGCGAGCTCGCACTGCTCGAGTTGAAGCGCATCCTCAACATCGGCATCGACCGCCCGCTGGCGCTCACGAGCCAGATCGACCAAGCCGCCGCCGCGACGCTGCTCGCCTCCGTCGAGGATTCCACCGCCATCGCCGACCGCCCCGCCATCCGCGCCGCGGAGCTCGGCCTCTCGGCTCGGCGGCTCGGTGTGTCGGTCGCCAAGGCCGACTATTTTCCGACGCTCTCGCTGTTCTTCCAGCAGGGCTATCAGGCGTTCCCGCCCATCGGCGTGGGCTTCCCGACCACACGCGGCCAGCTGACGACGCAGGCGTGTCCGGTCGGATCGCCCAACGGGCGCCTCTGCCAGAACGGTGGGTTCTTCTCCGATCAGCAGATGGGGCTCAACGTCTCCTTCCCGGTGTTCGACGGCTTTCGCGTCCGCTCGAACGTCGATCTGGCCCACGCGCAGGCGCGCGTCGCCGAGCTACAGCTTCAGGTGGAGCGCGAGGGCGTCGCACTCGACGTCGCACGGGCCCGCGCCGAGAGTCGCCGCGCGCGCGCGTCGTTCGCCGCCCGGCAGCAGAACTCCGCCGAGGCGCAGGAGGCCTTCCAGCTCGCGACGCTGCGCTTCCAGCGCGGCCTGAGCACGCAGCTCGAGGTGTCCGACGCCCAGCTCGCGCTGCTGACGGCGCAGAGCACCGAGGCGCGCTCCACGTACGATCTGTTCCTCGCTTCGGCGGACCTGGCGCGTGCGCTCGGTCGGCCGATCCCGCTCCCGTCGGCGGCGACGACGCCGCCGACTCCGAGATAGCTGATGCCATCGATCAACCGAACCGTCCGGCTCGCGCCAACCCTCGCCCTGCTGCTCTCGGTTGCCGCCGCCTGTTCCAAGGATGCCGCCGGATCCGACGCTGGCGCGAAGCGAGCCGACGGCGCCGCGCAGCAGGGCGGCCCGCGTACCGCTGCTGCCGGCACCTCCGGCGCAGCGGGCGGCGAGGGCGCACGAGGTGGCGGCGGCGGTCGGCCGGCACCGTCGGTCACGCTCGCCACCACCGACGTGGCCACCGTGGCGACCGCCACCATCGAGGACGGCGTCGCGCTGACGGGCGATCTGCGCCCGAGCGAGACGATCGACGTCCGAGCGCGGATCGCGGGCGACCTGATGGCGGTGTACGTGCGCGAGGGCCAGCAGGTTGGCGCGGGCCAGCTGCTCGCGCGGTTCGAGGCGAGCGAGCAGGAGAGCTCACGGGCGAGCGCCGAGGCGGATCGCGTGGCCGCGCGCGCCGACCTGTCCAACGCGGAGTGGACGCTCGAGCAGAACACGTCGCTGTTCAAGGCGGGCGCCATCGCCGAGCGCGACTTGAAGAACTCGCAGCAGGCGGTGGCCGCGTCGCGCGCGCGGCTCGCCGCGGCCGAAGCGCGGCTGCGCGCGAGCGGCAACGCCGCGCGCGACACGCGTGTGCTCGCGCCGGCTGGCGGCATCATCGACAAGCGGCTCGTCGAGGGTGGCGTGCACCTGTCGCAGGGCGCGCCGATGTTCACCATCGTGCGCAGCCAGACGCTGGAGCTGGCCGCCGCGGTGCCGGCGCGCCAGGCGGCCTCGGTTCGCGTTGGCCAGATCGTGCATTTCGTCGCCGACGCGCGCCGCTTCGATGGCAAGGTCGCGCGCGTGAGCCCGACCATCGATCCCACCACGCGCGCCGTCACGGTCTACGTCCAGGTGCCGAACCCCGGCGCCACGCTCCGCGGCGGCACGTTCGCCACGGGACGCGTCGTCAGTCGCACGCTGACCAACGTGCTCGCCGTCCCGGGCGCGGCACTGCGGCAGTCGCAGGATGACGGCAAGCCCTTCGTCTACCGCATCGACGGCAAGACGCTGAACATCGCGCAGGTCCGGATCGGCGTGGTGGACGAGCAGCTCGGAGTCGCGCAGGTCACCGAGGGGCTGCAGGCCGGCGACAAGGTCGTCGTGGGCAACGTCGGCACCCTCGGGCGGGGCATGCAGGTCATCATGGCCGGCTCGGAACGGAACAGCACACGACGACAGTAGGGCGCGCCGGCGCGCGCCGTCCGACTTCTCAGCACTGGGCTACCCGATGTTTCTCTCGGACATCTCCATCAAGCGTCCCGTCTTCGCCACCATGATGATGGTGGCGCTCGTGGTGCTCGGCGTCGTCAGCTACAAGCGGCTCGCCATCGACGAGTATCCCGACATCACCTATCCAATCGTCATCGCGCAGACCTCGTATCCGGGCGCGTCGCCGGAAGTGATGATGCGCGAGATCTCCAAGCCCATCGAGGAAGCGCTCAACACGGTTCAGGGCATCAAGGAAATCGGGTCCACGTCGCTCGAGGGGGTGTCCATCGTCCGGCTGCAGTTCAATCTCGGCGTGGACGTCGCCGTCGCGCAGCAGGACGTGCAGGCCAAGGTGGCGCGTATCCGCCGCTCGCTGCCGCAGGACATCCAGGAACCGATCATCCAGCACTTCGATCCGAACGACGCGCCGATCATGTCCATCGCGCTCCGGTCGAAGGATCGGCCGATTCGCGAGATCACCGACCTCGCGGGCGAGGTCGTGCAGACGCGCTTCGAGGCGATCGAAGGCGTCGGCGGCGTCAACATCGTCGGCGGCAATCGGCGACAGATCCGCGTGCAGGTCGACCCCGTGGCGCTCCGCGCCTATGGGCTGTCGCCCGCACAGCTCTCCGCCGCGCTCGAGCGGGAGAACCAGGAAGTGCCGGCGGGGCGCATCGAGCGCGGCTCCACGGAGCGCCTGGTGCGCGTCACGGGACGTATCGTCGACCCCGCCGCCTTCGCCGACGTCCCGGTCGCCGTGCGCAACGGCACGCCCGTCCGCATCGGTGACGTCGCCGTCGTGATCGACGGCGCCGAGAACCGGCGCACCGGCGCCGAGATCAGCGATGCCAGCGGCACCGCGTCGGCCGTCTCGCTCGAGGTGCTCAAGATTTCCGGCGCGAACACCGTCGCGGTCGCCGACGCGGTGCGCGCCACCGTGACGGAGCTCGAACGCCAGCTGCCGCGCGACATCGAGATGACCATCATCCGCGACGACTCGCGGCGGATCCGCGAATCGCTCGCCGACGTGCAGCTCTCGATCGTGCTCGGTGCGATCCTCACCGTGATGATCATCTACCTGTTCCTGAACTCGTGGCGGTCCACGGTCATCACGGGCCTCACGCTCCCCGTGTCGATCATCAGTGCGTTCTTCACCATGTGGGTGTTCGACTTCACGGTGAACACCATGACCCTGCTCGCCCTGTCGCTGGCGATCGGGCTGTTGATCGACGACGCGATCGTGGTGCGAGAGAACATCGTGCGGCATCTCGAGATGGGAAAATCGCACGCGCTCGCCGCCAAGGAGGGCACCGACGAGATCGGGCTCGCCGTCATGGCCACCACCTTCGCCGTCGTCGCGGTGTTCGTGCCGGTCGCCTTCATGGGCGGCATCATCGGCAAGATCTTCTTCCAGTTCGGCGTCACCGTCACCTTCGCCGTACTCGTCTCGCTGTTCGTCAGCTTCACGCTCGACCCCATGCTCTCGAGCGTGTGGGCGGATCCCGAAGTGGAGCACGCCGTGCACGACGGTGGCGCGCACCAGGCGGCGCAGCGCAAGCAGGCGAATTTCATCCGCCGCGTCGCCTTTGCCTTCAACGACTGGTTCGAGCGCGTCGCCGACCGCTATCCGAGCTGGCTCAGCTGGGCGCTCGGCCATCGGCTCATCGTGCTCGCGGTCGCCGCCTCCACCATCGTCGCGAGCTTCGTCATCCTCCCGAAGCTCGGCTTCACCTGGATGCCGGAGGTGAACGGGGATGAGTTCTCGGTCGGCTTCCGGACGCCTCCCGGTTCGACGCTCGACTACACGCTCGAGAAGGGTCGCGAGATCACTGTGTTCCTGCAGAAGCAACCCGAAACCGACTTCACCTACCTGTCCGTGGGGGGCGGGTTCCGCGGCACGCCCAACCAGGGCCAGATCTTCGTGTCGCTGAAGCACGGTCACGAGCGGTCGCTGTTCGAGATCCAGACCGACCTGCGCGGCAAGCTCCGCGGGATCGCCGGCGTGAGGCCGTCCATCCAGGGCCAGCGCTCCATCTTCGGGGGTCGAGGGCAGCCCATCCAGGTCTACGTGCAGGGCCCCGAGGCCAGCCGGCTCAAGATCGTGGCCGGCCGGGCACTCGACGCCATGCGCGCGGTTCCCGGCGTCGCGGAGCCCAACTCCAGTGAGGACGGCGACATCCCGCAGCTCGACGTGCGCATCGACCGCCAGGAAGCGTGGCGCGCCGGCCTCGGCGTCGGCAGCGTCGCTGCCACCCTCCAGCCGCTCTTCAGCGGGCAGCGCGCCACCACGTGGGAGGACGCACAGGGCTTCTCGCACGATGTGGTCGTGCTCTTCCCGGACTCGTTGCGCAGCTCGCCGGCCGATGTCTCGCAGCTGCCCATCGCCAGCACCATCCTCGGCCCCAACGGGATCCCGTCCATGGTGCCGATCTCGCAGGTGGCGGAGGTGCGCGCCGGCGTCGGACCGCAACAGATCGAGCGCCGGCAGCTCGAGCAGCAGGTCACGCTGTCCAGCGGCGTGATCCCCGGATTCGTCATGGGTGATGTGGCCACCGGCGTGAAAGCGGCCATCGAGGAGCTCGGCCTGCCGCCAGGGTACCACGCCGTGTTCGGCGGCGACGTCCAGAACCTCGAGGAGACCAAGGGCTACGTGCTCGAGGCCCTTCTCCTGGCGATCGTGTTCATCTACCTCATCCTCGCCTCGCTGTTCGGCTCCTTTCTGCAGCCGCTGGCGATCATGCTCGCCCTGCCGCTGAGCTTCATCGGCGTGGCGCTCGCCCTGCTGCTCACCCGGGGCAACATGAACGTGATGACGATGATCGGCATCATCATGCTCATGGGCCTCGTCACGAAGAACGGCATCCTGCTGGTGGACTTCGCCAACCAGCTGCGCGGCGAGGGGAAGGAGCGAGTGGAGTCCCTGCTCGCCGCGGGCCGCATCCGGCTCCGCCCCATCGTCATGACCACGGTGGCGATGATCTTCGGCATGCTCCCCCTCGCCCTGGCGATCGGCGCCGGCGCCGAGGCGCGCGCGCCCATGGCACGGGCCGTCATCGGGGGGCTCATCACCTCGACGCTCCTCACGCTGTTCGTCGTGCCGGTGATGTATACCTTCCTCGACGATCTCGGGAGTTGGGTCAGCAGCCGGCTCACCAGCGCGAGCACGCATGATGCGACTGGGATCATTCCAGCACCCGCGGCCGGCGATTGAACACGCGGTTTGGCTGGGCTGTGGATAGATGCGCGCGCGGACTCTGCTTGACGGAATCCGCGCGCGGCCTTACAAGGGTGGACATGTATGAAGTCGTCTGCGCGACACCCGATCTCGTGGGTGACGCGCGGTGATGCCGGAGATGCTCTGACGGGGCACACGTCGTGCAGCGGCGCCGCGCGGGTCGCGCGCCCTGCTCGCCGCGACGTCGGGGCGATTCGCCGGTCCGACTTTCCTATCTCTCAGAGGAGGCGGTGATGCCGCGCGGTGACGAGTTGAATGATGCGCTCCGATTTTCTGATCGCGACGACGACGTCGATGACCTCGGATATGGCGGCGGCGGTGGGTCCTCCTCCTACGACGACGACGACGAGGAGGACGGCGGCTGGACGACCAACAAGGACGACAGCGACGATCTCTGGGACAGCACCGACGATGCCGATGACGACGATGAGGAGGGGCTGGCCACGCCCGTCGTCGACGGCGACGACGATGACGAGGAGAGTCCGCTCATCGTCGCCCGCGCGCCCAAGTCCGGAGGCTCGGGCCGCCCGCTGGGACCACCCTCGAGTAGCGCTGGCAAGGGGGGGAGCACCGCCAAGGGAGGCAGCGCGGCCAGCAGCAAGGCCAGCGCCCCGGTAACGGCGTCCAAGCACCCGGCCATCAAGGAGCCAGGCAGCAAGTCGCCTGTCGTTCGCGGCAACGTGTTCGAGGCAGCCAGCGGGAGCAGCGATGGCGCCATGGCGAAATCGCCCTCCGGCATGGGCGGCGCAAAGCAGTCGGCCGGCAAGGCCCCTGCGGCGAAGAAGGCACCGGCCACCAAGGCGGCCACCAAGTCCGCCAAGCCGGCCGCCAAGCCGGTCGCCAAGCCTGCCGCCAAGAAAGCTCCGGCCAAAACGGGCGCGGCAAAGAACGGTGGCGCGCAGAAGACCGCGTCGGCCACGAAGGGGGCGGCCAAGAAGAGCGCCGCCAAGAAGGCGCCAGCCAAGAAGGCATCCGCCAAGAAGCCGGCCGTCAAGAGCGCGGCAAAGAAGCCGGCCGCGAAGAAGGGCGGCGCCAAGAAGGCGCCTGCCAAGAAGGCGCCTGCCAAGAAGGGCGGCGCCAAGAAGCTCGCGAGCGGGCGGCGTCGATAGTTCGCTTGGCGCTTCCGCACGAGGTCGGACCGGCGGGGCGTGGCGAACGAAGCCACGCCCCGCCGCGTTTGCTATCGTCGTCCATCACTCGCCTCTAATATCCCCTCATGTCGCTTCTCGAGCGTCAGGTGCTCGACGCCCTGCCGATGACGATCTACACAGTGGATCTCGACGGGCGCATCACGTTCATGAACCGGTCCTGGGCTCGCTTCGCCCAATCGAACGGCGCGCCCCAGCTCTGCGAAGAGGACACGGTGCTGGGCACCTCGATCTGGGACGCGATCGGTGACGCGGCCACCCGCGAGCAGATGGAGCGCGCCATGGAGACGCTGCGAGCAGGCCGTGCCCCGTCCGTCGCCTGGGAGTTTCCGTGCAGCTCGCCGGTCGAAGAGCGCATCTTTCTCATGCAGGTCAGCGCACTGGGCGATGGCCACGGTGTGGCGGGCTTCGCCTTCTCGACGGTGGACATCACGCCGAGCCATCGGTGGCGTGAGGTCCTCATCGACACCGGCATGGCGCTGGCCCGCACGATCAGCGTGGATCGCGTGCTGCACGAAGTCGCGCAGCAGCTTCGTCGCGCAATGGCGGGCGATGCGGTGGCCATCGCGCTCACCGGTGGCGACGACGCCGAGCTCACGCTCGTGCACCACTCCGGCTTCGGCGCGGATGCGAACGCCCTGACCGCCCGCCTCGCGCCACTCTGGCGCGAGGCGCTGTCCTCGGGACAGGTCCTCACACGCGCGTCGGCCGACGGGATCGAAATCACCGCGCCGATGACGGGCGGAGAGGGTGTGCTCGGCGCCATCACACTGACCTCGAGCGTGCCGCTCGCATCACACCGCGTCGAGGAGTCGCGCCGCGTGCTCGCCACCATTGCTGCGGAAACCGCCGCCGCCGTGGAGCGCGCGCGGCTCGTGCAGCGCGTGGGCCAGAAGCGGCGCCTCGAGGCCATCGGCGAAGTGTCGGCCGGCGTCGCGCACGAGCTGCGGAACCCACTGTTCGGTATCTCGTCCGCCGCCCAACTGCTGCGCTTTCGCGTCAAGGACGATCCCGTGGTGGAGAAGAACGTCGGTCGGATCCTTCGCGAGGTCGAGCGCCTGAACAGCATGGTCACCTCGCTGCTCGAGTATGGGCGTCCGAGCCCGATCCGCCTCGAGCCGGGCGATCCGGACTCCGTCTGGGATGAGGTGCTCGAGAACCAGCGCGGGCTCCTCGAGAGTCGCGCCATCCTGCTCGAGCGCACACGCGCCACATCGCCGGGCACGTGCGCGATCGACATGCAGCAGTTCGCCCAGGTGCTCATCAACCTGCTCGTGAACGCCACGGACGCCGCGCCCGAGGGAAGCGACCTCTCGCTGCAGTCGAGCATCCTCCCCACCGGGATGTGGCGCTGCCGGCTGCACAACGGCGGCGCGGCCATCCCGCCCGACGTGCTGCCGCGCGTGTTCGAGATCTTCTTCTCCACCAAGCCGGGAGGAACGGGCATCGGCCTCTCCCTCTGCCAGCGCATCATCGAAGAGCACGGCGGCTCCATCTTCCTCGAGAGCGCTCCGGAGTCCGGCACGTCGGCCACTATCCTGCTCCCACTCGTGGGCGCGTGAGTCGCGCGCGCGCAGGCGAGCGCGTGAGCGCGTGACGGCGCGCGCGCGCGTCAGGCCGAGAGGAGCGGCATGACCTCCGTGCTGGTCGTGGACGACGACCAGACGATCCGCGAGACGCTCGCCGACTACTTCGCCTCGCTCGGGTACGTCGCGCGCATCGCGCGCACCGCCACCGAAGGCCGCCAGTCGGCGGCCGAGCACGCGCCCGACGTCGTGCTCGTGGATCTCCGGCTGCCCGACGCCAGTGGGCTCACGCTGCTCGAGGCGCTGCGCGCCGACGATCCCGAGCTGGGCATCATCATGCTCACCGGCCATGCCGACGTCGCGAGCGCAGTGCGCGCGATGCAGCAGGGTGCGCTCGATTTTCTCGAGAAGCCGGTGGACCTGGAGACGCTGGGCGCGGCGGTCTCGCGTGCGGCCGAGATGGTGCGTCTGCGCCGTGAGGTCGCCGTGCTGAGAGCGCGGCGCGGCGACGACGGCATCCTGCGCGATGCGAGCGATCCGAGCGACGCGGCGCCCTCGCTCGAGCGCCTGATCGACCTCGCGTCGCGCCACGACGACGTCCCCGTCCTCATCGTCGGTGAGACGGGAACGGGAAAGGGATTCGTCGCCCGCCGCATCCACGAGCGCTCCTCGCGCGCGGCGCAGCCCTTCGTCGAGGTCAACGGCGCGACGCTCAACGCGACGTTCCTCGAGAGTGAGCTGTTCGGACACGAGCGCGGCGCGTTCACCGACGCCAAGCAGGCCAAGCGTGGGCTCATCGAGGTCGCCGCGCGCGGGACGCTCTTTCTCGATGAGGTGGGCGAGCTGGTCGCTGAGGTCCAGCCGAAGCTGCTCAAGGTGCTGGAGGAACGGACGTTCCGCCGGCTGGGCGGCACCTCGGAGCTCACGAGCGAGGCGCGCGTACTGGCGGCCACGAACCAGCCGCTCGAGCAACGCATGCGCGAGGGGCGCTTTCGACCCGACCTGTACTACCGCCTGCAGGTGCTCACACTCCAGATCCCGCCGCTACGCGAGCGGCCGACCGAGCTGGCCGACCTGGCGCGCACCTTCGCGCCACGCGGCGCGCGCCTCTCGTCCGGCGCATTGCGCGCGATCGAACGCTACGGATGGCCCGGGAACGTGCGAGAGCTGAAGAACACGCTCTGGCGCGCCGCCCTGCTCGCCGATGGCGCCGACATCGAGCCTCGACACCTGTCGCTGCCACAGCTGGTCGGCGCACCGGAACCCGCGCCCGTGACCCTCGCCGACGTGGAGCGCGCCGCCATTACCTCCGCCCTGGAGACGACCCACGGTAACAAGGTGCAGGCGGCGCAGCGGCTCGGCATTGCGCGCTCCACCCTGCTCGAGAAGCTCAAGCGCATGTCCATCGCGGACTGACCGGTGACCGGATGCCGATCGACTTTCGGCGACAAATGACCGATTGTCGTGCAGTGGTGTGCCCCGGGCGCACACGGCGCTCGGCAGCAACTTCTTGCGATGCAGCAGGTTGGCGGATCAGAAGGCGTCGGCGCGTCTCTCGCCTTGGATGAAGGCATGACTTCTACGAGACGCAACGTACTGATCGTCGAGGATGAGCAGTGTATCCGGGATGTACTCGTCGAGCTGTTCGAGACCGATGAGGTGGATGTGAAATCGGCCGGTACGCTCGACGAGGCCAAGCGCCTGCTAGCGCGCACGATCTTCCATCTGATCGTCACGGACATCCGGCTCGGCGGCCGGCGCGACGGCGGCCTGCAGGTGATGGCTGCCGCCGGAATCCTGTCGCCCGAGGCGACCGTCATCGCACTGACCGCCTTCCCCGACGATGCCAATCGCCAGGCGTCGCTGCGGTTGGGAGCCACGTACTTCCTCGAGAAGCCCATCGCCCTGGAACGCATCGCCCTGCTGGCGGCGCGCGCCGGAGTAGCGACGGCGATGACGTCGACACCGACGAGAACGCCCGCGTCCTGATCACCACGCTCGCTGCCGTTCATCCCGATCGTGAAAGGGTCGAAGTGCCGATCGCCATCTCCGGACGTCTCACGTCGATCGCAGAGGACCGTCCGCTGCGACGACACCTTCTCGTCTCTGGATCGTATTCGCAGGAGACGTGGAGCACGTGACTACGAGTCCGATTTTTTTGCATTGTGATGGAGCAGCGAGGCGACGGTGATGCAATGGCGTAAGGCAGCAGTGGTCGGAGGTGCAGCGATCGGGGCAGCGGCATTCTACACGGTGACGAGAGAGCACAGGCGCGAGCCGCTCGATGATGCTCTTGGCGGCGAGGCGGGAGAGATCCTCTGGCGCGGGCATCGCATCGCCTTCACGCGCCACGGCCAGGGGTCGCCGGTGTTGCTCGTTCACGGCTTCTACCCCGGCGCGTCGTCGTTCGAGTGGCGCCACACCGTGCCCGCGCTGGTGGATCGCCACACGGTGATCACCGTGGATCTGCTCGGGTTCGGACGGTCGGATCGCCCCGCGGTGCGCTACACGCCCGGCCTCTACCAGGCCCTCATCGGCGACGTCATCGCGCGCCTGGCGCAGGGACCCAGCGCCGTCGTCGCTAGCGGACTTGCCGCCGCGCACCTCATCGCGCTCGCCGCACGCGACCCGCGACAGATCGCCGTCCTTGCGCTCATCGCACCGACCGGCATCGCGCATCTGCGCGATGCCGAGCCTGTCGGCGGAACGACGTCGCTGCTGCTCGATGCGCCGATCATCGGGAACTCCGTGTACAACGGCCTCACCTCGCCGTCGAGGATGCGTGACTATCTCGAGTCCGCGTACGCCGACGATCGCCGCGTCACTCCGGCGCTCGTGGAGAGCTACGTGCGCGCAGCACGGCAGCCGGGCGGCAAGCGCGCCGTCGCGGCGCTTCTGCGCGGGCAACTCAACGTCGACGTGCGCGCTGCGTTGCGCCGCGTGCGCCAGCCGACCCTACTCCTGTGGGGCGATCTTGCGCGGAACAACTCCGTGGAGCACGCCCACGCGTTTCGCGTGCTCAAGCGTGATCTCGAGTGGACGCTGATCCAGGAAGCCGGCGACCTCCCGCACGAAGAGCGGGCCGACGAGGTCAATGCCGCTTTGCACGCCTTCCTCGAGCGGGCTCGGCGCTCGGATGTCTCCGGCAGACCACAGCTCGTGATGGCCTGACGCTCCCACGACTGGATCGCGACATCGGCTCACACCGTTCGGCAGCGGCTGTTATCTTCCGCCGCTATGCCGGATTCGTCGATGACCCCCGTGGCGCTCTTGCGCGCCCACTCGCGCCACGCTCCGTGGAACGCACGCGGCCTCGCGGCCCACGTCACCGCGCTCGTCGACGCGGCCGGCATCCGCCCGACAAACGCTTCGGCCCGCGTCGCGCCGAGCGCGCGGTCGGTGCGGTTCTACGTCGCCAGCGGCTTGCTCGACCGGCCTGAGGGCGCGGGAACGGCCGCGACCTACAACTACCGCCATCTGCTGCAGCTCCTCTCCATCAAGATCCGGCAGCGCGAGGGCGCCACGCTCGACGGGATCAAGCGGGAGATGAAGGAGGTCACCGGCGACGCCCTCGAACGGCGGGTGGCGGCCTCCCTCGCGCCAGCCCTTGGCGCCGGCGCCGACAACGCCGTGCGCGATACCGACGACGAGCGTTCCGCGAGCTGGCGCCGCGTGCCCGTCGCCGACGGCATCGAGATCCATGTCCGCGACGACGCCCCGGCCGCGCGCGACGAGGCTCTCGTCGCCATGCGCGAAGCGGTGCGCGCCGCCCTCGGCCGAGCGGACATCCGCTAGCGCGCCGACATCCGCTAGCGCGCCACGTCCGCGAGCGCGTTGCGGTCGGGGCGCTGCCGAGGGCGTCCTACAATAGGCGCGAGAAGATCGCCGAGCCGTTCTCGATGAGCCGGGCGTACCACGGCCGCTGCCGCCACTCCGCGAGCGTGATCTCCCTCGCGTATTTGAGGTCGTCGATGAACGTGGAATCCATCTGCGCGCCCACGCCCGCGTCGAGAAAGACCAGGTTCGACTCGTTGTTGAACGCCAGCGACCGGTTGTCGAAGTTCATCGACCCGATGGACCCCCACATGCCGTCCACGATGAACGTCTTGGCGTGCATCATCGACGGCTGGTACTCGTAGATCCGGATCCCCGCCTGGAGCAGTTCGTCGTAGCGCGAGCGCCCCGCCCACCAGGTCGTCTTGACGTCCGTCACCTTGCTCACGGTCAGGATGCGGACGTCCACGCCCCGCTTTCGCGCCATGGTGAGCAGTGTCCGAAAGTCGTCATCGGGGACGAAGTACGAGTTCGCCACGTAGAGCGTCTTCCGCGCGCTGGCAATCGAGAGCGCGATGAACCGCTCCGCCGGCGTGCTTCCCGTCGTTGGCGAGGCGAAAAAGACGCCCGCCGTCACGCCGCCGTCCACGTCGGTGAAGGCGCGCTTGGGGAAGAAGATGTCGCCCGCGAGCAGCTCTCCCGTGCACTCCGCCCACGCGGCGGCGAACGCGGCCTGAAGCCCCATCACCGCTGGGCCCTCGAAGCGCACATTCGTCTCGCGCCACTGGCCCTCGCGGCGACCGTCGCCCAACCAGTAGTCCGCGAGCCCGAATCCGCCCGTGTAGGCGATCTCGCCGTCGACCACCACGACGCGCACGTGCGACCGGTCGCTCGCGTTGTGCAGCGAAAACCAGTGCAGCTGGCGAAGCAGGCCGATCTCCACGCCGGCGGCACGCATGCTGTCGGCCCATTCCTTCTTGAGGTTCTGGGACCCGAACGCGTCGAGTACGAACAGCACGCGCACGCCGGCGCGCGCGCGCTCCGAGAGCACCGCCGCCATCGTGTCCGCCACGGCGCCAGGCTGCGAGTAGTACATCTGCACGGTGATCGTGTGCTTGGCCGCGCGAAGGTCGCGCCATAGCTGCGGGTAGAGTCCGTCGCCGTTGAGCATCTGCTGCACGGCGTTGCCCCGCGTGAGATGGAGGCCCGTGTACAGCTCCATCGCGCGCGAGAAGAGCGAATCGGTGATGAGCGGCGGGCCCTCCTTGTCTCCGATCGCCACGACCGCCTTCACCGGTGTGCCGCGCGTGATCGAGAGGATGCCGATCAGCGCGAATGCGGTGAGCAGCAGGATTCCGAGCACGATGCCTACACGTTTGACCCGCAGGATTTTTCGCATTTGCTCGTTCCGCTACACATACTTCGTGCCAGGGGGCCCGAGCCCGGTATCGCGCGCAGCGACGTGATCCGCGCGCTGCGTCAACGCGGAGAAGCGCATGGAGCGTATGGAGCTCGCGGGTCGCAACGTGGTGCTCACCGGTGTCGGACACGAGGGCCAGGTCGGAGAGGCCGTCGCGCTGGCGTTCGCCGAGCGAGGAGCACGCGTGCTGCTCGTCGATCGCCTGGAGAGCGTGGCCCGCGCACGCGCCGATGCGCTGGTCGCTGCCGGCCTTCGCGCCGCCGCGCTCGGCGCCGACCTCACCGACGCCGCCGTGGTCGACGCGCTGGGCACGCAGATTCGCGAGGCGACGCGAGGACGCGTGCACGCCCTCATTCACCTCGCCGGCGGCTTCGCCTCGAGCGGCCCGGTCGCCGAGAGCGATCCCGCGGTCTGGTCGCGCCAGTTCGACCTCAACGTGACGACGGCATATCTGACCACGCGCGCCTTCCTTCCCATGCTGCGCGCGACGAAGGGCGCGATCGTGCTCTTCGCCTCCGAGGCCGCGCTCCCAGGAGCCCGAGTCGCCGGCATCGGCGCGTACGCCGCGTCCAAGGCCGCGCTCCTCACTCTGATGCAGGCCATCGCGCAGGAGGAGCGCGAGGCCGGAGTGCGTGCCAACGCACTCGCGCCAGCGTCGATCCGCACCGCCAAGAACCTCGCTGAAATGGGTCCGGATACGGCGTACGTCACGCGCGAAGCGGTCGCCGAGGTGGCGGTGTGGCTCTCGTCAGACGCCGCGCGGGCGGTCACCGGGCAGGTCATTCGCGTACGGTGAGCGCGCGGTGAGCGCGCGGTGAGCGCGCGACCGGGCAGCTTGCCGACCCACGAGGACCGCCCCAGCTTGGGGACATGACAGTCGCGGCGCGGCGCAGGGTCGTCTCCCGGGCGGTCCCACTCGACCGGTCGCTGGAGGCGCTACCCCTCTTCCGGCTCAGCGACTCGGCCGACGACAGCGCCATCACCTACGCGGACTCGGTAGGCGGACGCTGGCGGGTCATCCCGAGCCCAGGCGATCGCCTGCCCGGCACCTTCGATCAGGATGTCTACGTCGAGCTCCTGCGCCGCTTCCACGAGGCGGGAGAGCCCGCCGATGGCGCGATCTCCTTCACTCTGCACGCGTTTCTCCGCGCCATGGGGCGTCGCGTGGACGGGCGCACGTACGAACAGCTCCGAGGCGCCCTCGGCCGGCTCGAGCGCACGATACTGGAATCCAGCGGTATGTACGAGCCCGCCAGTGGCCCGCGGAGCGACCTGCGCTTCACGCTCCTGACTGCCGTGGCCGTCGAGCGGCGCCGCACCCTCGATCGGGAGCAGCTTCAGCTCTTCAGTGGGATCAACACGGCTGAGCCCGGCGTGGCGCGCGTGGTGCTGTCGTCCGTCATTCGCGACAACTTGGCTGCCAATCGCACCATCAGCATCTCTACCTCCTGCTACTGGGCGCTTGGCTCACCCGTGGCTCGACGCCTGTATCGCCTGCTCGAGGTCGCTCGCGCCGACGGGAAGCTCACCTGGCGGGTCGCCCTGGATCGGCTGGCCGAACAGCTCCCACTGGCGCAGCGGTACCCGTCTCATCTGCAACGGGTGCTTCAACCGGCGCACGACATGCTCATGGCGCAGGGTGTGCTTCGAAACGCAGCCATTCGGCAACATCAGCGCGAGTGGTTCGTCGACTACGTACTGGGCTCGCGGCCGGCCTGACCTCACTCGGCACGAGGTCGGGAGCGCTTCGCCTCAAGCCGGCGGAACACTTCGGGGTGTCGGCCGTATTCATTGAGCTAGGCTCATCCTTCTTTCCAGCAGGGTCGTTCATGCTTCGTCGTCGCGCTGCCATCATCGCCATCGCGCTGCTCCCGATCGTCGGGGGTGGCTTTCTCCTCCAGAACCGTGCGACCACCGACGGGGCGCGCGTCCTGGATCAGGTGCTGCAGCTCGTCTCGCAACGTTTCGTGGACACCGTCGGATCTGCGGCGCTCTACGAGAAGGCCGCGCGGGGCCTCGTGAAGGAGCTCAACGATCCCTATAGCGAGCTGTTCACGCCGAAGGAGCTCGCGAGCTTCTCGCAGCAGACGAACGGCCGCTATGCGGGCATCGGCATGCAGATCGAGGATCAGCAGGGCGCCATCACCATCAGCAAGGTGTTTCCCCACACGCCTGCCGAAGGGGCCGGAGTACGTGAGGGAGACAAGATTCTCTACGTCGACTCGCTCTCGACGCGCGGATGGACGACGCAGAAAGTCTCCGACTATCTCATCGGGACGCCTGGCACCAGGGTGACGGTGAAGTTTGGACGTCCCGGTGTCGCGGAGCCCATCGCGACCACGTTCACGCGACAGGTCATCCACATCCCGGCAGTGCCGTACGCCATCGTGATGGACAATCGCATCGGCTACGTGCTGCTACAGCGCTTCAACGAGACAGCGGCCGAAGAAGTGAAGGCGGCTGTGTCCCGTCTGGCGAAGGATGGCGCGAAAGGCGTGGTGCTCGACATGCGCGGCAACCCGGGTGGCATCCTCGAGCAGAGCATCGTCATGTCGAACCTGTTCCTCAATCCGGGACAGGAGATCGTGAGCGTGCGTGGTCGCAACAACGAGAACCAGAGCTACGGCACGCGCGGTCCCGCTGCGTTCCCCACGCTGCCCGTCACGGTGCTGACGGACGAATACAGTGCATCGGCCAGTGAGATCGTTGCCGGCGCGCTCCAGGATCATGATCGCGCCCTCGTCGTGGGCCAGACGAGCTTCGGTAAGGGTCTCGTGCAGACGCTCTTCCCACTCGACGGTGGCTACGCGCTGAAGATCACCACGGCCAAGTGGTATACGCCGAGTGGTCGCAGCATCCAGCGTGAGCGGAAGTTCGAGAATGGGCGCTTCGTGGAAGCGGCGCCGGACACGAATGAAACGGAATCAAAGAAGAAGGCGCGTCCCGCATACCGCTCGGATGCCGGTCGTCTCGTGTACGGCGGCGGCGGCGTTGCACCTGACGTCCTCGTGCGCGACGACACGCTCACCACGGCCGAGCAGGCGTTCGCCAAGGCGATCGCGCCCAAGTCGCAGGAGGTGTACGTCGCCATCGCCGACTATGCGCTGGAGCTGGCACGTACGGCAAAGGCAGACTTCAAGGTGCAGCCGCAGTGGCGCGACGAGTTGTTCAACCGCCTCATGGCAAAGGAAGTGAAGGTGGATCGTGCGCAATTCGATGCCGCGTCGCGCTATGTGGACCGCGTGCTCGAGCAGCGTGTGGCCCGCGCGGTGGGCGGCGACTCGACAGCGAAGCGTCGCGATATCGCCTTCGATGCACCGCTGCGGAAGGCGCTCGAGATCATGGAGAAGGGCGGCACGCAGCGCGACCTGTTCGCGGCTGCCGGCGCACAGGCCAAGCCATCGAACGCCAAGCCCACGGCGGCGGAAACTGCCGCGCAGGCCGCGGTGCGACGCGTCCCCTGATTTGCGGGGGGGGGATGAGTCGAACGGGCGTTCCCACTGGGAGCGCCCGTTTTACATTTGTCCTTCATGCGTCCACTTCTCGTCTCGATTCTCGCCGCGGCCGGCGCCGCTGCCTCGTTGTCATGCGCTGTTCACGCGCCCAGCCCTGCGCTCACGGTGGTTTCGCCAGAGGCCGGGGAGCGACATCTGCGCAATCTTCGCCAGCTGACGAATGGTGGCGAGAACGCCGAGGCGTATTTCAGTGCGGATGGACGGAGGCTGATCTTCCAGAGCACGCGCGACGGGCGGGCCTGCGATCAGGAGTTCGTCATGAACGTGGACGGCTCCGGATTGCGCCGCGTGTCGACCGGGACGGGCAAGACGACGTGTGGCTTCTTCTACGCGACCGATGAACGCGTGCTCTTCGG
>JBDSDB010000047.1:0-48801 GCA_039920785.1 Gemmatimonadaceae bacterium
CGCGCAGCTTGGAGGAAGGCCTGGAGGAGACGCTCACGCTCCACCGGCTCGGCGTCTACCCCGAGCTCGGGCTCAGCTTCAAAACGACCAACCTCATCGAAACGATCATGGCGCGCGTGGAGGCGACCACGCTCCGCGTCGACCGCTGGCGCACGAGTGATCAAAAGCTGCGCTGGTGCGCCGCCGCGCTCCTCGCGATCGAACCCCGGCTCCGCCGCGTGAAGAACTACCAGCAGCTCCCCTTGCTCGAGCAGGCGCTCGCGGGCAAGATCACCCCCGCATCCCACGCCGCCGCGTGATGCACATCGCCGAGGCCACCGCCTGAATATCAACTAGCCTTGGGACACACCCCACCCGAATTTTGGACTGGGATTGACCTACACTACTCGGTACTCGGTAGAACTGGGTTCAGGTACCTGAACGCAGGTGACATCGCTGGCAGGTTCCGACACTGCGTTGACGCCGGTCAGAGGCGTTCGCCGCGGACGG
This sequence comes from Gemmatimonadaceae bacterium, assembly GCA_039920785.1. Taxonomy (GTDB): domain Bacteria; phylum Gemmatimonadota; class Gemmatimonadetes; order Gemmatimonadales; family Gemmatimonadaceae; genus AG11. The sequence goes on from JBDSDB010000047.1 coordinate 490, forward strand.
CGCTGCGTTCAAATTCGGGGAGGTCGTATGCCGATCCGGGTACTCGGATACCAAGTACCCACTACTGCCGTTGTGGTGTGCTCTCCAACACGTCCACCCCCCTCGCCCGCAGCTCGGCCAGATAGAGCGCGGCCGGCACGCACTCATCCGGCGTCCACACGCCCGGCGGCCCGACCTGACCGCGAACCTGCATCTGCGCGGTGATCGAGAGCGAGTAGCCCGTCGTGCGCATCATCGCACTGACCCCGTGCACCTCGTCGTACAGGTCGACCAGGTCGAAGCGGCGCTCCGCGCGCTGGCCCTCTTTCGTGCCCACGACGATGACGCGCAACGCCAGCAGATCCCTCCCCCGCGGCTTGCTGAGCTTGGGACCAACGACCGCCGCGAACAGGTCGCGCGGAATCACCTTCGCTCCCTTCACGTCCACCGGCTCCAGCTCGAGCAGTCCGAGGTCGCGGATGGTCTCCATGATCTCGGCGTGACCCGGATAGCGGAGCGTCTTGTACTCCATCTCGGGGATCTTGCCCTCGTATCGGAACGCCATCGTGGAGAGCCCGCCGGCGGTGTGGAACGCTTCGAGCGTCCCTGTCGGCGACGGGAAGTCCACGGGCTCGCGCTCCGACAGCGCGCGCACCTGCGTCCGTTTTCCATCGCGTAGCACCCACGAGAGCGTCGTGTAGTAGTCGAACACGCCCTCGAGAGAGTACACCACCTGGTAGTTGAGCGGCGGCTCGGGATGCTGCGGCAGTCCGCCGACGTAGATCCGTACCGACTCCACGGAGTCGAGCTGCCGGATGCCGTGCTCCGCGAGAATGTTCACCATCCCTGGCGCGACACCGCAGTCAGGCACCACCGTCACTCCCTTCGCCCTCGCCCGCTCGGCAAGCTCCTTCTGCTTGAACACGATTTCCGTGTTGCCGCCGAGATCGCAGAAGTGAACGCCGGCCTCGACGGCGCACTCGGCGAGCGCGAAGTTGAAGTAGTACGGAATCGCACTCATCACCGCGTCCGACTCGCGCATCACGGCGAGCACCGCCTCGCGATCGCGCACGTCGAGCGTGGTCGGGATGAGGCGCGGACCCGAATGCGGCTTGAGGAAGTCGGGCAGATGGTCGAAGCGAAGATCGGCCAACCGGACCTGCGTCACCTCTGGATTCTGGAGCAGGTCATATGTGCATGCCGAGCCCTGCAGGCCAGCTCCAAGAACGAGCATTCGCATCGGACATCATCTCCGGTCGGGTCGAAACGAAGCGGGTAATGTAACCGCCGACTTCCCTGGATGGGTCAATCCGCGCGCCTCGCACGATCCTGGCATCACGATGTCGCCATGAACTCACCATTTTCCGTCGCGTCGAGCGACACGGCCTGGCGGCACCATCTGATCGAGGATGACGCCGGCATCCGCGCGCTGCTCGAGCGCACGAAGCGCATCGCCGTGCTCGGGATCAAGACGCCCGAGACTCGCCAGCCGGCCTACTATGTCGCGGAGTACGCGAAGCGGTCCGGCTACGAGGTGATCCCTGTGCCGGTCTACTATCCCGACGTCAAGGAGATCCTCGGCGAGCCGGTGTACCGCAGTCTCGCCGAGGTGCCGGGCGAGGTGGACATGGTGAACGTCTTCCGTCGTCCGCGTGACATCGATGCGCACGTCGACGACATCCTCGCCAAGCACCCATCGTCCGTCTGGTTCCAGCTCGGCATCCGCAACGACGCGGCGGCCGAGCGATTCGCGCGCGCGGGGATCGACGTCGTACAGGACCGCTGCCTGCTCGTGGAGCTCGGCGCCATCGGCCGCTGATCGCCGTGCGCCGCCGGCGCGCCGGACCTCGCATTTCGTGGGGCGGTCAGCGCACGACGAGCAGTCCGTGCAGCAGATCGAGCTGCCACCAGTGCGCGTCGAGCTCGCGCAACGCGTCGGGCAGTGAGCGCACCTGCCCCTGCGAGATGAGCACACGCACGTCGCGCGACGAGCGCAGCACGGGATACCGCCGGCCCAGCGCGCTGAGCGCCGACCGCGGATCGGCGTGCAGGCGGAGCACCCGGTTGGTGACGTCGAACGTCGGCACCAGCCCCTCGAGCACCTCGATCCCGACGCGCGGGGTCGCGCCGCCGACGCTGTCCAGACCGATCATGCGCGGCACGAGATCGGCCCACAACGTATCACGCCCTCCCCGCCGGCTCACGGGGAACCGCAGCAGCCCACCGGGTGCCGTCGACGTGCGCACGACGATCGAGGAGTCTCGCGCGCCTTCCGACTGACGTTCACGCAGCTCCAGTAGCTCGCGCACCGGAGCGGCGAGCGCTCGACCCGTGGACGACGGCAGCCCGAACTGGGTCGCCTCTTCGATCAGCACGAGGCCGGGCTTGAGCGCGCCCTTCATCGCGAGGTAGCGGCCGAGCCTCGCGCGAGCGACGGGCTCGCGTGGCTGCGCGCGCACCGCGGAGTAGAGCAGCTCCTCGGCCTCGGACCATCGTCCGGCCTCGATGAGCGCGTCCGCCGGGTTGCGCGGAAGCAGCACGCCATCCTGGGCGCGCGCGGGGCTCAACGCGGAGACGAGCAACGCGAGCGCGAGGAGCGTCGTGCGGGTGCGAGCGAGACGGCGATCTGTCATAGTCGCGTGATACGGGCGAGAAGGAAGGAGTCGGGATCGAACGTCACCGACTTCGGCTTGCGGGCGAACTGTCCGGGCAGGGGCACGGTCGCGCGGCCCTCCGCGGGAACGTGCACCAGCAGCCGCTGCTCTCTATTGTCGGCGTCCGTCACCTCGACGGTGAGCGGCAGCTCGAACGAGCCACGCGGCCCCTCCTGTAGGACGAACAAGGACACGGTGTGCAAAGAGTCGTCGTAGGCCCAGCCGATGGCCGGCTCGGCGACGCCAGGGCGGCGGAGCCACTGGTCGAAGAACTGGCTCAGCGGCTGGCCGGACGCCTTCTCCAGCTCGCGGCGGAGGTCGTCGCTCGACGCGTTGCCGTGCCGGTACGTGGCGTAGTACGACTTGATCCCGCGGAAGAACGCGCTGTCGCCGAGCTGCCGGTGCAGCATGTAGAGCACGTAGCCGCCCTTCTGGTAGCTATTGACGTTGAGCAGCGCGAGGTAGTTCGTCTCCGCCGTGTCGATCACGGGACGCGCGGCAACGACGGGATCGGCGAGGATCTTCACGCGATTCTCGCGCATGACCTTCTGGAACGCGCCGTCGCCGCGGATGTATTGCTGCCACAGCGCCGCGAAGTAGGTGGCGAACCCCTCCGACAGCCACACGTCCGCCCACTCGCGCTCGGTCACCGCATCGCCGAACCACTGGTGCGCGGTCTCGTGGGCGATCAGATCGTCCGAGATCGTGGGCCGAGAGAACAGCTTGTCGTCGTAGAAGATCGCGCTCGCGTTCTCCATGCCACCGAACCGCGTCGACGACTGCAAATGCGCGAGCTTCTCGTACGGAAACGGCCCGATGAGCCCTTCGAACAACAGCATGATCGGACCTGCGGAGAGGAACGGACCCGGGAGCCACTTCCGGTTCTCCGGCATGACGTAGATCGACTGACGCACGCACTGGCCCCGGTCACCGTAGTGACAGTCGGGCTCGCGCAGGTCGAAGCGCACGAGCGGGCCAGCGGCGATGACCATGAGGTAGGTGGCGATCGGCCGGCTCTCGCGCCACCGCGTCTCCGTGCGGCCGGCGTCGCGGCCGCTGAGCCGCCGGGTGTCCAGCAGCTCGCCATTCGCCACGACGAGCCGGCCCGTTGGGGCTCGCACCGACCAGCTCACCGTCGCCTTGTCGCTGGGATGATCGACCGTCGGCAGCCAGTGCCTCGCGCGGTCGGGCCAGTTGTCGCCGAACCAGGTCCATCGCCCCCGCGCGTCGCGACGTACGACGAGCCCGTCGCTGACCACGCCATCGTACGTCACGCGGACGTGCACACTGTCTCCCGCCGCGCCGTCCAACGGAATGTCGATCCTGTTCCGCGCGCGCGCCGCGGTCACGGGCCGCCCATTCACCTCCACCGCGCGCACCGTCATCGCGTCGAGCAGATCGAGCCGCAGCCGCGCCACCGAGGGAGAACGCTTTGCCAGCACCGCAACGTCGCCCCTGAGAAAGGCGCCCGTGTCGGGAAGCTCGAGACGGATGTCGTAGTCCAGCACGTCGATGCCGGGCTGATAGGGCGACGTGGCAGGCGGCGCCGCGCCCTGCATGCCCCGCGCCTCTCGTGCCGTCCCGGTGGCGGCGAGCCAGCACAGCGCCGCGAGCGCCGCGCACTTCATTCCACGATCGGCGAGTCGACGAGTGCGCATAAGTCCTGGTCAGGGCACGCGATGGACGAGCGCTTACCGGCCGAAGAACCGTCCGGGCGACTTCTGCTCCCCGCCGATCGCTCCGCCCTTGACCGCCGCCGTCAGCGCGGTGGCGAGCTCCGGCGCGCTGGTGTAGCGGTCGTCGGGATCACGTTGCATAGCCTTGGCCAACACGCGCTCCACCGTCTCGGGAAGTCCGAGCTGCGGCGCGGCCGCGCGCAGCGGCATCGGCTCGCTCCGCAGGCGCGCGATCATCATCTCCTGCTGCGTCCGACCGGTGAACGGCAGCTTGCCGGTGAGCATCTCGTACGTCATCAACGCCAGCGAGTAGATGTCCGTGCGCGGATCGAGGGGCCGCCCACGCAGCTGCTCCGGGCTCATGAACTCCGGAGTGCCCAAGATGATCCCGGTGGCGGTGAGCTTCTGCAGCTCGGCGTCTGCGCGTCGCTCCTTGGCCAGGCCGAAGTCCATCACCACCGCCCGCTCGCCCCCACTCGGGTTCGCGCAGATCATCACGTTCTCGGGTTTGAGGTCGCGATGCACGATCTTGAGCTCGTGCGCCACCTGCAGCCCAGCCGCGATGTCCCGCACGAACGGCACGACCTCGGCGAGCGGGATCGTTCCGAGCCGGTTGTTACGGTCCGAGAGCACTTCACCCTCGACGAACGGCATCACGACGTACACCAGTCCGTCCTGCGTCTCGCCGAGCCGGATGATGTGACAGACGTTGGGATGCGCGAGCCGCATTCCGAGGCTCGCCTCGCGGCGCAGTCGCGCCATCGCGTTCTCGTCGCTGGAGAGCGCGGCCGAGAGGACCTTGATGGCATAACGTTCCTGCGTCGCCACGTCACTGGCGAGGTACACGAACGACATCCCGCCCTCGCCCACTTTGCGCACGATGCGATACCGGCCGTCGAGGACGCGGTCGGTGAGGTTGCCGTGCGTCACTGGCGCCGGATGCTCGGCGCGGCCCGCCACAGTGTTGCGCGCCGGCGTGGCCGCCGAGATCGGTGCGGCGTGCTCGTCCGCCTCCGCCAAATCGCGCGACGGCATCACGACCAGCTTGGAGCCGTCGCGCGTGCAGAAGCGCGCGTCGTCCGTGTACGTCTTTCCGCACGCGGGACAGCGCGTCATGGCATCAGCGGTCCGCGAGGAGCTGGGCGACGCCGCTCCACTCGATGTTGCCGCCGCTCAGCACCGCCACGGTCTTGCCGCGCGGCGCGACGAGTCCCTCCATGAGCGCCGCCACGGTGATCGCGCCGCTCGGTTCCGCCACCAGCTTCATGCGATCGAACAACAGCCGCATCGCGCCGCGCAGCGCCGCGTCCTCCACGGTGACCACTTCGTCGATGTAGGCGGCATGGTGCGCGAACGGGAGCGCTCCCACCTCGACGGCGAGCAGGCCGTCGGCCAGTCCGGCGGTGGTCGCGAGTCGCACGGGACGCCCCGCCTCGCGTGCGCGCGACAGCTTGGCCGCGCCAGCCGGCTCCACACCGACGACGTGCGCGTTCGGCGCGCGCAACTTGATGGCTGTCGCCACGCCCGCGCTCAGACCTCCGCCGCCGACCGGCACGATGACCATGCCCACGTCCGCCAGGTCATCGGCGATCTCGAGCCCGACGGTGCCCTGCCCCGCCACGATCCAGGGATGATCGTACGGCGGGACCATCGTCAGCCCTTCGGACTCGACGAGCTCCACGGCGCGATCCCAGCGGTGGTGCGTCGACGTGCCCGCCAGCTCGATGCGAGCGCCCAACCGCTCGGCGCCAGCGCGCTTGGCCGGCGTCACCGTCGTCGGCATCACCACCACGGCGCGCGCGCCGAACATCTTTGCCGCCAGGGCGACGGCCTGCGCATGGTTGCCTGACGAGGGCGCGACCACACCCCGGGCGCGCTCCACCGCGGTGAGCTGCGCGAGGAAGTTGTACGCGCCGCGGAACTTGAATGCGCCGCCGCGCTGGAGCATCTCCGGCTTCACCCAGATCTCGGCGCCCAGCGATTCCGAGGCGTGATCGAACGGAAGCAGCGGCGTGCGAACAGCGACCGGAGCGATCCGCCGGGCCGCGCCCGTCAGATCCTCCAGCGTGATCAGATCGGTCATCGAGAGGGTCGTCGTCACGCGAACACGCGATTGCGGCCGCCGGTCTTGGCCTTGTACAGCGACTGGTCGGCTTCCTGGAGAAGCAGCGCTGGTGACATGGGGTCGGCGCCGCGATGGAGCGCCACCCCGACGGAGATCGTGATGCCCATCGTCGCCGTCGGCGATGCGAATCTATGCTCCTCGACCTTGGCGCGCATCCGCTCGGCGAAGGTGAGCGCGCCCTCCCATCCCGTGTCCGGCAGAACGACGATGAACTCGTCGCCGCCCAGCCGCGCGACTGCGTCCGTATCACGGGCCGTATCGCGCATGATCCCGGCGATGTCCTGCAGCACCACGTCGCCGAACGGGTGCCCGTACGTGTCGTTGATCTGCTTGAAGTGATCGAGGTCGATCGCCAGCACGGCGATCGTCGTTCCGCGCCGTCGCGCCTGGCGCCATTCCGCACGTAAGCACGTTTCCAACGCGCGTCGATTGAGACAGCCGGTCAGCGGATCGGAGCCGATCTGCTCGCCGAGGCGGATGCGCATGGCGTCGAAGCTCTGCGCGAGCAGCGTCAGATCGTCTGGGCGCTTGTCCGCACCCAGCTCGAACGCTGGGTTCAGGTCCCCGTCCTCCACCAGCTTGCAGAACAGCCGGAGTCGGTTCATGCGCGCGCGGAAGCTCCCATACGCCGAGATCAGCACGGCGCTCACCAGGCCAAACATCGCCGCCGTGAAGGCGACGTTTGTCCACAGCGGCGGATTTCCGGCCACCTGCGGCGGGAGCACCAGCGCGACCGCCACATACGCGGCCGCCGAGATCACGGCGGCGTAGGTGCCGAGGTGCCACCCGAAGTAGAACACCGCGAGCTGCACCACGAGCAGCGCACCGAGCAGGATGCGGGTCGAGACGGCGGGCGACCCACTCAGCCAGACGATGAATGCGAGTGCGGCGACGTCCGCGGTGACGAGGAGCGCCGGGATCCAGCTGTTGTGCATCGTGTTCGCGCGACGGGCCCGCTCGCCGGTGAGCACGACGCAGAGCACGTAACCAAGCGCGACCAAGGTGAGCGGCGCCAGCAGTTCGGCGTGAGGGCGCTCGCCCAGCACCAGCGCGAGCAACACGATCGCCAGCAGTCCGGCGTACCGTACCCACCGCTGCCAGAGCAGCGCGTCGCGCACCAGGGATTCCCGGTCACGGTGCAGCGCCTCGACGAGCTCGGGGGTGGACACCGGCAGCTCGACGGTCATCCCCATCTGCCCGGAGACGACGGGCATCGGGTCGGTTAGTGTGGGCCGATTCAAAAGCGGTGACTATGCTCCGGGAGGGATGGCTAACGTACCACTCGGCGGACACTGCGGACAGTCGATCCGTCACACGAGGCGGCCCCGGCTCGCCTGAACCGGGGCCGTCCAGTCATTGGTATTGCTCGAGGCTACTCCTCCTCGACAGCGTCGCCGTCGCCGCCGTCGACAGCGACCGGCTCGACATCCCCGTCGATGCCCTCGCCCTCTTCCTCCGGCACCACACGAGCAACGGCCATCACGAGGTCCTTCTCGTCGAGGTTGACCAGCTTCACGCCCTGGGTGTTGCGGCCGGCCACGCGAATCCCCTTCACCGGCATGCGGATGAGAATGCCCTGCTTTGTCATGAGCATCAGCTCGTCCTCCGGCAGCACCTCCATGATCGACACGGCGTCACCCGTCTTCTCGGTCCGGTGGATCGTGATGATCCCCTTGCCGCCGCGCTTCTGCACGCGATAGTCGTCGATCGGCGAGCACTTGCCGATCCCTCGCTCCGCGACGACCAGCAGCGTCGCCTCGCGCTTGATCACGACCATGCCGATGACCACGTCGCGCGCGCCGAGCTCGATCCCCTTCACGCCGGTCGTGTCGCGGCCCATCTCGCGCACGTCCTGCTCGTGGAACCGGATGGAGAGGCCGTGTCGCGTGGCGAGCACGATGTCGTTCGTGCCGCTCGTGACCTGCACGTCCATCAGCTCGTCGCCGTCCTCGATCTTGATCGCCTTGATCCCGTTGGAGCGAGGGTTGGCGTAGGCCGAGAGCGCGGTCTTTTTCACCGTCCCCTTCTTGGTGCTGAAGAGGAGATACTGGTCGTCGCGGAACTCGCGGACCGGGACGATCGCCTGGACCTTCGTGTCGGGCGTGACGTTGATCAGGTTGACGACCGGCTTGCCCTTGGTGGCGCGGCCAGCCTGCGGGATCTCGTGCACGCGCAGCCAGAAGCAGCGCCCATCGTCGGTGAACACGAGCAGGTACTCGTGCGTGCTCCCGATGAACAGATGCTCGATGAAGTCCTCGTCCTTGAGCGCCTGGCCGTTCAGTCCGCGCCCGCCGCGCCGCTGCTTCTTGTACGTCGAGACGGAGGTGCGCTTGATGTAGCCCGAGTGCGAGATGGTGATCACCATCTCCTCGTCCGCGATCAGGTCCTCGATCGTGAACTCGCCCTCGTCACTCGTGATCTCGGAGCGGCGCTCGTCGCCGTACTTGTTCGTGATCTCGACCAGCTCGCTCTTGAGCAGCGCCATGCGCTGGTCGCGCGAGGCGAGCAGCGAGCGCAGCTCTTTCACGAACGCGCGCACGTCCTTGAGCTCCGCCTCGAGCTTGTCGATCTCCAGCCCGGTGAGCTTGGCGAGGCGCATGTTGAGGATCGCCTCGGTCTGACGCTCGCTCAGCCTGAACCGCGCCTGCAGCTGCGTGCTCGCCGTCGGCGTGTCGGGCGCCGCGCGGATGATCTTGATCACCTCGTCGATGTTGTCGACGGCGATCTTGAGCCCCTCGAGGATGTGCTCGCGCTCGAGCGCCTTGTCCAGCTCGAACTGCGCGCGCCGCACGATGACTTCGTGGCGATGCGTGACGTAGTGCCCGAGCACCTCCTTGAGCGGCATGATCTTCGGTACGAGCCGCCGCGTCGTCGGATCGGGCACGAGCGCCAGCATGATCACGCCGAACGTCGTCTGGAGCTGCGTGTGCTTGTACAGCTGGTTCAGCACGACGCGCGGAATGGCGTCGCGCTTCAGCTCGATCACGATGCGCATCCCGTCACGGTCGCTCTCGTTCCGGAGATCGCTGATCCCCTCGAGCTTCTTGTCCCGCACCAGCTCGGCGATGTTCTCGAGCAGGCGCATGCTGTTGACCTGATACGGGATCTCGGTGATGACGATCTGTGACTTGTTCGAGGATTCCTTCTCCTCGATCACCGCACGCGCGCGGATGACGATGCGCCCGCGCCCCGTGTCCTGGTAGTCCGCGATGCCCGCGCGGCCGTAGATGTAGCCGCCCGTCGGGAAGTCAGGGCCCTTGATGAACTTTCGGATGTCCGCCGAGGTGGCGTCGGGATGATCGATCAGGTGAATGATCGCCGCGATCGTCTCGCGCAGGTTGTGCGGCGGGATGTTCGTCGCCATGCCCACCGCGATGCCCGACGACCCGTTGACGACGAGGTTCGGCATGCCCGCCGGCATGACCGTCGGCTCCTCGAGCCGGTCGTCGAAGTTCGGGCCGAAGTCGACGGTGTTCTTGTCGAGATCCGAGAGTAGCTCCATCGCGATCGGCGAGAGCTTGGCCTCGGTGTACCGGTACGCCGCCGCCGGATCACCTTCGACCGAGCCGAAGTTCCCCTGCCCATCGACCAGCGGATAGCGCAACGAGAAATCCTGGACCATGCGCACGAGCGCGTCGTACACGCTCTGGTCGCCGTGCGGGTGATACTTGCCAAGCACGTCGCCGACGACGGTCGCGCACTTCTTGAATGGACGGCCGGGCACCAGCCCCAGTTCGTTCATCGCGTAGAGCACGCGACGATGCACGGGCTTGAGCCCATCGCGCACATCGGGGAGCGCGCGCGACACGATGACGCTCATCGAGTAGTTGATGAACGACTCTCTGATCTCGTCGTCGATCAGGCGGGGGAGGATACGTTCGCGGTTGTTCGGACCAGTCATTGAATACGACGCGGTTGAGACGTGTTGGCGACGCGGAGTACAGACGTGTGAAGATAGCGCTCGGGCGGCGGGAAATCAACCCGCACGCATATCCGTAAACCCATGCGTCGCAACGGCTTACAAGTCGGCATCAACGTCGGTTGTCAACTCCATCGAATGGCGGCGTCTTCGGCGTTTGTTCAGGCGGTGACGCCCGCCACTCACGCTTCGTCCAGACGCCGCCGCACCGTCGCCGCCAGCTCGTGCATCGAGCAGGGTTTCTGGAGGAAGTTGCGGCCCGGAGCGAGATCGAGCTGCCGTGTGACCACGTCGTGGCTGTAGCCGCTCGTGTAGATGATCCTCAGGTCCGACTGGCGCGCGAGCAGCGCCTGCCCCAACTCGGCGCCAGACATCCCGCCGGGCATGACGAGATCCGTGAGCAGTAGATCGATCGGCTCCGTGCGCTCCTCCCAGCGCACGAGCGCCGCGGCCGCGGAGCCGGCTTCCAGCACGCGGTAGCCGTGACGCTCCAGCACTGCGCACACGACGCCGCGCACGCTCGGCTCGTCCTCCACGACGAGGATCGTCTCGGTGCCGCCCCGCACGCGCTGGTCTGCGGTCGCGATGGAGGAGCGCTCCGCCTCCTGATCGAGCGCGGGCAGGTAGACGCGAAACGTCGTGCCCCGACCTTCCTCGCTGGCGACGTCGATCCATCCGTCATGCTGCTCGACGATGCCGAACACGGACGCGAGCCCCAGGCCGGTCCCCTTACCCACCTCCTTCGTCGTGAAGAAGGGCTCGAAGATGTGCGAGAGGTTCTCCACTGACATGCCGCAGCCCGTGTCGCTGACGCCGAGACAGACGAAGCGGCCAGGCCGCGCGCCGGGTCGGCCGGCCACATCGCGCGCGTCGACGTTCGCAAGCTCGAGGCTCACGATCATCCGGCCGCCATTGGGCATCGCGTCGCGCGCGTTCACCGCGAGGTTCATCAACACCTGCTCCATCATTCCCGCGTCGGCACTCACCCACGGCAGCGCCGGCGCAAAGCGCGTCTCCAGCGCGATGTCGTCCCCGAGCAACCGGCGGAAGAGCCGGCTCATGTTGCCCGTCACCTCCGCCAGATCCATGTCCCTGGCTTCGCTCACGTTGCGGCGGCTGAACGTGAGCAACTGCCGCGTGAGGTTGGCCGCGCGCTCCGCCGCAGCCATGATCTCTTGAATGCCTTCCCTCGTCTCGGTCTCGCTGCTCGGTACCGGCAGCAGCATCGACGACTGCATCTGGATCACGGACAGGAGATTGTTGAAGTCGTGCGCGATGCCCCCGGCGAGCTGGCCGATGGCTTCCATCTTCTGCGCCTGCCGATACTGCTCTTCCAGCTTCCGCCGCGCCGTGATGTCGCGAAACGTCCAGATGCGCCCGAAATGTCTGCCGTTCCTGTCCCGCACGGGCGAGGAATAGCGCTCGAGGATCGTGCCGTCGTCGAGCTCCACTTCATCTTGCCCCACCTCGTCGGGGTGCGCGTAGAGGTACTCCACCCGCGCCGCGAACGCCGCCGGATTCTTCGTCCGCCCGGTCACGTAGTCGAGCTGCGCGCTGTCGTCTCTCTCCTCGACCATCTTCCGCGGAATCTTCCACATCTCGCTCATCCGCTCGTTCTGCACCACCTTGTTGCCCAGCGAATCCACCACCACGATCCCGTCGATCGCCGATTCGACCTGCGCTTCGAAGAACGCCGTGCGCCATATCAGGACTTCCTCCGTGCGCCTGCGCTCCGTGATGTCGCGGGCGGTGTGCAGTACGCTGGTGACCTGATCCGAGAGATTGCACTCCGGAACCAGCCGGACGTCGAAGAAACGCTCACCGAGCCTCAGCGGAAGACGCACCTCGAGCTCGCGCGCGAACCCGGACGCGAACACCTGCTCGATGCCCTCGCGGATCGCGAGAATGTCCGGTGACGGCTCGACTCCGGTCGGTACGTCGAGCACGTCGCCGAACCGCGTGCCGAGCAGCGCCTCCACCGGAGCGTCCGTGATCGTCTCGACCGCGCCGTTGGCGTACAGATAGCGCGCTTCGCGGTCGAAGCGGCAGATGATGTCGGTCGAATGTTCGGTGAGCGTGCGGAACTGCCGCTCCGTCTCCTTGAGCGCCGTGACGTCTCGGCTGATCGAGAGAACGCTCACGATCCGGTCCGCGTCGTCGAGCTCCGGCGAGAGCCGGATGAGCGAGCAGACTGACGCTCCACCGTCCGGAGGCATCTGGTCGAGCTCGAACTCCAGCGGGACGCCGGAGGCGAAGACGTCCCGGACGCGCGCCTCGTAGACGGCGGAGGGTGCGTCGTTGTGGACGATCTCCGTTGGCGTCTTGCCCAGCAGCGCCGACATGGGCGCACCGAGTGACTTCTCGATCGCCCGGTTGACGTACATGAACCGGCACTCCAGGTCGAACCGGCAGATCAGATCGGGCGCGTTCTCCAACAGCGCGACGGATTCGCGCTCGCGCGTTCGCAGACTCTCTTCGACCCGCCGGCGCTCGGTGATGTCGGTGGTGTAGACCGACAGCCCCTCCTTGGTGGGAAAGACGTGACTCTCGAACCAGCGTCCCGTCGTTTGGACGAGACACTCGAAGTGCACCGGGACGCGATCGGACATCGCGCGCTCCAGGTGCGCTTGGACCTCGGTGCCGGTCATCGGGTTCTTGCGGTTCCACACGTGCTGGCCCAGCAGTGCCTCGCGGGTTTCCCCAATCGTCTTCGCCGCCAGGTCATTCACGTAGGTGTAGCGCCAGTCCCGGTCCATGGCGACGAACGCCTCGGTGATGCTCTCGAGGATCTCGCCGACGCGCGCGTTGGCCTCGCGCTCCCCGTGCATCGTCGTGAGCGTCGTCAGGCCGTCCGTGAGACGGCGGCCCGCTTCCACGAAGAGCCGCTCGTCCTCGGGTGTCCACACTCGCGCGTACGAGCACTGGTGCAGACCGAGCAGCCATCGCGCGCCCGTCTTGGGCGTCAACGCCATCACGAGCATCGACCGTGCGTCGTAGCTTCGAGCGACGTTCTCCGGCAGAGGCGACTCCGATTGCGGATCGAATCTCAGCGCGCCGTCCGTGACGTTCGCCATCCGAAGGATCTCCGCGGCATCCGGCGTCATCGCCACCTCGACGCCGATACCCACCACGCTCGGATGCTCCGGCCGCGTGCGCTCCATCATCACGCGCCAGGACGGCGCGTGCGCATCGCAGGGAAGGATCAACCACGCGCGATCGCAAGAGAGGATCGAGAGCATCGTCTCGAGCACATCACTCATCATCTGCTCGACGTCGTCCGTACCCTGGATTGCGCGATTGATCCGATCGAGATTCTCGAAGAAGCGCAGATGCGCTCGATGCGCGTCCTCCGCGGCGAGCCGCTCGCGCGCCTGTCGCGACTCGGCCATCGCTCGCCGAACGGCCGACGGCAGTCGCGCGAGCGATTCCTCGAGCACGACATCCGTCGCTCCGTGCTTCAATGCATCGAGCGCCGACAGTTCGCCCCGAGAATCGGTGACGAGGATGAGGGGCGTGGTGGGAGCGATCCGCGCTCTGAGCGTCAGCGCGTCGGGGTTTGTCCTCGTCGACAGCTCGAGATCGGCGAGGATCAGGTCCACACAGCCGGACGTCAGCGCGTCGCGGTAGTCGTCCTCGTGCACCACGCGATCCAGCGTGCACTGGAGACCGTCCGACTCCAGTACCGACTGCACGCGCCTGCTCACGTCAGGATCCTCCTCGAGATGGAGGAGCCGAAGCGACTGCGTGACAGCGTTCGCCATGACGACACCTGACGAGGTAGACGAACTAGCGAGACAACGTCCCACTCGGTTGGGCCGAGCGCGCGCAGTTCCGTCGAGGCTGCGTGATGCGTTCGTCGACGTCTTCTACTTACGCAACCTAGCGCGTCGACCAGCGTAAATCAAACTGCCGGGCCCCGCGTAAGTTATTAATCGACAACAGCTTAACGGACTTCCGACCGCCTCTATTTCACTCCGGCCAGCGCGGATACCAGCAGCAGCGCCCATTGCGGTCCGCGCGCCGGATCGCCCGTGTCCTCGTACCACTCGCTCAGCGAGTGAGCCCCTCCACCACGTCCGCCCACTTCGATCGTGATCGCCGGGATACCCATACTCATCGGCAGGTTGGCATCCGTACTTGATGCAACCACCGTCGCCGTGAAGCCCAATGTCTTGGCTGCGGCAATTGCCGTGGCGACGATCGGGCTCCGCTCCGTCTGCGAGCCGCTCGCGGGCCGAATGCCGATCGTGTCGACCTGGAGCGTCAGCTTCGGCTTCCCCGCCTTGCCCCCGCCCCATCGCGCATTCTCGGCGTCGAGCGCGGCTCGCAGGATTGCCCGAACCTTCAGATCCAGTCGCGCGAGCTCCTCCGCGGATTCGGAGCGCATGTCCAACTCCGCGCTCGCCTCGAACGGAATGGAGTTCACCGACGTGCCGCCAGTGGTCGTGCCCACGCTGAACGTGGTCTTCGGAGAGCTCGGTACTCGCACCTCGGCGATCGCCGCGATCGCGCGGCCGAGCGCGTGGATCGGATTCACCGTGCCGAAGGCGGTGTAGCTGTGCCCACCCGGACCCTTGTAGATGATCCTGTAGCGATGGCTGCCCACCGCGCGAATGGTGAGCTCGTGCCCAGGCCCATCCGCCGAGATGAAGTAATCGATCTTTCCCTTCAACTCCTTCTCGAACAGATGCCGCACGCCGCGCAGATTGCCCGCCCCTTCCTCGCCGACGTCGCCGACGAAGTACACGGTTCCAGTGGTCTGGATGTTCGCCGTCTGAAACGCGCGCGCGACGGTCAGGATCACGGCCAGCCCACGGCAATCGTCGCCGATGCCCGGTGAGGCGAGCCTGGCGCCGACGCGCTTGACCTTCACGTCCGTTCCTTCGGGGAAGACGGTGTCGAGGTGTCCAGCCAGCATCACGCTCGGCCCCATGCCCGTGCCGGGCCGCTCGGCGATGACGTTGCCCACTGCATCGATCTTCACATCGCGCAATCCGAGCGACTCCAGCCGGCGTCGGAACTCCGCGGCGCGCGTCTGCTCCTTGAACGGCGGAGCGGCGATCTCGCAGATGGAGATCTGTTGATCCAGCGTCCATGCACTGTCCGCCTTCACCGCGTCGAGCGCGGCGCGTACCCGCGAATGCGCGACGGAGATGGACGTCTGTGCGGCGGCCGGCGCGCCGAGCAGTGGCAGCAACAGACCGAAGATGGTGCGTGCCTTCATGCGCGCTCCGGGGAAGCGGAGACCAGAGATGCGAACCTGCCGTTGCCGTCCTCCGCGACGAACGCCGACAAGGGTCGCGCCCTACTCGCTTCCCTGCATCTCGCTCGTGTTGCGTTCAGGAAACTCGCTCGCCATCTCCGCTTCCTCGCGCGCTTCGAGCTCTCGCTCACGCGCGAACGCCTCGTCGCGCTCGGCGCGATACTGCTCGTACCACTCCCGCGTGACCTGCCCGGCGAGCTCGCGATTCCCCAGGCCGAACGAGAGCGCCATCGCCAGCGCGATGGCGCCGAACAGAATGGCGAATGCGGTCGTGACGATGTCCGTCGCGATGCCGAGCTCCTGGAGCGCCATGAAGATCGCGAGCAGGATCACGCCGCCGCGCCCGACGCGCGCGAGCGCGCGCCCGCCGTGAAGCGCACCCGCGGACGCGGCGATGAGGCCACCGACGAATCCGCCCAGCACGATACCGACGAGAATGATCACGATCGCGGCGATCACGCTCGGGATGTAGCTCACCAGCTCCGAGAAGACATTCGCCAGCGATTCGAGTCCCAGCGCATTCGCGGCGACGAGGATCACGGCGAACATCACGAGCCAGAACACCAGGTTCGTGAGGACGCGGATCGGGTTCAGGTGCGACCCGGAGCGCGCCACGGCCTGCATCACGCCGCCGCGCTCGAGCATCCGGTTCAACCGGATGCGGCGCAGGAAACGCTCGGTGAGCTTCTCCAGCACCTTGGCCAGGAGATAACCCGCGAACAGGATGACGAGGGCACCGAGCAGCGCCGGTACGAGCTCGCCGAAGACCTGCTGGAAGCTCGCTTGGAGACGCTCGCCGAAGTTGACGGTGCGATCCTGGAGGAACATGGCCCGGGGGGAGGGGACGCGCGTGCGTGTGCGAGGAAGCTAGTCGAAAAACTGCAACATCAGTAGCGGATCGCAACCGCCACAACAGTAGTCAGTCAATTCCTCGTCCCCCGCTTCCTATCGAAAATGACGCTTCGCCGGCACGTTGGGCAGATCAACCATTCGCGGCGACGCGCGTAGCCGAGGCCGAACGACCCGCCGCCGATCGCACGGACGGTCATGAGCGTTCCGTCGCGGGGGCAGAGCGGCTTCACCCCCGCCGTCACCGCCTCTCGGATCGCCTTCTGCTCGGCCGGCTCGAACTGCGCATGCTCGTCGGTCATGGCGCGATCCGTACGACGAGCTTGCCGAACTGCTCGCCGCCGCGCATCCGCTCGAACGCTGCGCGGCCGTCCTCCAACTCGTAGACACTGTCTACCGGCGGGCGCAGCCGGCCCTGGCGGAAATGCTCGACGACCGCGCCGAACTCCGCGTCGTTGCCCATCGTCGAGCCGAGGATGCTCCACTGGTTCCAGAACAGTCGGCGCACGTCGGTAGACACCATCGGCCCCGACGTGCCGCCGCACGTGACGAGCCGCCCGCGACGGCCCAACGCGCCGAGCGACTGGCTCCACGTCGCCGCGCCCACGGAGTCCACGACGACGTCCACGCCCCGCTTGCCCGTACGCGCGCGCATCTCGCGCCCGACGTCTACTCCGCGATGATTGATCGCGTCGTCCGCGCCCAGGGAGAGAGCGCGCGCGAGCTTCTCGTCGCTCCCCGATGTCACCGTCACGTAGGCGCCAAGCAGCTTCGCGATCTGCAGACTCGCCAGCGCCACCCCGCCGCCGATCCCCCAGATGAGCACGTGCTCGCCAGCCGTTAACCGCGCACGGCTCACGAGCATGCGCCACGCCGTCAGCGTCGACAGGGTGAACGCGGCCCCTTCGATGGGGTCGGCATCGGCAGCGACCCGCAGCACGTTCGTCGCCGGCACCACGACGTATTCGGTCAGCGTGCCGGGCAGATGCTCACCGAGTACGGCGAACCGGAGGCACAGCGGTTGCTCACCGGCGAGACAATACTCGCAGGTGCGATCGCTGAGCCCGGGATTGATCAACACCGCGTCGCCGATCTCGAGCCCGCTGACGCTGCTGCCGATCGACTCGATGGTGCCCATGGCGTCGGAGCCGATGATCCATGGCGGGGTGATGCGCACGTTCGGCAGCCCGCCGACGACGAACAGATCCAGATGATTGAGCGCGGCGGCACGGATTCGCACTCGCACGTCCGTCTCGGCGATCAACGTCGGCACCGGGAGGTCGTCGCGGAGCTCGATTCGATCGAGTCCGCCGTGAGCCGAGATCGTCAGTGCTCGCACGCCAATGGCCGGGGGTTATATTGGTCGCGGAATGCTATGCGGGGGCTGCACGCCGCGAAAGGCTCGCTCCGCCCCGTCGATCTTGCTCCGAGACTTGGCACTCATGACCGCAATCAAAGTCCCTCCCCTCGGCGAGTCCATCGTCGAAGCAACCGTGTCGCGCTGGCTCAAGCAGGAGGGCGAGGCGGTCGCCGCCGGGGACACGCTCGTCGAGCTCGAGACCGACAAGATCACCGTCGAGGTGCCAGCGCTCTCCGCCGGCGTCCTCGTGAAGCGCGCGGTGAACGAAGGCGACGTCGTGAAGGTGGACGAGCTGCTGGGCGAGCTCACCGAGGGAGCAGCGGCGGAGACGCCTTCGTCGCCGGCGGCCGCACCGCCCCCCGCTCCCGCTGCCGATCCGGCCGCCAGTGCTCCCGCGTCGTCACCCTCGCTGGTGAGAGCTTCGCCGGCCGCACAACGCGTGGCCGCCGAGCAGGAGGTCGATCTCGGCGCCGTGACCGGCACCGGACGTGGCGGTGTCGTGAGCAAGCCGGACGTCATCGAGCACATCTCCGCAGGCTCCGTCGCGTCGGCGTCAGTCGCACCGTCCGCGGCTCCGCGCGAAGCAGCTGCGCCTCCGCGTGAAGCCACTGCGCCTCCGCGCGCGCCTGCCACCCCTCCACGCGCTCCGGTCGCCGCCGGCGAGCGCGAGACGCGCGAGAAGTTGACGACGCGCCGCAAGCGCATCGCCGAGAATCTGCTGCTCTCGCAGAGCTCCACCGCCACGCTGACGACCTTCAACGAGGTCGACATGTCCGCCGTGAGCGCGCTGCGCGAGCGAATGAAGGAGAAGGTGGAGAAGGAGCACGGCGTAAAGCTCAGCTTCATGCCCTTCTTCGTAAAGGCGACGACGATGGCGCTCAAGGCGTATCCGATCGTCAACGCGCAGATCGACGGCGACTCGATCATCTACAAGCACTATGTCAACATGGGGATCGCCGTCGCGTCCGACGCCGGCCTCGTCGTGCCGAACATCAAGGACGCCGACCGGAAGGGAATGCTCGAAATCTCGCGCGACATCGGCGCGGTCGCGAAGAAGGCGCGCGACGGCAAGCTCGCGATGGACGATCTCATCGGCGGCACCTTCACGATCACCAACGGCGGCGTGTTCGGCTCGCTCATCTCGACACCGATCATCAACTTCCCGCAGGTCGGCATCCTCGGTCTGCACAAGACGCAGGACCGGCCCATCGCGGTGAATGGCCAGGTCGTCATCCGGCCCATGATGTACGTCGCCCTCTCGTACGATCACCGCGTCATCGACGGCCAGCAGGCGGTGCTCTTTCTCGTGCGTGTGAAGGAGCTGCTCGAGGATCCGGCGTCCATGCTCATCGACTAACGGCCGCGCGCCATCGCTGAGACGGCGAAGGGCGCTCCCTCTTCGAGCGCCCCTCGCCCCTCGCGATCACAGGTACCCCAGCCACCAGTCGTTCCGTCGCCTTTTCACGGCTGCGAACCACGCGCACAGTGGGTAGATCAGCAGCACGCCGATGATCCAGAACAGGTAGACCACGGGCAGCGAGAAGCCCGAGCGCGCGATGATGTCGGCGGGCACCTGCTTCGACAGATCGATGAACAGCACGTCGGTGGGCTGCCCAGCGACCTTGAACAGGGCCAGCGCCATCAGGTGTGCGGCGAACCACTGGAGTAGGTAGAACAGCATCGGCACTCGCCCCAGCGTCACGAGCGCCGCGCCGATCCGCCCGCGGCGCGCGCGCTCCGCCACGGCGAGGAAGAGGATCGCCGGCCCGAGCGTCATGCACAGATAGAGCAGCGAGGGCGGATACTTCGTCACGTTCACGAACGACAGCACCGTGAACGCGCCACTCGACTGCACCGTCCACTTCGATGCATCGCCGTACAGGTTCGACGCGCGCAGCAAGACGAACAACATGACGAGCGCTCCGCCAAGCCGAACCAGCTGCCGCCGGCGCAAAGGCGCGTCCATCGTGTAGAGCTGGCCGAAGGCATAGCCGCCCGCCATCACGCCGATCCAGGGCACGAGCGGATAAAAGGTCATGAAGACCGTACCGCTCGCCCCGCCCACGCTTAAGCTGCCTGGCTGGTGCAGGACCAACGTCAACTTCTGGCTCAGGGCGAGGTCCGGCATACCGGGCGACCATGCGGGGACCTTGATGCCGTCAAAGGCGTTGTGCACCGCGATCATCACCACGCCGAACGCGCCGGTGACCCACAGCGGGAGATGGACGAGCAATCCTAGCACGATCATCGACCAGCCGAGTGCCCAGATCGTTTGCCCGTACGTGAAGCCGTGGTAATTGACGTTGAACGTGAGCCCGATCCGCACGACGGTGAGCTCCAGCACGATGAGCCATATCCCTCGGCTCACGAGGAAGCTCGTCATCTCTCCGGGCGTCGCCCCGCGCTGCCGCCGCAGAAAGGCACCGGTGCCCGCCAGGAAGAAGAACGTCGGCGCGCAGAAGTGCGTGATCCAGCGCGTCAGGAAGAGCGCGACGTGCGTCTTCGTCAGATCGGTGGGATCGTAAAGATATTGGTCGTGGCTGAAGAAGTCGCGCGTGTGATCGAGCATCATGATCACCATCACCAGCCCGCGTAGCAGATCGATCGAGTCGACGCGCTGACGGGTGGGCGGCTGATACATCGCGCCATCGATGGGCGCGGACCTGACTGCTGCTGCGGTGGCCATGAGGCACTCCGTCGTGCCGAGGATGGGCGGGAACCTATTCGCAACGCTACCGATCTCTGGGGCATCACGCCAGTTCGGCCACCGATGCCGACGCCGCAGGAGTGGACGCATCGGCTACATTTCCACGCGATACCCCCTCGTCCTCGTACCTACTGCAATGGCTCCCAACACTCCAGCCGACGTCGTGGTGATCGGCGGCGGACCGGGCGGCTACGTCGCCGCTATCCGCGCCGCTCAGCTTGGCCTCACCACCGTCTGCGTCGAGATGGACAAGACGCTCGGCGGCACCTGTGTCAACGTCGGCTGCATCCCGTCCAAGGCGCTGCTCAACTCGTCGGAGCACTTCGAGTTCATGAAGCAGCACGCGGCCGACCATGGCATCAACGCCGGCGACGTGAGTATCGACGTCGCGAGGATGCTCAAGCGCAAGGACGACGTCGTCGGCCAGAACACCCGCGGCATCGAGTTCCTCTTTCGCAAGAACAAGATCACCTGGGCCAAGGGGCGCGGCGCGCTGCGGCCAGCGAACCTCGTGGACGTCGCTGCCGCGGACGGCACGACGATCACGTACGAGGCCAGGAACGTCATCATCGCCACCGGCTCCGTCCCGATCGAGCTTCCCTTCCTCAAGTTCGACGAGGAGCGCATCGTCTCCAACATCGGCGCGCTCAAGATCCCCGTCGTCCCAAAGCACCTGATCGTCATCGGCGGCGGCGTCATTGGCCTCGAGCTCGGAAGCGTGTGGCGCCGGCTCGGCGCCAAGGTCACCGTCGTGGAGTTGGCGCCCGCAATTCTGCCCGGCATGGACGAGGACGTCGTGAAGGAAGCGGAGAAGATCTTCCGCAAACAGGGGCTGGAGCTGCGCACGGGCGCCAAGGTCAGCGGCGCGCGGCGCGAGGGGGACACACTGTTCGTCGACGTCGAGAAGAATGGCGCGACGGAGACGCTCGAGGCGGACTACGTGCTCGTCTCCGTGGGTCGCCGTCCTTCGCTCGGCGGCATCGACGCGGCAGCGCTCGGGCTCGCGCTCGGCACCCGCGGCGAGGTCACCGTCGACGATCAACTCCGCACCAACCTGCCGAACGTGTACGCCATCGGCGACTGCATCGGCGGCAAGCTGCTCGCGCACAAAGCGGAGGAAGAAGGCGTGATCGCCGCCGAAGTGATCGCGGGAAAGCCGGTGCACATGCACTACCACTCCATTCCGGGCGTCGTCTACACCTGGCCGGAGATCGCGTCGGTGGGACTCGCGGAGCACGAGGTGAAGGCCTCCGGCCGCGAGTACCGCGTCGGGAGGTTTCCCTTCTCGGCGAACGGGCGCGCGCGCACGGCCGGCGATACGGCCGGCTTCGTCAAGTTCATCGCCGACGCGAAGACGGACGAGCTGCTCGGTGCGCACCTCATCGGACCGAACGTATCCGAGATGATCGCCGAAGTCGTGCTGGCGTTCGAGTATCGCGGCTCGGCGGAGGACATCGGCATCACGGTGCATGCGCATCCAACTCTCTCCGAAGCCACGAAGGAAGCGGCGCTCGCCGTGCTCGGTCGAGCCATCCACTTCTAGCGCCCGGTGAGCGATGTCGTCGTGCGTCCGCTCATGCCGGAGGACGCGAGCGCAGCGCGCGCCCTGCTCGCCGACTGCTATCGCGGCACGCCGTATTTGAGTCGAATGGAGGAAGTGCTCTCGAGCGCACTCGAGTTCGAGGACCCGGAGTTCCTCTGCCTGCTGGCCGATCGCGGGGACGCGCACGCGCCGCACGGACTCGTGCTGTTCGGCACGGTCGCCGGCGCGCGGCTCGTCGTGAAGGTACACGCGGTGGCGTCGCTCGATTCGCGAATCGTGCTCGCGCTGCTCGACGCCGTGCGCGAGGCGTGCGTGCGGTCGGGCGAACGGATGATTGTCTGCGAGATTCCGCGCGACATCGCGTTCGACGTCGCGTCCGTCGCGCTGGTCGCGAGCGGCTATCGGGAGGAGGGGAGGATCGAAGACTTCGTGCGCGACGGCGTGGCGCTTCGCCTGATGGTTTGGCGCGCCGAGCGCGCGGAAGAAGGCACGTGCTGAGCCGGCGGAAGTTCCTCGAGCTCGGCGCCGCTGCCGGCGTGGCGGCATTGGGCACTGGGCTCTACTCCTGGCAGATCGAGCCGTTCTGGGTCGAGGTGGTGCGCCGGTCCATGACGCTGGAGCACCTGCCCTCGGCACTGGTCGGACGGACGCTGCTTCAGATCAGCGACATCCATGTCGGACCGCGCGTCAGCTCGGAATACTTGATCCAGTCGTTCGAGGCGGCGCGCGAGCTCGCTCCCGATTTCGTCGCGTTCACCGGCGACTTCATCTCGTACGCGACCGCGCGCGAGGGCGGTGAGCTCGCGCGCGTGCTGGCGCACGCGCCGCGAGGGCGGCTGGGAACTGTCGCGTCGCTGGGAAATCACGACTACGGATTCGACTGGCGCGACATGACCGTGGCCGACGAGGTCTCGCGCGTCGCCGCCGACTCGGGACTGCGCATGCTGCGCAACGAGGTGCAGACGATCGGCGGCTTGCAGTTCGCCGGCCTGGCCGACTACTGGAGTCCCGAGTTCGGCGAGCAGTACGGCCATGCGTCGCGAGGACGGCTCAGCGCTCCCGTGGCGGCCACCATCGCGAACGCTGGCGCCGACTCGCCCGCGGCGCTCCGCCGCCTCTCCCGCGGTGAGCCCACGGTGGTGCTCTCCCACAATCCCGACGTGCAGGACCTGCCCATCTGGGACGGTGTTCGCGGTTGGGTTCTCGCGGGGCACACCCATGGCGGCCAGGTGAAGCCTCCGTTCCTCCCGCCGCCGATCCTTCCCGTGCGCAACACGCGCTACACGGCTGGCGCTTTCGACGTGGGACCAGGGCGCACGATGTACGTGAATCGTGGACTGGGCTTCATGCTCCAGGTGCGCCTCAACGTGCGCCCCGAGCTCACGCTATTTACGTTGGAACGAGCCTCCACTCCGCGAGCCTGAGCGCATCGCGGCTCGTTCATCGCAGACAGATGGAATCATGCAAGACGACCCGTCCAACCCCGAAGAGCGTCCGTCGCGCTCACAGCCGCCTGTGCCGCTCGCGCTCGCTGCCTTCGCCGCATCGGTGATCGCGTTCGTGCTCGTGGTCACGGGGTTGTTTGCGCTGCTCAGATACCTCGGGAGGCACTGAGCGTCGAGTAGAGATCAGCGCACCATCTCGAGCGGAGTCTGGCGCGCGCTACTCGAAGCGTGGCGACTCGTCGGCCGTCGGAGTCGCGCTCACGCCGAACACTCGACGCACGGCCGCGGTGCGATAGCCGAAGATCCGCCGCAGCTGCATCCGGACCAGCGGGTGCGCGAGCTCGCCGAGCGGACCAAAGGGCAGCCGGTAGCGTACCTCGTCGTCGATGATGGTGTTGCCGTCGCCGTCGTCGCGAAAGCGGTGCTGGTGGATCCAGACGGCATACGGCCCGCGAAGCTGCTCATCGTGGAACTCCTCGCCGGGCACCCATCGCGTGATCCGGGTACGCCACCGCATCGGCAGCCCGGCGAGTCCAATGGTGTAGTCGATCAGCGTGCCCTCGCGCATCTCGATGGGCAGCGGCGACCGGATTCTGAACGCGAGCTCGGGCGGCGTGATGCGGCCCAGGTTGGTGGCGTCGGAGAAGAACTCGAAGACTCGATCGCGCGAGATCGGGAGCCGTACCGTCGCGCGGAGGAAATGGTCTGGCATGTCGGTCAACGACCTCGGGCACACGTCCGTTCCGCAAAAGAAAACGGCCGGTCCAGAGGACCGGCCGTTGGACCTGCGAGGACGTCCCGACTCAGCGCACGACGCGGAGCAGTGCGGCGGTTGCCGCGACGGCCACGGCGAGCAGTGTCGCCGCTGCCACGAGCGCGCTCGACGGCGTGATGACGAACTCGCGGCGCCACCAGGGCGTGATGAGGGAGGGAGCGTGCTGTGGGATCGCTTGCATGATGCGCCCCTGAACGTGCGCAGGCGTCCGCATGCGGCGGCGGCTCTCCAGGTCCTCGTTCATGCGCTTCCAGAAGTCCACGTCGCGCGACCACTCGCCGCGGCGCACGCTGCTCTCTGGCGCATCGCCGTCGAGCCAGGCATGCACGGCTTCGGCGATCGTCGCCGTGGGCGGGCCCAGCGGCACTTCGCGATCGGCGAGCGGGCGATCCGGCTTGGCCGGCCGCTCGCGCTTGCGGCCATCGCCAAGGCCGTCGGATTGAAGGTCGTCGAACTGCATGTTAAGCGTACTTCTCCTCGAGTAAGGCCTGCAGCGCCTCGCGCGCGCGATGCACGCGCATCTTCAGCGCGCCGACCGTAGTCCCCAGCAGATCGGCCATCTCTTCGTAGGAGCGCCCTTCGACGTGCTTCATCACGAAGGCTTCGCGCAGAGAAGCGGGCAGAGACGACAAGGCAACGTCGAGATCGCTTCTGAGCTCGGTGCGATCGAGTTCTTCCTCCGGCGTCGCGTAGCCCGAGGGCTGGTCGTCCTCGTCGTAGCTGAGATGCGAGCGCCGGATGTTCTTGAGCCAATCCTTGCAACCGTTCGCAACGATCCGGAACACCCAGGCATCGAACCGCCCGCGCACTTCAGCGAGGTGCTGGTACGCCTTGATGAACGAAAGTTGCAGGATGTCTTCCGCCACGTCCGGGCTTCCCGTCATGCAGAGCGCATGTCGGTAGAGCGGATCACTGTATCGCGTGATCAGCACCGTGAACTCGTCGCGGTCTCCCGCGAGGACACGTTGGATGATGCGTTGATCAGAGTCGTCCTGATCAACGAGCTGTTCTGGCTCCGTCGTTCTCACGACCACAGAGTAACGCGGAATCCGCTTGCCGGACAGGGTACCTGTCACGCCGTTTACTGCAGTTCGGGTCGCCACGTTCAAGGGACGACGCTCCGTGTGGGCGGTAACAGGGTGCGGCGCGGTCGTCAGCCACTGTGCCGTGGAAGGGCCGAGAAGGCGCCCCAGCCCATCGCGCGCACGAGCTCCGAGTGTTCGCCGAGCCTCGGCGGCGGAAGACGAATCGCACCCGGAACACTCGGCGGAAGTCCGCTGCTCGCCGACGCGTCGATTGTCGCGAGCACCTCGGGGACGGTCCGGACTATCCCGCACGGCACGCCCTCCTTTTCGAGCCGCACGCGCCAGCTGTCGGCAGACGCCTCGGCGATTCGGTCGGCGAGCACACGGGTCACGCGCGAGCGCTGCGCCAGCCGGCCCGCGTTGGTCGTCAGCGAGTCGTCGTCCGTCAGCTCGGTCAGGTTCAGCGCTCGGACGCACGCGCTCCACTGCTCGTCGCTTCCCACGGCGACGACGAGCGAGCGATCCGCGGCGTGGAACAGTTGATAGGGAACCAGATTCGCGTGCGCATTTCCCCAGCGCGCCGGCGCGCGCCCGCTCACCAAAGTGTTCTGCGCCACGTTGATCAGCGCGGACTCGGCGCTCGCCGCGAGGGAGATGTGCACGCGTCGGCCCACTCCCGTCCTCGTTCGGGCGACGAGCGCCGCGAGAATCGCGATGGCGGCGTCCTTGCCCGCGAGCACGTCGGCGAGCGCCACACCGTGCTTCATCGGCTCGCCATCCGGCGCCCCGGTGATGGACATCCATCCGCACTCGGCCTGAACGACGAGGTCGTACCCGGGACGCCCGCTCTCCGGCCCGAACCCGGTGATGGAGCACCACACGAGCTCCGGACGGTCGGAGAGTGCCTGGCTCGCCCCCCACCCTCGCCGCTCCAGCGTGCCCGGACGGAAGTTGTCCACGACGATGTCGGCCTCCGCCGCGAGGGTCCGCACCAACGCCAGATCGGACTCCGTCCGAAAGTCGGCCACGAGGCTCAGCTTGTTTCGGTTGACGCTGAGAAAGTAGGCGCTCTCCCCCTCCTCGTCGAACGGCGGGCCCCACCCGCGCGTGTCGTCGCCGAGCTCGGGACGCTCCACCTTGAGCACGTCAGCACCTAGGTCACCCAACATCATGCCGCAGAGTGGGCCCGCCAGGACTCTCGACAAATCGAGCACTTTGATACCACTGAGCATATTATGTTTCTATAGTGTCATGTTGATGCTGTCTATTTCCGAGCAGGATGACCACTTTCTGATACGACTCACCTTGGCTTACCCCTATTGCAGCCTTCGCACGGCGCGTCAACAAACCTTGCGTAGCTGTCGAAAAATCATATACTTGCCGCCACAAAACCGGGTCCATCAGCCACGCCTCCAAGTTGGCGCGCTCGATCGAGACCTTCAATGAAACGGGGAGCCCCTCCCCCGGCGCACCGGAACGGAACGGGCAAATGGTGGACAACGATCAGACGGACGAGGCAGCGCCGGCGGCGCCGGCTGCTCCTGCACCGCGACGAGGACCAGGACATCGTGGCGCGGATATGCGCGACACGGTTGCCGAGATGGCAGAGCGGGCGCAGCTGATCAGCCAGGAGGCAGGCAGCAAGGTCTCCTCGGCCATGAAGGACGTGATTAGCGCGGCCGCCGGCTTGGCGGGCTTCGCGATCGAGAGCGCGCGCGACCTCGTACAATACATGGTGCGGCGTGGCCAGATGACGCAGGAGGAGGCCGACAAGCTGATCCGGGAGGCCGAGGACGCCCACTCGAAGAAGCCGGCAAGCGAGAAGACCCGCCCGACGGCGTCCAAGATCGCTGCCGAGAAGGCGGCGATCGACAAGGCGGCTCGGGACGCCGCGGCCGCAGCAGCAGCGGCGATCGCTCCGCCGCAGCGACCCGGCGCCTTCTCGCTTCGCACCGGCGGCCCGCGTCCCGTCGTCAAGCCGGCGCCCACACCGGCTCCGGCTCCTCCGCCAGCGCCTGCGGCCAAGGCCGCGCCTAGCAAGGCGGCGGCGAAGGCTCCGGCGGTCAAGCCGGTCGCCAAGGTTCCGGTCAAGCCCGTTGCCAAGGCGGCGGCCAAGGCTCCCGCGAAGGGCTCCGCGTCCAAGCCCGCGGCCAAGCCCGGCTCCGCCAAGGCGGGAGCGAAGACAGCATCGAAGCCGGCCGGCAAGAGCGCCAAGCCGCCGGCCAAGAAGAAGAAGTAGCCCCGTGCGGCCACGCGCCGCACGGCGACGGGCCGCACTTCGCTCGTGATGCGACGGGTCGAAGGCCGGTGGCGCATCGTGCACGACCACTCATCATAACGGCGAAAGTGTGACTCGCGCCGTCGTCGCGCGCGCGCCGACACGCCTCGACTTCGGCGGCGGCTGGACTGATGTGCCGCCGTTCAGCGAGCGCGAAGGCGGCGCCGTCTGCAACATCGCGATCACTCGCTATGCCACCGCGACCGCCGCCCTGGACGAACACGCGGCGCGAGGGCTCGCGGACCACGCCCGCCGGCCCCTCGGTGCGCCCGATCCTCTCGTCGACGCCGCGCTTCGCCGAGCGGGCATGCCCGGCGCCGTCGCCAGTGTGATCTCGGACTATCCGGCCGGCGCGGGGCTCGGAGGCTCGTCGGCCTGCGGCGTCGCTCTCGCCGGCGCGCTGGCGTCGCTGCGCCAGGAGGCGCTCTCGCTCGACGCGCTCGCGTCGCGCAGCCGCGAGACGGAGGTCGAGGAGCTGCATGTGGTAGGCGGATTCCAGGACCACTATGCCGCCGCCTTCGGCGGGGCGCTGCTGCTCACCTTCAGCGACTGCGTCGGCGTGGAGTCGTTGATGCTGCCGAGCGGATGCGCCGACGATCTCGCGCGGCGTGGCGTACTGCTCTACACGGGCGAGTCGCGCCAGTCGGGCAAGATCGTGGGTGCGGTCCGCGACGCGTACGAGCGCGGCGACGCGCAGACGTGCGCGTCGCTCGCGCGCATGAAAACGCTGGCCGGCGAGATGGCGGCCGCGCTTCGGCACGGCGACCTCGATGCGCTGGGACGGCTCGTCGGAGAGCATTGGGTCCATCAGCGCGCGCTGCATGCCTCGATCACGACGCCGCGGATCGACGCTATCGTCGACGCCGCCGCGCGAGCCGGCGCACTCGGCGTCAAGGCGCTGGGTGCCTCGGGTGGGGGCTGCGTGATCGCCATCGCCGAGGACGGACGCGAAGAGGAACTCGCGCACGCCCTCGCACCGTTGGGCGAGCGCTTGAGCTACAGCGTGGACTCGCGGGGCTTCCAGATCGTCGCCATGCTCGACGAGCATCACGACTCCGACGAGCAGTTCGCGTGACGCTCACGGAACCCATCGCCGCCGGCGACGCACGAGCTCTGGCCGCCGCGCTCGTGCGCATCGACTCCCGGAACCCCTCACTCTCACCAGGCGCGCCGGGAGAATCTGCCTGCGTCTCCCTGTTGCGGCACGCGCTCGACGCGTGGGGCTTCCGCACCGAGGTTCACGACGCTGCGCCAGGCCGCCCCAACCTCGTGGCGCGAATCGGCGGCGCGGTCGGTTCCGCGGCGAGCCACGGCACGTTGATGTTCAGCGGCCACCTCGATGTGGTGGGCACGGAGGGGATGTCGCACGCGCCATTCGCCGCAATCGAGGCCGACGGCCGCCTCTACGGCCGTGGCGCGACGGACATGAAGGGAGGCATCGCCGCGATGTGTGCCGCGGCGTGGCGTGCGGCGCGCCACGAGCTGCGCGGCGAGATCATCGTGGCCGCGACGGCGGACGAGGAGTACGAGAGCATCGGCACGCGCGTGCTGCTCGAGCGAGGTGTGCGCGCCGACGCGGCGATCGTCGGCGAGCCGACCTGTCTCGAGATCATGCCGGCGCATCGCGGCTTCGTGTGGGTCGAGATCGAGGTGTCGGGGCGCGCGGCGCACGGCAGCCGGTGGGATCTCGGCGTCGACGCGATCCGCCACGCGGGGTTGCTGCTCGCCGAGCTCGATCGCGTGGACGAGGAGGAGCTTCCGCGCACGCAGCATCCGCTGCTCGGGCGCGGCTCGCTGCACGCGTCCCTCATCGAGGGAGGGATCGGGATGTCGACGTACCCAGACCGGTGCGTGGTCCGGCTCGAGCGCCGAACGCTGCCCGGCGAATCGGGCGCGGACGTCGTCGCGGAGGTCGAGCGCGCGTGCGGGGCGGTGCGCGCGCGGCGCGCGAGCTTCGCGGCGGCGGTGCGGCTGCTCACGACGCAGGGCGCGAGCGACGTTGCACAGGACGCGCTGGTCGTGCGCGAGCTCGGCGGCGCGCTGCGCGCGTGCGGCGAAGCCGTCAGGGTGTCGGGGATGTCTGCATGGACGGATGCCGCGCTGCTCAACGCGGCGGGAATTCCCGCCGTGTGCTTCGGGCCCGGCGACATCTCCCTGGCGCATGCGGCGGAGGAGTACATTCCCCTGGACGAGATCGACCGCGCGACCGCGGTCCTCGCCGCACTCGCCCAGCGCTGGTGCGTCTGACGACCACCGCGATCGCCCGTCGGTTCATGCCACGTCGCCCGAAGGTCACCCAACTGAACACCAGGCAGTACGACGCGCTCGAACGCGCGATCGCGGATGGGCGGCGCCTGTCGGTCTGGCGCCGCGGCACCGAGTTCGTGATCATCGTTGACCGGCTCCGCGTGAACGACGGGCGCGAAGCGCTCGAGGCGCACCACCCGACCACGGGCGACACGCTCACGCTCTATATCGACGAGCTCGAGGGGATCGAGGTCGTGGGATGAGCGATGACGGCGCGGCCAGCTCCGAGCTTCCACTGATCGCCATCTACGCCGATGAATCGTGTCTCGGCAACGGGCGCGAGGGCGACAACCCTGGCGGCGCGGCGGGCGTCATCGAGCACGTCAACCACGCGACCGAGCGGCTCACGCGCTGGGACTACTGGATCTCCGAGCCATCGACGACGAACAATCGCATGGCGCTGCGGAGCGCGATCGAAGCCCTCCGGGTGATCGCGCGCAAGGGCGGCCGCTTCCGCGTGCTCTTCACGAGCGACTCACAGTATCTCGTGAAGGGAATGACGGAGTGGGTCTACGGGTGGGCGGGCCGAGGCTGGCGACGACGCGAGGGAGCCATCGAGAACCTCGAGCTCTGGCAGGAGCTCGTCGCGGCCGCGACCCCGCACCACGTGCAGTGGCAGTGGGTGCGCGGCCACGCCGGCCATCCACAGAACGAGTATGCCAACGACCTCGCCGTGCTCGCGGCCAGGGAGCAGACGTCGTCCGACGGCGCGCGGACCTCCGGCTTCGACAGCTGGTTGGAGGCACAGCGAGTGCGTAAGCGCGTGACCGTCGAGCCGGCACCCTTTCCCGTCGGCAAGCCCTTCGCACCGGCCCGACCGCTTCCGCGGACGAGCACATCTTCCCACTAGGACTCACCAGGAGCAGAGATGGATGACGTGGACCGGATGTACAGACATCTCGTGCGGACCATCCGCGCCACTTCGCCGCAGCTGCTGACCCAACCCTTCCAGGTGGGGGATCTCTACACGACGATCCTGCCCTATCGTCTCCATCGCCGAGAGGTAGGAGTGGAGACGAATCAGGACTACGAGATGGCGTTGCTGGAGCTGCTTTCGGGTGGTCGCGGCTATCTCGCCGTGGACGATCGGATGCGCGAGGAGCTGGGTGCCGCGCTCAATTCGCCGAACCCGGACACCACCCTGATTCGCAACTTCACGACGGCGCGTGTCGCACTGGCGCCCGACGCGTTGGCGAAGCTCGAGCAGGCCAATACCACCCTCCCCTCGCAGGTGGCGCAGGCGGCGCAAGGGCCGCAGGCAGCGCTCGCGGCGTCGCCTGGTACTCCACTCCAGATCCCGATCTCGCCGATCAAGGAGCCAGACACCGCGCCCTTCCGCGCATCGGGTTCGATGGCCTCGGCGGTCAGCGCGAGCGCTGGAACGCGACGCGCGCCGCGTCCCATCACGGTGTCTCCCACCGGCGAGCGGTGCCGCCACTGCAAGGGTGAGCTGCCAACCGGTCGCGAAATCATCTTTTGCCCGCACTGCGGCCAGGACCTCACCGTATTGCATTGCCCGGCGTGTGGCAGCGAACTGGAGCACGGTTGGAAGTTCTGCGTCACCTGCGGCCGATCGGCGGGAGATCTCTAGGTGGTCTCGTGGCGCGCCGAGCGGCCTCGGCGCGTGCCTTGCGAGGTGATGCGTGCAGACTTCACTCGCACCCAGGCACCATCGTGAGCAACTCCGACGACCTTCGCCGTCGCGCCATAAGCTGGTTCGCCGTGGCCGTGCTCGGCGTGACCTCTTCGTGCGCGTCCGGCGCGACCAGTGCGTCCCCTTCGCCCGCGCCTGGCCAGAGCCCGTCCACCGGGACGACGTCCGCCCAGCCCGGTGCGACCCCGCAGGGGCAGGGTACCTGGCCGGTGCGCACGCGCGAGCACGTGGACCTCTGGCTTCATTCGTACGCCCTGCTCAGCCCCGACTCGGCGCTCGTCCCGTACTTCGAGCGCGGCTATCGCACTCGGATGTTGGCGTTGCGCCGACAGCGCGGCATCTCGTCGCAGCTCGATGCCAACCGCGCGCTACTCCTCGAGCGGATCAACGTGCAACCGTCGATCGGGACGGGTCCGCAGTTCCTCCCCTTCTACTTCGCGTCGTGGGAGCAGATGCGGCAGGCGATCGACCTGTTCATCCGGGCGAACGGAGATCCACGCGCGACGAACGACCAGAACCTCCAGACCTACTTCGCGATCCTCGCCTCTTCGTTCCAGTCGGCGCCGGACCGCGAGTGGTTGCGCATGTTCGCCGCGTCGGTGCAGGACGAGCGCGAGAAATTCTACCTCGAGCACTGGACCGCCGAGACGCGCACGCGCACCGGCGTCGTGGCGCGCGTCGATTCGCTCTGGCAGCGCGCGTGGAGACCGGCACTCCAGCGCTTCCTCAATAACACGCAGCAGCAGAATGGCGAGGTCTATCTCTCGCTGCCGCTCGACGGTGAGGGGCGTACCGTGCACTTCGGCAAGCTGCAGAACGCCGTCGGCATCGGCATGCCGGACGATATGCAGGGCGCCGAGTCGGTGCTGTACGGCTTCGCGCACGAGATTGCGGGGCAGGTGGCGAGCACGGCGATCGACGACAACACGACGCCGGCCGACCGGCGGGCGGGCGCGTCGGCACGCTACGAGCAGTCCGCCGCCGTGCGCGCTGGCGCGCTACTGCTCGAGCGCACCATCCCGAGCGCGGTGTCCGGCTACATGCGCTACTACCTTCAGGCGGCCGGACGACCCGCGCCGGCTGACCCGCGCTCGGCGTTCACCGCGTTCTTCTCGGTGCCCACCGCGGTGAGCGACGCGATCGCCCGCCAGCTCGAGGTGATCCTGGGCGGCATCTGACGGGTCGCGGCGAGACGTTAGCTTTCTTGCATGTCCTCCGAGGGTCCCAGGCCAGGTAGCGTGCCCGCCACGATCGACCGCGCCGCAGTCGAGCGCGTGCTCGCCCGCGCTCTGGAGCTGCAGGCCGGCTCCACGACTGAATCGGTGGACCAGCTCTCCGAGGCGCAGCTCCTCGAGCTGGCCAAGGAAGTCGGACTCGACTCGATGCATCTACGGCAGGCGTTGGCGGAGGAGCGCACGCGCGTGGCACTGCCCGAGGAGAGTGGGATGCTCGCCACGCTGCTCGGGGGCGCAACGGTGAGCGCGCAGCGGACGGTGAACGGCACGCCGACGCAGGTACTCAAGGCGCTCGACGAATGGATGCTGCGCCAGGAAGGGTTGCGGGTGAAGCGGCACTTCGGCGAGCGCATCGTGTGGGAAGCCGATCAGGGAATCGCCGGCGCCGTGCGACGGCTCGTCAGCGGCCGGGGTGCTCACCTCACGCGAGCGAACGACGTGTCCGCGACGGCCATCGCCCTCGATGCGAAGCGCGTCGTCGTCAGGCTCGACGCGCACCTTGGCGGACACCGCGCCTCGATGGCGCAGGTGAACGCCGGGTTCGCCGGCACGTCGTTGGTCGCCGGAGGTGTACTCGCTGCGCTGAGCTTTCCTCTTTTTGCTGTCGTGGCGCCGGCCGTCGTGCTCGTCCCCGCGGTCTGGGGTCTGACCCGGTCGAGCCACGCGCGCACTGTGGAGCGTGCACAGCTCGCGCTCGAGCAGGTGCTCGACCGCCTGGAGCGCGGGGAGGCTGGACGTCCTCCAACGCTGCTCAGCATGCTCGCCGCAGCCGTGAACCAGCGACGATAGCGAGCCGGTTCGAGCTGTCGCTAGCGAACGCCGGCGACGAGGAAGGGGCGGCGCATCGCGCGGTCCGCGAGCCACCCGAGCCCGCGATTGCTCAGGATCACCAGAAAGCCGAACAGCGTCAGCGACTTCACCTCGGCGCGGGAGATCTTCACCACTTCGCGACGCACCAGCGCCTGCGGGGTCCGAGTGAGATCGCGCAGCGTCGCGTACGCGAACAGCAGCGGCAGCACGCAGAAGAGCCGGATCGACACGGCGCGCCGTGGGATGAGGAGCAGGTAGCTGCGCGCTCCCTCGAGATCATTCCAGGCGAGCTGCACCATCGTCGCCAGCGCCTCGCGCGTCTGGCGAAGCCGCTCGGGCGCGAGGATGGTGGCGTGGCTGCTCCCATGCTGGCGCAGCAGTTCTTCCGGGATGTAGATCGAGTTCTCCTTCTCCGCGTCGGTGGCGACATCCTTCAGGATGTTCACCGTCTGAAGCGCCTCGGCGAAGGCGCGACACTTCTCGCGGAGCACGCCGTGCTGTCGCACGCCGATACTCGGCGCGTGCTCGTGCCACAGGTCGGTGAGGAGGTAGCCGACCGTGCCGGCCACATAGTAGCAGTACTCCTTGTACTCCTCGATGCTCTGGATGCGGATGCCGTGCGGGTAGAGCTGGACGAACTTCTTCATGCCGAGGATCATCTCGCCGACCCAGCGCCTGACGTGCGCCTGCGTGCCTGGCGGAAGGGCGCGGTAGAGCACGAAGACGAGGTCCGTGCGGCTCGCGAGCCGCACGTGAGCGGCATCGCCGCCGAGGGCGGTGAGCCGGCCCGGAAAGGCATCGGCGAAATCCGCGTCGTCGAAGCAGAGGAGCAGCTCGTCCAGGAGCGCCGCCTTCCGCGCGGCGACGAGGTGGGGCTCATCCTCGAGCGTGTCGGCGATGCGGCAGAGGAGGTATGCGGCCAGCACCGATCGGCCCAGCGCGCCCGGCAGCACGCGAATGCTCAGCGCGAAAGTGCGCGAGACGGCGGGGAGGATCTCCCGCGCAAAGCGCTCAGCTTCCGCCACGCGAGGTCCATCACGCGTGGTCCACGATTCCATCGGCGTTCCGCTCACGTCCGTTAGACTTCTCGACACACCGAAAAGATACTCCGCGTCCGAGGCATGACACAGACTCCAGCGCAGTTCGGATTCCGCGGCGCGTTCCGCGAGGACACTCCGGCGCGCGCGGTGTACAGCGAGGCGGCGGGCATCGCGCAGATCGTTCCGCGGGCCGTCGCCGTGCCGATGGACGCCGATGACGCGGCCGTGCTCGTGCGGTGGGCCGCGGCCACGCGGACGTCGCTCGTGCCCCGCGGCTCTGGCAGCAGCATGGCGGGCGGCGCGATCGGCGAGGGTGTGGTGGTCGATCTGAGCCGGATCGCCGCGATGGAGCGGGTGAAGGTGGCCGAGCGGACGATCCGCTGCGGTCCGGGCGCGCTGCGCGACGCGATCGATGCAGCCGCGCGTGAGGTGGGGCTGCACTTCCCCATCGATCCCTCGAGTGGCGCGTTCTGCACGGTGGGGGGCATGGCGTCGACGAACGCGTCGGGTGCGCATTCGCTGCGATACGGGTCGACGCGCCGCTGGATCGAGGCGCTCGACTGCGTGTTCTCGGACGGAACCCGCGCGGAGCTCCGGCGCGGCGTGCCGGCACCGGAGCTCGACGCGGTGCTGCAGGCACAGCGCGCGCTCGCGCCGCTCGTCGCGGCGGAGCGCCTCACGCCCTCGCGACATGTTGGCGTGCGCAAGGAGTCGTCCGGCTACGGGCTGGCCGAGTTCGCCCACACAGGGGAGCTCATTGACCTCATCGCCGGGAGCGAGGGTACGCTCGTGCTCATCGTGGGGCTCGAGCTCCGCCTCGCTCCGCTGCTGCCCTGCACCGCGAGCCTGCTCGGCGCCTTCGCGACGATCGAGAGCGCGGTGCTCGCTGCGGGTGCCGCTCGCGACGCCGGCGCGAGCGCGTGCGAGCTGCTCGACCGCACCTTCCTAGACGTGGCGCGGCGCGGCGGCGCGACGGTGCCTGCCCCGATGGACGCCGAGTCGGTGCTGCTCGTCGAGGTCGAGGCGAGCACGCCCGACGATGCCACGGCGCAAGCGCGAGCGATCGAGACTGTCTTCCGCACCGCTGGAGCGACAGCGGTGCGCCTCGCGCTCGACCCGGACACCGAGCGGGCGCTCTGGGAGCTTCGCCACGCGGCGAGCCCCATCCTGAGTCGGCTCGACCCCGCGCTCAAGTCGATGCAGTTCATCGAGGACGGCTGCGTGCCGCCGTCGGCGCTCCCCGACTATGTGCGCGGCGTGCGCGCGGCACTCGATCGCCAGGACATTCGCGGCGTCATCTTCGGGCACGCTGGCGACGCGCACGTACACGTCAACCCGCTGGTGGACGTACGCGAGCCCGATTGGCGCGCACGCGTGGAGGCGCTGCTCGACGAGGTGACCGCGCTCGCCGCCAGCCTCGGCGGAACGATCTCGGGCGAGCACGGCGATGGCAGGCTGCGTGCGCCGCTGCTGCCGCGCCTGTGGTCCGCCGCCACCCTCGAGCGATTCGCCGAGGCGAAGCGCGCCTTTGATCCGCAGGGGATCATGAACCCTGGAGCGAAGCTCGCCAGTGCCGGCGCACGCGCGGTGGACCGCGTGAAGTACGATCCCGCGCTGCCCGCTCTCCCCGAGATCGCTCGTGCCGCGCTGGACACGATCGAGCGGGAGCGCGCCTACGCGCGCTCGCGGCTCGAGCTGCTCGACGAGCCGGCGCCACGACTCGACGCACGAACGAGCGACGTCTAGCTTTCGCCGCCATCCTCTCCTCCCACGCCGCGCCCCGCTCATGACCGCTGCCGCTCCCGCTATGTCGCGCCTGTACTTCGAGCCGAAGATCAGCGTCCTCGCTCGACCATCCTTCGGCGCGCCCGAGCATCTCGGCGTGAACTGGATCGGCGAGAGCACCGACGGCGAGCGGCTGGCGGAGTTCGCCGGGCGCCTGTGCTACATGAGCCAGCACAACCCGGCGAGCCGCTCGACTCGCGACTATCTCGAGAACATCAAGAAGCAGGGCCACGGGAGCGTCCTCGAACACGCCAACTACTCGCTGCTCCTCGAGGGGATCAGCCGTTCGCTGACGCACGAGCTGGTGCGCCATCGCGCGGGCTTCGCCTACTCGCAGCTCTCGCAGCGCTACGTGGACGAGAGCGAGGCGTGCTTCGTCGTGCCGCCCGCCGTCGCCGGCGACGAGGCGCTCGAGGGCGCGTGGCGCACACAGATCGAGAGCGCGCAGGCGGCGTACGTCGCCCTCGTGTCGCAGCTCATGGAGCGCTACGCCTGGGTGACCGACAGGATCCACCGGCGGAAGATGGCGCGCGAGGCGGCGCGCGGCGTGCTCCCCAACTCGACGGAGACGAAGATCGTCGTCACCGGGAACGCGCGCGCCTGGCGCACGATGCTCGAACTGCGCTCGAGCGAAGGGGCAGAGCTGGAGATTCGGCGCATGGCGATCGCCGTGCTTCGCGTGCTGCAGCAGGAGGCGCCGGGCTTCTTCTCGGACTTCGAGATCTACGTGGCGGACGATCGGCGCGAGGCCGCGCGCATCTCCTATCACAAGGTCTGACCGAGCTCCGAGCGAGCTCCGAGCGAGCTCCGACGGCGCTCTGGCGATGCGATCGCGGAGCGGCGAGCGGGCGATGACGGCGCAGAATTTTTTCCGCCGCAGAATTTCTCATTGCGCGAGAAATCGTGTGTGCCTATCTTCGCCGCACTTCTCTAGTGGCGTGCGACTTGCCCGCGCGTGCGTACAGAAAGTGAGCCCCGCCCGCACTCGCGGGATTCCTCAGTAGGAACGGGATGACGCGCATCGGTTTCGCGTACAATCAGAAGCCAGACCCCGAGGTGATCGCCGAGGCCGCGGAGCTGGACCGCCCCGACGAGGAGCCGCCCAGTAGCGGCACGCGAAGCGACTCCGCGCTCGCCACGCTGATCGCACCCGCGCCGAACGACGAGTACGCCGAGTGGGACTCGGCCGAGACGATCGACGCCGTTGCTCACGCCCTCGCGAGACACGGCGAGGTGATTCGCCTCGAAGCCAGCGACGCGTTTCCTCAGCAGCTCCGCGAGCTGCGCCCCGACATCGTCTTCAACATCGCCGAAGGGCTACGCGGTCCGAACCGCGAGGCACACGTCCCGGCGATCTGCGAGTTCTACGGCGTCCCCTACTCCGGAAGCGACCCGTTCACGCTCGCGCTGTGCCTCGACAAGGCACGTACCAAGGAGATCCTGCGCGCCAACGGCGTCGCGACCGCCGACTGGATCCTCGTGCGCACCGCGTCCGACCTCGACCGCGTCGCGTCGCGTCGCTGGCGGTATCCGCTGTTCGCCAAGCCGGTGCACGAGGGCTCGTCCAAGGGAATCACCGAGCGGAACCTCGTCGCCGGCGAGTCGAGCCTTCGCACCATCGTGCTCGAGCTCCTCGCCCGATACGAGCAGCCCGTGCTCATCGAGACGTTCCTCTCGGGCCTCGAGTTCACCTGCGGCGTGCTCGGCAACGCCGACGAGGCGCGCGTGCTCCCGCTCGTCGGGATGAACTTCGGCGCGTTGCCCGAGGGTGCGCTGCCGATCTACGGCTTCGAAGCGAAGTGGCTCTGGGACCGCCCCGAGAATCCGCTCGACATCTTCGAGTGTCCGGCGCGCGTCTCGGCCGACGTGTGCGCCGAGGTCGAGGAGGTCGTGCTCCGCGCGTACACGGTGCTCGGCTGCCGCGACTGGTCGCGCGTGGACGTCCGCCTCGACGCGGCGGGCCGAGCGAACGTCGTCGAGGTGAACCCGCTGCCAGGTATTCTGCCCAACCCGGCCGACAACTCGTGCCTGCCGAAGGCGGCGCGCGCCGCTGGGCTCGACTACGATGCGCTGATCGGCGCGTGCCTCCATGCGGCGGCGGAGCGACAGGGCGTGCGGCTCGGGAGTGCGGCGTGAAGATCGCCATCCTCTTCGACGGGGCCAGCGCCTTCGCGGCGTCGCCGGACCAGGCCATCCTCGGCACGGTGACCGCCGTCGAGACGGCGCTCGCTGCTGAGGGGAACGAGATCGTCAGGATCCCAGTGCACCCCGACGCACGCTGGATCGACAAGCTCCGTCGCGCCCGCGTCGGCTTCGTATTCAACCTCTGCGAGGCGATCGACGGAGTCGCTGCGCTCGAGCCGGCCGTCATCTCCGTGCTGGAGCTGCTCGCGCTCCCCTACAGCGGCAGCTCGAGTTGGACGACGTCGCTCTGCCTGCGCAAGCACGTCGTCAACGCGGCGTTGGATCGTGCCGGCCTGCCCGTGCCCAAGTTCGCGGTCGTGCGCCGCGGTAGTTCGATCCCGTCCGTCGGCTTCCCCGCCATCTGCAAGCCTGCCGCCGAGGATGCGTCGATCGGCGTTGAGCAGCGCTCCGTCGTCCGCACGAGCCGCGCGCTCGCCGAGCGCGTCAGCTCGATGCTCGAGCGGTGGGACGAGATCATCGTGCAGCGCTACATCGAGGGACGCGAGGTCAACGTCGGCATCCTCGGCGACGCCGTGCTGCCCATCGCCGAGATCGACTTCGGCAAGATGCCCAAGGGGATGTGGCGGATCGTCACCTACCGGTCCAAGTGGGAAGACGGCTCGGACGAGGATCTCGGTTCGGCGCCGCGCTGTCCCGCGCGGCTGCCCGCCACCGTCGCCGCCCAGCTGCGAAAGATCGCCGTCGCCTCGTGGCGCATCGTCGGTGGCGCGGGCTACGGGCGCATCGACCTGCGCATCGACGAGCGCGGACGACCGTGGATCCTCGAGGTGAATGCGAATCCGGATATCGCCCCCGACGCGGGGCTCGCGCGGATGGCGCGCGTGGCCGGTATCGAGTATGGCGCGTTCGTCCGTCAGGCGTGCGAGCTCGGTCTCCAACGCGCGCGCTCGGGCTCGACGACCGCGGAGCGTTGGGCCCACGCGCAGCGGCTCTCCGGCGTCGTGGTGGCGGACGCGGAACCTGATCTCTTTCCCGCGGGGGAGGCGTAGCGTGGACATCCAGCTTGGCCCCCTGCGTCCTCACGATCGTGCGCGCGTCGCCGAGCTGCTCCTGTCCACCGAGGTCTTCTCCGGCGACGAGATTGCCGTCGCACTGCAGCTCTTCGATGCGAGCGTCGCCGAGCGTGCGCTCGTGGGCGCGGATGATGCGCAGGTGCTCGACTACGAGTTCACCGGCGCGTTCGAGGGCGAGCAACTGATCGGCTATGCGTGCGCGGGCCCAACGCCGGCCACGGAAGGAACGTTCGACCTGTACTGGCTCGCGGTGGAGCCGATGTCGCAGGGGAGGGGCGTCGGACGCACGCTCGTGCGCGAGGTGGAGCGCGACCTTCGCTCGCGCGGCGCCCGATTGTTGCTCGTCGAGACCTCTTCGCGTCCCGACTACGAGAACACACGCAAGTTCTACGAACGGTGCGGCTACATCGAGGCCGCCCGCATCAGAGACTTCTACGCCCCGGCCGACGACCGGATCATGTTGACCACACGGCTGAGCAGCTTCACCACCCGAGAGCGCGGAGCAGCGACGCGATGAGCGACTGGCAGAAGATCCTGCGCGACGACAGCATCAGCACGCTCGAAGAGCTCAAGGCCTACGTGGCCGAACGATTCGGCGCCGAGGCCGCGGAGCGGGAGATCGACGTCCCTGCCCTGGCGCCGGCGTTCGACAACTTCCAGATGCGGATCACCCGGGAGTCGCTGTCGCAGATCAAGGAAGTCGGCGACGCGAACTGGAATCAGTTCATCCCCTCGGTCCAGGAGCTGGAGATCGTCGACGGCGTGATCGACTCGCTCGACGAGGACGGTGACTCGCCGGTGCCGAACATCACGCACCGCTATCCCGACCGCGCCCTCTTCCTCGTGAGTCCGGTCTGCGCCAGCTACTGCCGCTTCTGCACGAGGCGGCGGAAGGTCGGCGACCCCGAGAAGATCTCGCTGCGCGAGTACGAGTCGGCGTTCCAGTATCTCGCCGCGCACCCCGAGATCCGCGACGTGATCCTCTCGGGTGGCGATCCGATGATGCTCTCCGACCAACGGCTGGAGTACATCTTCCAGCGGCTGCGCGCGATCCCGCACATCGAGATCATCCGGCTCGGCAGCCGCATCACCTCGCACCTGCCAGAGCGCATCACGCCGGAGTTCTGCGAGATGGTGCAGAAGTACCATCCCGTCTTCATGAACACGCACTTCAACCATCCCAGCGAGCTCACGCCAGCGGCGGTCGCCGCCCTTGACCGTCTGAGTCGCGCCGGCATCTCGCTCGGATGTCAGACAGTGCTGCTCCGCGGGGTGAATGACGACCCCAAGGTCATGATGAAGCTCATGCACGAGCTGCTCAAGGCGCGCGTGCGACCCTACTACATCTACATGGCCGACCAGGTTGCGGGGGGCGAGCACTTCCGCACCACGGTGCAGAAGGGCCTCGAGATCATCCAGGCACTGCGCGGTTGGACGTCGGGCCTCGCCGTACCGCAGTTCGTCATCGACGCGCCCGGCGGCGGCGGCAAGGTTCCGCTCCTGCCCGAGTACGTCGAGGAGATCACCGATGACGAGGTGATCTTCCGTAACTACGAGGGCAAGCGGTTCAGCTACAAGCAGCCGCGACAGACCACGGTGCCGGACGCCGAGCCTCGCATCGCGGCCGAGCAGAGGGACGTGCTGCCGATCGAGTCGGGCAAGGAAGCGAAGAAGAAGCGCGCCGCGCGGCGGAGGAAGTCCGCCAACGGCTGATCCCTGGACCGATCGCTACTCGCGCCCGAGGCGCTCGCGCACGATCGCGAGCTCCTCGGGCGCGATCCCGTATGTGTGCGCCGCGCTCGGAAAGCGGCCCGCGCGCACGTCGTCGGCCCACCTCCGTGCGCCCTCCTCGAGCACTCGACGACCCTCGGCGTACACCTCGACGAACTTGGCGACGCGGCCCTCCCCGAGCCCGAGCAGATCATGGTAGACGAGCACCTGTCCGTGCGTCGCCGCTCCCGCGCCGATGCCGATCACGGGGATCTCGACGCGCGCGGTGAGCAGCTCGGTCACCGCGGCGGGCACGGCTTCCACGATGAGCGCGGCACAGCCCGCGTCGGCCAGCGCTCGAGCGTCGCCGATGATCTGGAGCGCCTGCTCGGCGTCGCGGCCCTTGGCGCGATAACCGTCCGGCGTGGCGACGGACTGCGGCAGAAGTCCGACGTGGCCGATCACCGGGATTCCCGCCGTGATGATCGCCTGCACGCGTGAGATCATCGGGCCGGCGCCCTCGAGCTTTACCGCCTCGCAGCCCGCCTCGTCGACGAACCGCCGCGCCGCGCCCACCGCGGCCGCGTCGCTCGACTCGTAGCTCCCGAACGGGAGATCGCCGACGAGAGGAATCCCCGTCACCGCTCGACGCACCGCGCGCGTGAGCACGAGAAGCTCGTCCACGCTGATGTCGCGCGTGCTGGTGTAGCCGAGCACCGTCATGGCGGCCGAATCACCGACGAGCACCACGTCCACACCGGCGGCCATCGCTACGCGGGCCGAAGGATGGTCGTACGCCGTGAGCATCACGATGGGAATGCCCTGCTGGCGCGCCGCGTCGAGCGTGGGCAGCGCGCGAGCACCGCTCGCCGGCGAGA
Organism: Gemmatimonadaceae bacterium; assembly: GCA_039920785.1. Taxonomy (GTDB): domain Bacteria; phylum Gemmatimonadota; class Gemmatimonadetes; order Gemmatimonadales; family Gemmatimonadaceae; genus AG11. Next base: position 42,725 of record JBDSDB010000047.1, read on the forward strand.
GCGGCACGGCGCTCACGACGCGCCCGCGCCGCGACCACTCGGCGCGACGAGCACGTTGTCGATCAACCGCACGCCGCCGACCATCGCGGCGATCGCCACGAGCGTCTCACCCGCGATAGTGTCCACCCGCTCGAGTGTGTCCGCCGCTGCGGCGGCGAAGTACTCCGGCGCGATCGCCGCCGCCGCGAGGATCGACGCACCTGCGGCGAGCGCGCGCGCCACGTCGCGCTCCCCGCCCACGACGCTCGCCTCCACCGCGCGCAGCGCGCGAGCGATCGCCGGCGCGCGACGGCGCGCATCCTGGTCGAGCCGAGCGTTGCGGCTCGACATCGCCAGCCCGTCCGGCTCGCGCACCGTGGGGCAGACCTCGACGCGGACCGGCAGGTCGAGATCGCGCACCAGACGGCGGATGACCAGCGCCTGTTGCGCGTCCTTCTGGCCAAACAATGCATCGTCCGGCTGCGCCATGTTCAGCAGCTTGGTCACGACCGTGGCCACGCCGCGAAAGTGACCCTCTCCCCGCATCGCCCCTTCCAGCGGCGCCGAGAGGCCGGGCACCTCGACGCTGGTGGCGAAGCCGGGTGGATAGACCTCCTCCACGGCCGGAGCGAAGAGCACGTCGACGCCGACGGAGTCTGCCATCGCCGCGTCGCGCGCCTCGTCGCGTGGATATCGCGCCAGGTCTCCGTCGTCGTTGAACTGGGACGGGTTGACGAACAGCGACACGACGACGAAGCCCGCGACGTCGCGTGCTCGGCGCATGAGCGAGAGATGGCCTTCGTGGAACGCGCCCATCGTGGGCACAAGTCCGACGCGGCCGCCGCCCGCGCGCGCCACCCTCACGACGTCGCGAAGCTCGGCGACGGTGCGCACGACCCTCACGCCGCGTCCGTCGCCGACGGGCGCGCCAGCTCGCGCGTCTCGGTCGCCAGCGCATCCCAGATCGGCAGCAGATCGGGCGCTGCGTCGGCAACCGCGTCGCGCTGGCGCGCTGCGGTGACCAGGTCGCCGCGCGCGATGGGGCCGGTGAGGGCGGCTCGCGCGCCCTGCCGCGCCCAGTTGTCCACCGTCGCGCGCACGAGGGGAACGAGCGCCGACCGCTCCAGCCCGACGAGCTCCGCCAGTCGCTCAGCCATCCCTTCCACGGTGATCAGGAAGTTGGACGCCGCGGACGCCGCCGCGTGATAGAGCGCGCGTTGATCCGCCGGGATCAGTCTGGCGTGCATCCCGAGCCGGGCGGCCAGCGCGCGCGCCGTGTCGAGTGCCGCCGGCCCGCTCCCGTCGATGGCGCAGTGGGCGCCGTCGAACGATGCCTCGGCGCCGACGACGCTGAGCAGCGGGTGGAGCGAGAATCGCTCGTGCGGCGCGAGAAGATCGAGCGGCGCCGACGCGCTGACGTGCCCGACGACGGGGCCCTCATCGATCAAGGCAGCCGCCGCCGCGATCTCGCGATCCGGCACGCAGAGCAGCACAATCGCCGCACCGGTCCCCCCCGCCGTCTCGCCTCGGCCCAGCGGACCGCGCACGTCGACCCCAACGACTCGGAGCGCCGCGGCGAGCGTCGTGCCCATGCGTCCACGGCCTACGACGTGGCAGGCGCCGAGCGGCAATTCAGGAACGACGTCCGCGGTGCCGGGGAAAGGGAGCATGGTCGTGGTTGGAGTTTTGAATATAGACGTGAGATCGCGGTGTGGTTCGAGCGGCCATCACGGAGAAGCACGGGTCCGTCATGACGATGGCCACGGACCGGGAATCTGCTTGGAAGCGACGTCGCCACCGGCTGCGCGTCTTCGCCGGGTGTATCGATCCGTTCGGTCGCCGGCGACGACGCTCAGCCTTGAGACCCGATACGGAAGATGCGTTCAGCATTGCCGTGCGCAATCTTCCTTCTGTCGCTGTCGGACATCGGCGCCGTCTCGATGAAGCTCACGGCAGGGGCGGTAGTTTGATACGGGTAGTCGATCGCCCACATGATATTGTCGACGCCGAGCCGATCGATACAGTATCGAAGCGCCAGCGGATCTTCCACGCCGCTCGTCGTGATGGCGAAATTGCGCTGGAAGTACTCACTCGGTTTCAATCGATTGGATCGTCCGGCGGCGCGCCCTCCCGGCGCGCCCATGAAGTCGAGGCGCCACATCCAGAAGGGAATTCCTTCCCCCATGTGTCCCAGGATGATTCTGAGCTTGGGAAAACGATCCAGCACGCCGCTCAGCATCAGACGAACAGCGTGCGTGCCGGTTTCCATGCCGTAACCCCAGGCCGCACTCTCCAGAGCATAGTCGCGAAACGGCGCGGCCATGCCATCGGACGGCGCACGCGGGTGGATGTACAACGGTGCGTCGAGCGCCTCGGCTGCCTCGAGAATCGGCCAATAGCGAGCCTGATCGAGATACTCGTTGTTGGTGTGGGAATTCACGATGAAGCCGTTCAGCCGCAGCGTGTTGACCGCCCGTTCCATCTCTTTGACGGCGGCCTGGGGATCTTGGGGGGCGAAGCTGGCGAGAGCCGCGTAGCGCTTTGGATGCCGCCTGACGATATCGGCGAGCCGGTCGTTGGAGAGTGTTGCGAGCGACGCGCCAGTCTTCGCGTCAAACATCTGCACACCCGGGGCTGTGAGCGACAGGACATGCATCGATACGCCGTGCCGGTCCATGTCGACGAGTCGTTTTGCGTCGAAGTCGAGGAGCTCTGGCAGGAACCGCGGCTCGACGCCTGGCGGCGCATCGTAGATGGACTTCAACAAACGCAGATCGAGGTTCGATCCGCCCGCACGCACGACCTTGCGCAGTTCGCCGGCAACCTCAGCAAAGGTGCACGCCTCCTCAGTGGCAATCTTGCGGAGCGCGGTGTTCTGGCGTTTTCGACCGTGCGGCTCGCCGATGCGATCGACATCGAGTGTGCCGGCGAGTGCGAACGTGCCGATCCTGCCGAGCGCGGATCGTCGGTTCATTTGACCCCTAATGCGCGATAGAATGAGCAAAATCCCGACCGATCGGTCGACACGCCGTCGGCCTTCTCTCACTACGAAATCGCGCGCGCCAGCATCATCCGTGGGTGTCCGCTCCGCAATCGTCCGCTACCCACGTTCAATGCGACGAACAGCACCCTGGAGGTCCGGGATTGCTCTGCGGAGAGCCATGATTTCGACGTGACATCGGCGCTAGTGTCGCATAGCGTGCGCTACATCGCAAGCGGCGAGCGCTTTGGCGAGGGCACAGGGCCGTTCCGGATCGGCGGATCGGTTCGGCCCTCCCCACGCGTGAGCTTTCGCTCGGCGCAAGCGTGCGCATTTCTTGTGCAAGTCAGTCAGCCCGCTGCTCCTGCGCCGTCTCCTGGATGACGCGCTGCGCCGCCTCCCCCGGCATTTCCTCATAGCCGCGGAACTCGCGGCGCAGCCTCGCGCGTCCGTGGGTCATCGACTGGAGCGCGCTGGCGTAGAGATGGAGCTCCGACTGCGGCACCACCGCGCGCACGCGCGTCCCGCGCACGTCGTCACTCGGTTCCGTCCCCAGGATATGCGCCCGCCGCGACGAGAGATCGCCGAGCACGTCGCCGAGGGAGTCGTCTGGCGTGACGATCTCGACCTCGTCGAGCGGCTCGAGGAGCACCGGCCTGCATCTGGGTGCCACCGTCTTGAAGGCGAGGATGCCCGCCATCTTGAACGACATCTCGTTCGAGTCGACGCTGTGGTACGAGCCGTCGAACAGCTCGACCTCGAAGTCCACGAGCGGGAAGCCGGCGAGCACGCCGCGTTCTGCCGCTTCGTTGATCCCCCTCTCGACCGCCGGGATGAACTTGCTCGGGATCGACCCTCCGACGATGTGGTCTTCGAACTTGATGCCGTCGCCTCGCTGCGCCGGACCGATTCGCACCCAGCAGTCGCCGAACTGCCCACGGCCGCCCGACTGCTTCTTGTGGCGTCCCTGTCCCTCGGCGCGAAGTCGGATCGTCTCGCGGTAGGCGATCCGAGGACGCCGCAGCTCGGCCACGACGCCGTACTTCCGCTTCAGCTTCGATTGGATGACCTCGAGGTGTCGCTCGCCCATCCCCGAGACGAGCGTCTCGTGCGTCTCCGCGTTCCAGTGCGACGAGAAACTCGGATCCTCGTCGTGCAACCGGTGGAGACCCATCTGGAGCTTCTCTTCGTCGGCTCGATTCACCGCGTAGATCGCCATCTCCACCAGCGGGTGCGGGAATTCGATGGACGGCAGGCGCACCGGGTGCGCGCGTGTGGAGAGCGTGTCGTTCGTGTGGGTGTTGCGCAGCTTGGCCACGCAGCCGATGTCGCCGGCGTGAAGGCGTGGCACTTCGGGACGCTCTCGTCCCTGCACGACCGCCAGGTGATTGAGCTTCTCCGCGGAGTCGCGCGTCGCGTTGTACACCTCGTCGCCGTTGGCCACGGAGCCGGAGAGCACGCGGAAGATGCTGACGTCGCCGACGTGAGGCTCGCTCTGCGTCTTGAACACGATCGCCGCCAGAGGGGCGTCATCGTTCGCGTGGATCTCGACCGTGTGATCGCCCTCGGATCCGACGAACGCGTGGATCTCTTCCATCTCGTACGCGCTCGGCATCAACTCCACGATCGTGGAGAGCACGGCGCGCGTACCGTAGTTGAGCGTGGAAGAAACGCAGAAGAGCGGGAAGAGTTCCATCCGCTTCATCGCGTCCTTCATCGCACCGATCGCCTCGTCGCGGCCAATCTCTCCACCGTCGAGGTAGCGCTCGAGCAGCGTGTCGTCGGTGGCGGCGATCGTCTCGATCAGCTCCGCGTAGTAGCGGTCGAACTGCGGCTGCACCTCGGCGGGGACGTCGGTCTCCTCATAGGCGCCGCTCTTGGCGCCGCCGCGGGCGTAGACGTGCGCCTTTTTGTCGAAGAGGTTGACGATGCCGTGAAAGTCGAGCCCCTGTCCGATCGGCACCTCGATCGGGATCACCTTCGTCGTGAGCCGCGACTTTATCTGCGCGTAGATGGCGTCGAAGTCGGCCATCTCCTTGTCCATCATCGTGACGACGAACAGCACCGGATCGCCGCGGGAGACCGCTTCGTGGAACATGCGCTCCGTGCCGACCTCCACCCCTGCCGTGGCTCCGATCACGCACAGCGCGCCGTCGGCGGCGGCGAGCCCGGCGATCGCGTCGCCCTGAAAGTCGAGGAATCCCGGAGTGTCGAGCAGGTTGATCTTGGACTCCATCCACTCGGCGTGCGCGCAGCCGAGGTTGATGGAGTAGCCGCGCTCCATCTCTTCGGGCGCGGTGTCGGTGAGCGTGCTACCGTCGCCGATGGTGCCGTGGCGTCTACTGGAGCCGGACACGAAGGCGAGCGCATCGACCAGGCTGGTCTTGCCGCTCGCCCCGTGTCCGACCACCGCGATGTTGCGGATCTCCGATCCCCGATACTCTCGCATGCGTGAACCTCACCTGGCTAAGAGAGGATGCCGATGCGTGGAGCGGCGCGGAGCCACGCTCGCAGCACCTCGTCGCCGGCGTCAGGAAGGGTGAACGGGTCCACGGCCAGGGCGCGTACGGATTGGCGCCCGTCGCTGATGCAGCGAAACACGAGGGCGCCGTCCGAGCCGTCGCGCTGTTCCAGCGCGGCGCTCCAGAGGCGCCCTTCGTCGTCGGTGAACACGCGCTCGCCCCCGGACGACCGGCGTGGCGGGTTGCGAGTGGAGACTCCTTGCATTGCTCCACCTTCATTGCGGACGGCTAAGACATGCGGGCAGTTCGCGCGGGTGTCAAGCGGACGCGCCGTGAGTGGCAAACTGGACGGACAGCCGACATGGGCGCCGGTGCGGGTACAAGGCAACACCCAGGATTTCGTACCTGGCAGCTGGTACCCGGATTGGCATACCGGCTCCCGGAAGGGGTGTGTCCCAAGGCTAGTTGAAAAAACAGGTGGTGCCTCGATATTCGAGCGTTCAATCCCGCCAAGGATCTGCGCTCTCACCCCGAGGACACCACCCATGCCAAGAGTATCGAAGCAGTCGACCAAGAGCCAGCCGTCGCTCGCAGATGCCGCCGCCGCGCCGACCCAGTTGACGATCCCGCTCGACGACGGGACCCTGATGCTGGCG
>JBDSDB010000048.1:0-13564 GCA_039920785.1 Gemmatimonadaceae bacterium
ATCGCCTGCCTGTCACCGGCACGCCGTTTCGGTCGAGGAGCTGGAACCGAAATCCGTGCAGATGGAACGGATGGTCCATGCCGACGATGTTCTCGATCTCCCAGATCTCCGTCGCGCCGAGCCGCGCCGTCACATCCACTCGGCTCATGTCCATCGTGCGCCCGTTGATCATCCCCTGCGACAGGGTGATGGTGCGTCGAACCGTCGCCTGCATCGTGTCGAGCGTCGGAATCGGACGCAACGTCGCGGGGATGACGACGGGACGGGCGGGCGGCTGCTTGGTGTATCGGATCGTGAGCACGTCGCGCGGCTTGTTCCAGTCGGCCGGGCGCGTCTGTGGCACGTAGCGGTCGTACGGAAGCGTTTGTAGAACGGTCGTCTCGCCGGGCTTCCCCGTGCCGCGCACCAGCAGCTCGACACGCTCGCTGTTCGAAATGAGGATCTCCTTCAGCTCGACCGGATTCTCGAACAGCCCGCCGTCGGTCCCGACCTGCACGAACGTCACACCAGGAATCGCCAAGCGAAAAATTCGCGATGCCGACGCATTGATCACGCGCCAGCGTTGCACCTCACCGGGACGGATGTCGATCGTGGGCATAGGACGCCCGTTCACGAGGATGAGGCCGCACTCCCGCCCATTCTCGCGATCGATCACACCCTGCTTGGAGTGCGGCTCGGAAATGAACACCGCGCCGTCGTCGCTCAATCGGGTGTCGGAGAGAATGAGCAGCTTCTCCGTCAGCGACTTCGGGAGCGGATCATCCGGTGCTCGCACAATGAGCGCACCGTAGAGCCCCTTGGCAATCTGATAGCCCGTCTTGTGATCGGGATGCGGATGATACCAGTACGTACCGGCGCTCCCCGGAAGGAGCGTGAACGAATAGTCGCGCTTTCCGCCAGGCGGTATCGGATGGAACGGGCTGCCGTCCGAATCGTACGGCAACTGAAGCCCGTGCCAGTGCACCGTCGTCTCAACGGGAAGATCGTTCGTGAAGTGAACGGTCACTCGATCGCCCTCGCGGACTTCGAGCGTTGGGCCGGGGAACTGCCCGTTGTAGGCGAAGACCTCGGTGGTCTTGCCCGGAACGATGGACACCTTGCTCTCGGCCGCCGTCAGCTTCACTTCAACGGTCCGCGGCGCGCGCGAGAGGTTGACCAGCGTCGAAGGGCTCACGAGCATCTCGGGGCCTGGTCGCGCCAGGTCGGCACGGAGCGCGCGCGCGTCGGGCGCAGCAAGCGTTCCGGGGGACGCCAACAATGCGACCACAGTCAGCAGCGTCACGCTGTGGGTCATTTCAGTCTCAAGGCGGGGAGGAAGAGACCACTATAGTGCAGTGGTCTGGTTGAGACTGCAAGCATTTCTTCCGCGGGCCCGGGCTGGGATGGGTTTTGTGGGGCTGTTCGGGGGTTACTGTGGGTCGCGATTGGGTGAAGCGCGGTCAGATGCGTCCGACTGTGTCTCGCGATGCACCTCGAGCATCCGAGCGGCTGAACGGGTCGGCGACAAACCGCGCGCGATGCTCTGCAGAGCTCCGCCTTGTATCGACTTGCATGGCAACGAGATGCCGGGACCGGGTCTCGAACCCGGACGTCCTTTCGGACACGAGATTTTAAGTCTCGCGCGTCTGCCAGTTTCGCCATCCCGGCGCGCTACCCATGCATATACGCAAAGGGGAGAGCCTGCGCTCCCCCCTTTTCGTAACCAGAGCGGGAAACGGGACTCGAACCCGCGACCCCAACCTTGGCAAGGTTGTGCTCTACCAACTGAGCTATTCCCGCGTGCTGTTGCTACTGCTGTTGCGAATATAAATCGCCGACCGTGAGCCAGGTAGATGGCGGTTCGTCGTCAGCCCTTCACGCCAAGGGCGTGGACCGCGTACCACGCCGCCCACGCGAGCAGTCCCGACAGCGAGGCATCACCGGCGTTCGCGGTCGCCACACCGGCTTCGTCGACGAGCTCCGAAGCGAGGCCGCCGTGCAGCGGTGCATGGCGCAGCCAGAGCAGCACGTCCTCGCTCTCCGGTCCCAGGAGTCGTCCGATCTCGCGTACGAGCGCCGAGCGCGCCGAGGGGATCGCCTTCACCGTGCGACGATAGAGCGAATTGTCGCGCTCAAGCATCTCGTACAGCGGCAGCCACACGGCGCTCGCGTTCGCGTCGTCCTCTCCACTCCATTGGCCCGCCAGATCGATCGACGCGCGAAGAGTCGCCTTCGGCTCGCGCTCGGGCGTGAAGTGCCGCTTGATCGCCCCACGAACGGCTGCGGGATCTTCCACGGCGCGCGAGGTCTCTTCATCCAGCGTGCGACGTAGAATCTCCAGCGCCTGCGCCGCGGCCGCGTTGGCGTGCAGAGTGAACGGGTGCGCGGCGAGATCGCCCGCAAGCGTGACCTCGGTGGAATAGAGCGACACGCGGCGGTCGCGCCGGTCCCGCAGATCGTCGTTCGCCAGATACAGGGTGTCGGCGATCGCCGGCTCGTCCACGATCGCCCCGTCGCCGGTGTCTCTCGCGTAGCGGTCGACGGCGATGGGATACGCCGCTACGCCCTCGAGCGCGAAGCCGGGCTGAAAGAGCGTGCCGTCGAAGTAGTGGACGCCGCGGCCAGGGGCATAGCCGTGCAGTTCGCACATCCGCAGCAGGAGCTCGCGCGCCAGCCCCGTGTCGGCGAGCTGCACCGCCGGCAGCGTCCACATGAGCGCCTCCCAATCGCGCACCGTCACGCCCGCGGAGTGCCACGGCACCCGGGTGCGCACGAGGTAGTAGTGCGCGTCGTCGAGCGCGCGTCCCACGGAATAGAAATAGGCGAACAGCAGGTTGCGATTGATCAGGCGATCGACGCTGTCCGCGCCGGTGCTCTGCTCGAGCTGCTGTAGCGCTTCGCGCGTTCCCGCGAGCAAGGCACGCCATCCACTCCGGCGAAGTACGGCGACGGTGGCTTCCGCCCCATCGCGCTCTGGCCCGGCGGCCACGTAGAACGCAGTCTGCGCATGTCCCCCCGCCGCCAGCGACACCGTGCGCTCGAGCGAGAACCGGAGTCCCTGTGCACTCACCTCGGCGTCACCGTCCGCGGCGATGGCGATGGCGACCAGTCCCGGCTGGGCACTCCCCTCGAGCAGAATGAGGTCGCTGCCGCTGCGAGAGACGAGTGACGTGTCGTCGGTGGGCCGGGCCGTGCGCACGCGCAACTGGCGGTGTCCGAGCGTCCCTTCGAGGCGAACACGAATCTCGCGCGCGACGCCTCGGCTCTCCACACCGATCGCGTACACCGCTCCCGCGAGATCGGCGTCACGTCCATACGGCGCGAAGATGGTTCCGCGCACCACCACGTCGCCGAGGGTGCAGGTGAAGGTGGGGAGCCAGGCGAGCGCGCGCTCCCACACCATGGTGCCGCGAGACAGCTCCTGTGCCACACCGTCGATCTCGATGACCGGCTTGAGCAACGGGGGCGCGTCACCGCTCATGAAATCGGGACCGCCGGCGAACTCCACGGCCGCCCGCGCGCCGCGATGCAGCATGCCGATGGCGTGGATCGACCCGTCCGCCGGATGAATGCACGGGATGGCGAGCCAGTGATTCCCGGTCAACTGCCAGGGAACGTTCGGAACGTCGGTGTGTGTCACGGAGCGGCGAGTGAAGTTGTTGGTCGTGCGCCCCAATGATAACCTTCGGCCCCATGCCGCCGCACGCCGTGCCCAGATCTCGAATGAAGCTGTCCGACCTCGTGCGCGCCGTGTTGCGCGAATCGCTCGTCGCTCCCGTCGCGATCGTCGCACTCGCGGTGTTGGCGCCGGCCACGTCGCGCGCGCAGACCGCGGCGCTCGCGCACACCGACGACGCGGCGCCGATCCCTCGAGGCGCGCTGCGGCTCACCATCTCGGGCGGATGGACGCGCTACGAGTCGCGTTTCGGCGACGCCGGCATTCTGCGCGGGCTGGGAGAGGAGCTCTCCACCGACTCGCTCGGACCGAGGCAGCTTCCGAGGCTGGCGCCGGTCGAAGGAGCGTTTCAGACGCTTGCGAACAATCCGGCGCGGCGGCTCACCCTGGGCAAGCTCGCCGTACAGAGCGACGCGCGCGTCGTGACGACGCCGATCGCCATCGAATACGGCCTGACGCGGCGTCTGAGCTTCGGCGTCCTGGTGCCGGTCGTCCAGACGCGCCGCTCGGCACAGGTCCAGGTCAACATCCGACCGACTGGCGACACGACGATGATCAGCAACACGGGATTCATCCCCATCGGGAGCCGAGCAACCGTGGCGACGAGCACCAAGGCGATCGTCGACGCGCTGCGGGCAGCGTCGACGAGCGTGAGCGCGCTGGTGACGCGTTGTCAGACCAACTCGACGGCCGCGGAATGCGACAGGATCAGAGGACGCGAGGCCGAGGCGGCCGCAGCGGCCAAACGTGCGTCCGATTTCGCCGCGGCGTTGCGCGCGGCATATGGCACGAGTGAAGAGACGGCCCTTGTCGCGCCGCTCGCCGGCAGTGCGCTCGCGAAGGAGATCGAGGCCCAGCGCGCGGCGCTGGCCGCACAACTCGCGACGTTCGCGCCTGGGACGACGATCGGCACGCTATTCAATGCACCGACCGAGTTCTCGTTCACGGACCTGCAGGGTCGTAACGGCACGACGGGGCTGCTTCAGAGCGAGCTCGGTGGCGGACTTGACTCGATCCGCACCACGGAGCGGGTCGGCTTCGGAGACATCGAGCTGCGTGCGGGCTATCTCCTCGTCGATCACACGCAGGCGGACTCGCTGCGCGCCCGCGGCGTGCAGTTTCGAATCGCCGTCGGCGGATCGCTGCGCTTCGCGACGAGCCGGGTCGATTCGGCGCGCAACGTGCTCGACATCGGCACGGGCGACGGCGCCGGCGCCGAGGGGCGCGCAGCACTCGACGTGGCGTCCGGACGCGTGGGCGCGACGATCGCCGGCCGCTACACGAAGTCATTCGCGCGGGAGATCAACGCGGCATTGATCGGATTTCCCGTGAGCGGATATCCGTATCCGCTGTTCGGGGCAGTGTCGCGCACGGCGGGCGACGTCGTCGCCATCGATGTGACGCCGCGCATCTTCCTCAGCGACTGGCTGTCGTTCGAGGGCCAGTACGGCGTCGAGCATTCAGGTGCGGCAACCTTCTCAGGGGCCGCGGGGGATCCCTGCCCCGCCTGCGCCGCGCTCCCGTCTTCTGTGTTGCCGAGCGATCTGACAGTCCAGCGCGTCGGCATGGGCATCCGCTACTCGACGATCGATTCGTATTTACGGGGACGAGCGCGCTATCCGATCGAGGTGTCGTACCGCCACCTGGAGACGATCACCGGAAGCTCAGGTGCACCAAAGCTGTTCCGCGACCAGCTGCAGGTGCGGCTCTACATCCGCGTCAGGCGCTAGCACCGCAACCGTAGTCCGACAAGTCCGACGCGCGGTCAGCCGCGCTTGGATCGGCGCGCGGCTCGCACGGCCGGCACGTCGCGGGCGCTGTCGACGCCGAGTGTCGCCGCATTCTCCAGCAGCTCGCGTGCGTGCGCGCGACTCACATCGCTCTCCGGATCGCCGCCGAGCATCCGCGCGATCTCGGTGATGCGGTCGCCCCCGTCGAGCACCGCGACGTCCGCAGTGGTGACACCGCCGCGCGCGCCCTTGCTGACGAGGATGTGGTGATGCGCCCGCGCTGCGATCTGCGGTAGGTGGGTGATGGCGAACACTTGATGGTGGCTCGCGACGCGCCGCATCGTTTCGCCGACCTGCAATCCCACGCGGCCGCCGATGCCCGCGTCGACCTCGTCGAAGATCAGCGTCGGCACCCGATCGAGCCGAGCGAGGATCGTCTTGAGCGCGAGCATCACGCGCGAGAGCTCGCCGCCAGACGCCACTCGTGCAAGGGGTCGCTCTTCGTGTCCCACATTGAGCGAAATCCGAAACTCCGCCGCCTCCGCGCCGTCGGGCCCAACCTCGCGCAACGGAACGAGCGCCGCATGAAAATGCCCGTCGGGCATGCCGAGGTCGGGCAACACCTCGTCGACGGCGCGGCCCAGCCTGTCCGACGCCTGCGCGCGCGCCTCGCTCAGCGCGGACGCGCGGTCTCGCAGTGTGGCTGTCGCGGCGCGCTCGCGCTCTTCGAGCGTGCGCAGGTCGAGGTCGGCCGAATCGACGAGATCCAATTCCGCGCGGGCGCTCCGCCCCGCCTCGACCACGTCAGAGACCGCCGGACCGTACTTCTTCGTGAGGCGGTACAGCAGATCGCGCCGGCGTCGCACGTCATCGAGACGCGCCGGATCCAACTCGACGCTCGTCTCATACTCCGTCAGCTCGCGCGCCAGCTCTTCGAGGTTGTAGTAGGCGTTGTCGTACAGCTCTTGCAGCCGCGCCAGCGTGGGATCGACGCGCTGGATAGTCGTGAGCAGACGGTCCACGGTCGAGAGCCGCTGCAGCACGGACTCGTCGTCCCCTTCGATCGCCGCCGTGATCCCGCTCGCCAGCTCGCGCAACTCCTCGGCGTTCTCGAGCCGGCGCGCTTCGTCCTCGAGGCGTGCGTCCTCGCCGTCCATGAGCTTCGCGCCCTCGATCTCCTGCACGACGTGACGGAGGTAGTCCGCGCGCTTCTCGGCGTCGGCGAGCCGGCGGCGAAGATCGGCGATGTCGCGCCGCGCGGAGGCCAGCGCATCGTACGCGTCGCGCACCGCGCTCGCCTGCTCCGTCGCGCCGGCGAACGCGTCGAGGATGCGCCGCTGCGCATCGGCGTCCAGCAGCGTCTGCGCTTCGTGCTGGCCGTGCAGGTTCACGAGCAATCGCCCCACCTCGGCGAGTATCGTCGCGCTGACCGTGCTGCCGTTCACCCACGCGCGCGCGCGACCGGCAGCGGCGACCTCGCGCTTGAGCACGACGAACGACTCCTCCGCGTCGATGCCGCGCTCGTCGAGCAGCGCGGCGATCTCGGGTCGGTCGGCGACGTCGAACACTCCTTCCACCGTGGCGCGGTCGGCGCCCGTGCGAATGAGATCGGTGCTGGCGCGTTCACCAAGCAGCAGCCCGAGCGCGCCGACGATGATCGACTTGCCCGCGCCCGTCTCGCCGGAGAGCACGTTGAAGCCTCGCGCGAGCGGGAGCGACAGCGACTCGATGATGGCGAAGTTGCGGATGCGCAGCTCGGTCAGCATCGCGTGGGTTCGTCGCGGTCGAGCAGTCCTCCCCAGTTGAGCTTCTCGCGCATCGTCGAGAAGAAGCTCTGCTCCGGGAAGCGGACGATGGGCACGGACACGTCGGACCGGCGCACGACGAGCGTCTCGCCGGAGCTGAACGTCGTACCCACCTGTCCGTCCACCGTCACGAGTAGCTCGTCGGGGCCATCGTTCCCCTGAAGGAGAACCTCGGACGTGGCGGGCAGCACCAGTGGGCGCATGCCGAGCGTGTGCGCGCTCACGGGCGTGAGCAGGATCGTCTCGAGCGTCGGAAACACCACCGGTCCGCCGGCCGACAAGTTGTACGCCGTCGATCCCGTCGGTGTGGCGAGCACCACGCCGTCGGCCGAGAAGTGTCCGACCGTCTCGCCGTCCGCCTGCACGCGCACCGACACCACGCGCGCAAACCCGCCCTTGTGCAGCACGACGTCGTTCAGTGCCCGCCATCTCGCCCTGTCCGCGCCGGCGGCGGTGCGTACGCGGGCGTCGAGGGTCATTCGCGACTCGACGACGTAATCGCCGCTGGCCAGCCGCTCTAGTGCGACCTCGAGTTGCGACGCGGGGCAGCAGGTGAGGAACCCGAGCCGGCCCATGTTGACGCCGAGGATCGGCACGGCGCGATCGCTGACGACGCGCGCGGCGCGCAGCATCGTGCCGTCGCCACCGAGGGTCAGGAGCGCATCGACCTCGCCAGGGTCGATCGCACCCGTGCCATCGCCCACCTGGGCGCGCAGCTCGTCCTCGTACGTGATCTCGAGGTCGAGCACGGGCGCCAGCCGACGCAGCGTCGCGAGCGCGTCGGCGAGACCACCGTAGCCCTGGTGTCCGACGACGCCGACGCGGATCACCCGGCGAGCGCCTCGGACTCGCGCAGTGCGCGGACGCGATCGGCGATGCCCGCCGCGTCCAGCCCGAGCATGGCGAGCTGTTTGGCGCGCGGAGCGGAGTAGATGATACGGTCGGGGACGCCGTGCGTCTGAACCCGAACCGTCGAGTCGTGCCGCTCGACGACGGCGCTCATGTAGGCGCCGAATCCGTTCACGACCGTTCCCTCCTCCACCACGAGCAGCTGCCGGTGGTTCGCGAGAATCGCCGCGAGCGTGATCTCGTCGTGCGGCTTGAGGAAGCGGCAGTTGACCACCGTCACGTCCAACCCTTCGGCCGCCAGACGCTCCGCCGCCTCCATCGACGTGCCCACCATCGTTCCGACGGCGAGGATCGCGACCTCGGAGCCCTGACGCAGCACTTCCCACGTCGCGTACGGGGTCTGGGCGATCTCGGCGATGTCGGGCACCGGCGCGGGGACGACGTCGCGCGGATAGCGCAGACAGAACGGACCCGCCGTGTGCGCGAGGCCGGCGCGCAGGAGGCCGAGCATCTCGGCGCCGTCCTTGGGTGCGGTGACGGTGAGGTTCGGCACGGCGAGCATGTAGGCGATGTCGTACAGCCCCATGTGCGTCTCGCCGTCCTCGCCGACGAGACCAGCGCGATCCATGGCGAAGATCACCGGCAGCGACTGAATGGCGCAGTCGTGGATGATGTTGTCGTAGGCGCGCTGGAGAAAGGTCGAGTAGATCGCGCACACGGGGCGGAGGCCGCGCGTCGCGAGGCCAGCGGCGAATGTCACCGCGTGCCCCTCGGCGATACCGACGTCGAAGAAGCGCGTCGGGTGCGTTGCGGCGAATGCGCCGACCCCCGTGCCACCCGGCATCGCCGCGGTGATCGCGACGAGCTTGTCGTTCTCCTTGCCCAGCTCCGTGAGCCCCTTCCCGAACACCGCGGTGTATGCCGGGTTGGTGGCGACCGACTTGAGTTGCTTCCCCGTGGAGGGATCGTGACCCGGCGGCAGCGCGTGCCACTTCTCGCCGCCGGCGTGCTCGCCCGCGGGGAATCCCTTTCCCTTCTGCGTGATGACGTGCACCAGACGTGGGCCGCCGAGCTCGCGCACCATGGCGAAGGTGTCCACGAGCTGGTCGATGTCGTGCCCGTCGATGGGGCCGAAATACCGGAAGCCCAGCTCCTCGAACAGCACGCCCGGCGTGAGGAACGACTTCATGCTCTCCTCCGCCTTGCGCACGATGGTGCCAACCGGCCCCGGTGCGCTATCCACGAGCTCACCGATCTTGGTCCGCATGCGATTGTAGAGCGGATTGCGCTGGATCGACGTGAGGTATTTGTGCATCGCGCCAACATTGGGCGCGATCGACATCTCGTTGTCGTTCAGCACGACGACGACGTCGCGGTCGGAGTGGCCCGCGTTGTTCAACCCCTCGTAGGCGAGTCCGCACGTGAGGGCACCGTCGCCGAGGACGGCGATCACCTTGAGATCGTGCTCCTGGTTGATGTCGCGCGCCGCGGCCATGCCGAGCGCCGCGGAGATGGCGGTGGCGGCGTGGCCCGCACCAAAGGTGTCGTACTCGCTCTCGGACCGCTTGAGGAAGCCGGAGATGCCCCCTTCCTGCCGCAGGGTCTCCATGTGCGTGTTGCGACCAGTGAGGAGCTTGTGCGGATAGCCCTGATGTCCCACGTCCCAGACGAGCTGATCGCGAGGGGTGCGAAAGGCGTAGTGGATTGCGATGGTCAGCTCGACGACGCCGAGTCCCGCGCCGATGTGGCCGCCGGTGCGCGAGCAGACGTCTACCAACCGGTCGCGCATCTCATCGGCGAGCGCTCTGAGCTGGTCGCGCGTGAAGGCGCGAATGTCGGCGGGAGAGTGAATCTGGTCGAGGAGAGGCATGATGGACCGAGAAATCTAAGAGGTGCGCTCAACGGTGAACTGAGCGATCCGGGCCAGCGACGGGGTGAGAAGACCGACCTCATCCAGGGCGCCGCAGCCGTCGTGGACCTGCGCGGCCGCTCGCGCCTTCGCTCCTTCCACGCCGAGCAATGCCGGGTAGGTGCTCTTCCTGAGCTGCAGGTCGCGGCCGGCCGTCTTTCCCAGCTGATCGGTCGTCGCCGTCACGTCGAGCACGTCGTCGGTGATCTGGAAGGCGAGGCCGATCGCCGCTCCATAACGCGCCAGCGCATCCAGTCGCGCGTCCGACGCCCCCGCGGCCCGGCCGCCGATCGTCGCTGCGGCCGTGATCAACGCCCCGGTCTTGGCGCGATGAATCCGCTCGAGGTCGTCGAGGGCGAGTGGACGCCCCTCCCCTTCCAGATCGAGCAGCTGCCCCCCAATCATGCCCCCTGCTCCGGAGGCGATCATCAGGTCGCGGACGATGGCGCTGATCGCCGCGTCGTCGAGCCCTAACGTGCGTGCGGCGTCCGCGGCACAGAGCGCCGCCAACGGCACCATGGCCAACCCCGCCGTCGTCGCGGCGGCGACACCGTACACTCGGTGCACCGTGGGCCGCCCTCGGCGGACGTCATCATCGTCCATGCAGGGGAGGTCGTCGTGCACGAGCGAGTAGGCGTGCACCACCTCGACCGCGCCGGCGAGATCGGCCGAATCGCCCATTCCTCCCGCCGCCTCGAACGCGCAGCGGAAGAGGATGCCGCGCAATCGCTTTCCCTCGCCCATCAAGCTGTAATGGATCGCGTCGGCGACGGACGGTGGCAGCTCGCGCAGATAGCGCTCGCAGAACTGCCCGAGCGCGCGATCGATCGCCGCGCGATCCCGCGCGAAGTCCAGCGCGACGTCGACCACGACGTCAGCCATCGAGATCCTCGAGCACGAACGCACCGTCCGCGAGCTCGATGAGCCGCTTCACGCGCGCCTCGGCATCATGCAGCGTGGCGGCTGCTTCGCGCAGACGGCCGACGCCCTCCTCGAAGAGCACGAGCGCGTCGCCGAGCTCCATCCGCTCCTCGTCGAGCCGGCTCGCGATCTCCTCGAGCCGGCCGAGCGTCTCGTCGAGCGTCATGAGACTGAGGCCCCGCGGGAGCGAATGCGCGTCACGGTGGCGTCGACTTCTCCGTCTCGCAGACGCAGCGCGAACGACGCCCCGTCGGCGAAGTCTCGCGTCGATGCGAGCGTGCGCCCATCGCCGTCCTGCGCCACGGCGTAGCCACGCTCGAGCGTGGCGAGCGGGCTCAGTGCATTGAGCCGGCCAGCCACCGACGCGAGCGCCGTCTGACGATCCGCAACTCGGCGCGACATCGTCGTCACCAGATGCTGCGATGCGGCGCGCGCGCGGTCTCGTGGCTCGTACAGGCATCCCTCGATGGCGGAGACGAGCCGCTGTCGATGAGCCGCCAGGGTGAGGAGCAGCTCCTCCTGCGACGGCACGGCCGCTTCGGCCGCGGCTGACGGTGTGGGCGCCCGATGGTCGGCGACCAAATCGCAGAGGGTCACGTCGATCTCGTGTCCGACGGCCGAGATGGTCGGCACCGGACACGCGGCCACGGCCCGAACGACGCGCTCGTCGTTGAACGCCCAGAGATCCTCGCGCGAGCCACCACCGCGCCCTATGATCACGAGCTCCGCCCCGCCCCACCGGCAGACGCGCTCCAGCGCGGCGCACAGCTCGAGCGGTGCGCCCTCGCCCTGCACCGCCGCGTGCGCGACCACGAGCTCCACCCCCGGCGCCCGCCGACGCAGCACGGCGATGACATCTTGAAGCGCCGCGCCGCTCGCGCTGGTCACGACGGCGATGCGCCGTGGGTAGCGCGGAAGCGCGCGCTTCCGCTCCGGCGAGAGGAGACCGTCCGTCTCGAGGCGCCCGCGTGTGAGCTCGAGCGCCTTGCGCCACAGCCCATCGCCATCGGCCTCCATGCGGCGCACGGTGAACTGCATCTCACCACGCGTCGCGTAGACACCGACCTGGCCGAGCGCGGCCACCTGCATTCCATCGTCCGGTGCCGCTGGGATGCCACGTTGGTCCCTCGACCAGACGACGCACTTGAGCTGCGACGTCCGATCGCGCAGGCAGAAGTACCAGTGGCCGTTTCGATGCGCCTTGAAATCGCTGACCTCGCCGCGCACCCAAAGCGGGATGAACGCTCCTTCGACCACGTCCTTCACCGTCTGCGTCAGCGTGGACACGGCGATCGCCGAGCCTGGGCTGGCGCCGGGAAAGGTCTCGCCGACCTCGTCGTAGAGCTCGGGCATCGTGTTTTCGAACACGCGCAGCTCCATCGCGGGCGCCACGGCGGGCTCGTCGAACAAGTTCGGCGACGGCCTCGGCGACGGCGTCGGCGACGTGATGACGCCCCGGCGGCGTTTCATGCGGAGAGCGTGCGCTGCGCGGCGCGGACGGTGTTGCGTAGCAGCATGGCGATGGTCATGGGCCCTACCCCGCGTGGTACGGGAGTGATCAGCGAAGCGACCTCACGCACACCCTCGAAGTCCACGTCGCCGACGAGGCGCGTGCCGCTCTTCGCCGTCGGGTCGGCGATGCGATTCATCCCGACGTCGATCACCACCGCACCGGGTTTTACCATGTCGGCCGAGACGAGCTTCGCGCGCCCCGCCGCGACGATGAGGATGTCGGCGCGACGGGTGTGGGCCGCAAGATCGCGCGTGCGACTGTGACAGACGGTCACCGTCGCATCCGCCACGTGTCCGCTCTGCACCATGAGCGCAGCCATCGGCTTACCGACGATGGTACTGCGTCCCACCACCACACATTCTGCGCCCACGGTCTGCACACCGTATTCAGCGAGCAGAAGCTGCACGCCCGCCGCCGTACACGGTACGAAGCCGTCGGTGTGCCCGATGAGTAGCTTCCCGACGTTCACGGGGTGGAATCCATCGACATCCTTGTCGGGCCGGATGTGGTTGATCACCGTGTCCGGATCGATGTGCTTCGGCAGCGGCATCTGGACGAGAATGCCGTGCACCTCGTCATCGTCGTTGAGCTTCTCGACCAACGCGAGGAGCTCAGCCTGCGAGGTTGCGGCCGGCAGCCGGATCGTGCCACCCGCCATGCCCGCCTCGCGCGAGGCTTTCTCCTTGCCGCCGACATAGACCGCGCTGGCCGGATCGTCGCCCACCAGCACGACGGTGAGCCCAGGCACCACGCCACGCGTTCGCAGCGTCACAACATCAGCGGCTACCTGGTCACGCACCTTCTTCGCGAGCGCCACGCCGTCGATGAGCCGCGCGCCTCCGTGCACCGCGCCGGGCTCCGTGGACGAATGGGAAACCGCGCTATCGGGCAAAGTCCACCGCCCGCGTCTCTCTGATGAGCACGACCTTGATCTGTCCCGGATACTGCAACTCGGCCTCGATGCGCCGGGCGATTTCCTCCGACAGCGTGGCCATCCGCGCGTCGTCGACCTGCTCCGGCGTGACCACCACGCGCACCTCGCGTCCCGCCTGAATCGCGAACACACGGTCCACGCCGCGGTAGCTCGAGGCGATCTTTTCCAGCCCCTCGAGCCGCTTCACGTACGTCTCGAACGCCTCCCGCCGCGCGCCTGGCCGCGAGCCCGAGATGGAATCCGCGGCC
>JBDSDB010000049.1:0-5144 GCA_039920785.1 Gemmatimonadaceae bacterium
GTGATGTCGGGCGCGGACACGCGCCTCACCGAGGCGTTTGCGCTCGGCGCCGCCGGTTGCACCGGCGGGATCGTCAACATCGTGCCGGAGCTGATGCTCGACATCTACCACTGTTGCACGGCCGGCCGTCCTCAGGAGGCCGCCGTGTCCGCGGCGCGGATGGTGGAGGTCGGGCGAGTGATCGACCAGATCACTTTTCCCCTCAACGTCGCCGCCGGTCTCGCAGCCCGCGGCTACGCGCCGGGAGTGTCCAAGTCCATCGTCTCGCCAGCTTCGCGCGCACTCTCGGCCAGCATTGAAGCCGAGCTACGCACGCTGCTCGTGCACTGGGGGCTCGCGCTGGGCCCCGCGCCTGTAGCGGCGTGACCGCCGGACAATTCGTCGAGTGAACCAGAATCCCATGCCGACTCGCGCATCCAGCGCCCTCCGATACGCCTGGTTCGTGGTGGTGCTGCTCTTTCCGGTCGCACTGCTCAACTACCTCGACCGCCAGATGCTCGCGACGATGAAGGGGTCGATGGTCGCGGACATTCCGACGATCGCGAACCAGGCGGACTGGGGTCTCGTGCTCGGGTGCTTCAAATGGACGTACGCCCTGCTGAGCCCCCTCGGCGGCTACGTCGCGGACCGGTTCAGCAAGCGCCATGTAATCGCGGCGAGTCTGTTTGTCTGGTCCGCGGTCACCTGGTGGACGGGGCACGTCACCTCGTTCCATGAACTGGTCGCGGCTCGTGCCACGATGGGTATCAGCGAGGCGTTCTATATCCCGACGGCGCTGGCGCTGATATCGGAATACCATCAGGGATTCACGCGGTCGCGCGCGGTCGGTCTTCACCAGGCCGGCATCTACGTGGGACAAATCCTGGGCGGCTTCGCAGGCTACGCCGCCGATTCCTCGGACTACGGATGGCGCTGGGCATTTTCGACGAGCGGAATGCTCGGCGTGATCTACGCACTTCCTCTGTTCGCGTTGCTGCGCAATCCCGTACCCACAACGCCGGTGCCCGAGGTGCGGGCAGAGACGACTGGAGGCGTGTTTCGGGGCCTGCTCGGCAATCGCAACTTCCTCCTGCTCGTGCTCTACTTCACGCTGCCGGCGATCGCGGGCTGGGTGGTGCGCGACTGGATGCCCGAAATTCTTCGCGAGAAATTTCACCTCGGCCAGGGCAAGGCCGGGGTGAGCGCGATTCTCTTCGTGCAGATTGCATCGCTTGTGGGCGTGCTCGTCGGGGGCACGTTGGCGGATCGCTGGATGCGCACGAATTCGCGCGGCCGGATTTTCACGAGCGCCATCGGGATGACGTTATTCCTGCCCGCGCTGTTCGGCATCGGCAACGCGGGCACGCTCCCGCTGGCCATCGCCGGCCTTGTGGTCTTCGGCCTGGGCTGGGGCTTTTTCGACTGCAACAACATGCCGATCCTCTGCCAGATCGTCCGGCCCGCGTGGCGGGCGACTGGCTACGGCATCATGAACCTGGTCAGCATCAGTTTCGGCGGATTTGGCGACTGGTCCTTCGGCGCGCTGCGGGATCGCCAGGTGCCTCTCAATCTGATCTTCGGCGTGTTCGCCGGCGTGGCGTTGCTGTCCGTCTTTATCGCGCTGCTGATCAGGCCGAGCGAGGAGCGATCGCTCGCGTAGTCTCGGCCTCGGGTGAGTGCAGGACGGCTGTCGGCTCGACGCACACCCGGACCGCCGCAGCGAACGCCCGCTTGTTTCGCGTCGCGTGCACGCCGACGCGGATGCCGCCGCGCTTGACAACCTGGAAACGCGTGCCATCTTCGCCACTGTGAACAAAAGCCCGTTACCGAACGAGTGTTCACAAACTCGCTGACGATACCTCATCCAGGCGACATACGCACTGGCGGAGGGGCCCATGCTGCACAACTCCAGCTTGCAGGGGAGCGTCGAGCCCACGGGCGATGCATGCATGGTCGCCCGCGTGCGAGACGGTGACCAGGCGGCGTTCGAGATCCTCTTCGAGCACCATCACGAGGGACTCTGGCGCTTCGCGTATCATCAGGCGGGGTGCGCCGAGACGTCGCGTGAGATCGTGCAGGACGTGTTCTTTGCCCTGTGGCGCAAGCATGCCGAGTGGGAAGTCACGTCTTCGATCTCGGGGTGGCTCTATGGGGCGGTCCGGCATCAGATCCTGCGGCATCGCAGGTCAGAGCGAACGGTCACGCGAATCACCGCCCGCGCCGCCCGCGCCGTGGTCGCGGAACAGGGCGCACGATTCAGCGATGACGCAATCGCCGTCGCGATGGGCGCTCCCGCGCGCGATGCGCATGCGTTGCTCGAGGACCGGGAGCTGGACTCCGCGGTCACGATGGCCTTGGCCACCCTCACGGAACGTCGGCGAGTCGCGATGACACTGCGATGGAAGCACGACCTGCCGGCGCCGGAGATCGCGCGCGTACTCGGCACGACGCCACAAGCGGTTCGGCACCTCCTCATGCGTGCCCGCGAGGAAATCGCCACGCTCCTGAACAACACCAGGGACGAGTGAGGGAAGGCACGAGGCGTGGAACACTCGGGCGTCGAGGTGGGACACAGTCGATGGGTGACCACTTCAACCGGACGCCCCGCACCGGCCCATGCGGGACTTTCCCGAGTTCGACGGTGGGGACGGTAAGGGAGGCGTGGGGGCGTGTGGTGACGACAATCGTCCCCTGTGCGTGCGACCCGCCGCGACGCTGAGCCGCAGCTACAGGATCGACTAACGCCATCGTCGCGACGTTGCCCCTCGTCATCGAGCGCAGTGAATTCACACGGCCATCCGCATGTCATCGACCATGACCTGCACCTCACTCGCGCGGCCCATGATGGTCGTGGGGCCGCGTGGCCGGAGCCAGCGGCCACGCAATCTCCGACGATGCCGCCGAGCCGCGACGAGGCCGCCGAGCGTCAAGCGGCCGAGTGCGCGAGTGAGGGAAGTCATAGGTCAGTCTGTGCTGCGGTTCTGAAGCACGGCGCCGTCGCCATATTTTGCATCGAAGGGGCGGTCGTGCGCGATCCGGGAGAAGACACCGAACGAGGAGCGTCACGTGGAGCGCAGAGACTTCGTAAAGCAGGTGGGCGTCGGGGCAACAATGGCCACCGTCGACTGGACCAGAGCGGTCGACGCCATTGCGCTAGCGCCCGTGATCGATCTCGAGCGCGGGTTCGCGCGTCCCCCCGCCGATGCGCGCCCCCACACGTGGTGGCACTGGATGAACGGCAACGTCACCGCGGACGGCATCACGCGCGACCTGGAAGCCATGGCGCGGGTGGGAGTGGGCGGCGTGCAGATGTTCGACGTCGGCACCGGCATCCCCAAGGGGCCGGTCGCGACGCTGAGTCCCGAATGGGTACGACTCGTCGAGCACGCGGCGAGCGAGGCGAACCGACTGGGTCTCAGCTTCACGATGCACAACTGCCCGGGCTGGTCGTCGAGCGGCGGGCCGTGGATCACGCCCGAGCGCGCGATGCAGCAGCTCGTGTGGAGTGAGGCGAACGTCGACGGGGGCCGGCAAGTCGAGGTCGCGCTGCCGAAGCCGTTCGCGAAGATCGGCTACTACCGCGACGCGTTCGTGCTCGCGTTCCCGTCGCTGCCCGGTGAGGGTCGAGCATCGGTCGCGCGGACGACGGTGACGACGGCGCCAGATGCTCCCGGCGCGAATCCCCAGCCGGCGACGCCCGTGCCGGCCGGGACAAACGTTGCGCAAGTACGCGTGGTCGCGTCCGGCACGGAAACGACCGCGCTCGCCGATTGGGATCTCTCCGCGGGAGTGGACCTGCGGTCTGCGGGCCCCGATAAGCCAGCGTACATCACGTACGAGTTCACCGAGCCGTTCGAGGCGCGCTCGGTGATCGTGCACTCGGCCAACATTCCCGGCGCGCCGGGCGGTGGGCCTCCGCAGCCACCCGTGCTGGAGGTGTCGGACGACGGGGTCTCGTTCCGACCCGTCATGGAGTTCGTCGCTCTGGCGGGTGGCGCGACCGGCGGGAACGCGGCTGGACCGAACGTTCCGTTGACCGCGAGCTTCGCCGCCGTTCGTGGACGGTTCTTCCGCTTCGGTACCCGGCAGTCGCGTCGCGTCACCGAGTTCCAGCTCTCACCGGTCGCGCGCATCGCGAACTGGCCGGCGAAGACGAATCTCGCGAGGCTGCGGAACCAGGAGCAGTCGCCGGCCACCGATCTCGGTCCGGCCATCGATCCGCGCTCGGTCGTCGACGTGACGCGCTACCTGCGCGCCGACGGCACGCTCGCGTGGAACGCGCCCGCGGGGCGGTGGACCATCCTGCGCATCGGGCACACCCCGACGGCGCGCATGCAGAACGCGCCGTCCGACACCGGCCAGGGTCTGGAAGTCGACAAGTTCGACGCGGCCGCAGTGCAGTTCCACTTCGACGCGTACTTCGGAAAGCTGTACGAGTCGTTGAAGCCGCTCGCGGCGAAGAAGCTCCTCGGCGCGTTGGTCGACAGCTATGAGGTGGGCATGCAGAACTGGACGCCGAGCTTTCCGGCAGAGTTTCGCAAGCGCCGCGGCTACGATCTCGTGCGATACATGCCGGCGATGACGGGGCGCGTCGTCGGAGACTCGGAGACCACGGAACGATTCCTCTGGGACGTGCGCCGCGCGCAGGCCGACCTCATCGCGGACAACTACTACGCGAAGTTCGCGACGCTGTGCAAGCAGCACGGGATGAAGTCGCATACCGAGCCCTATGGACCGAACAACGGTCCGTTCGACGAGCTCCAGGTCGGCGCGCTCGTGGACGAGCCGATGGGCGAGTTCTGGCTGCGGCAGGCAGGCGCGCAGTGGGGCTGGAGCCTCAAGCTCGCGTCGTCCATCGCGCACGTGTGGGACAAGCCGGTGGTCGGCGCGGAGTCGTTCACGGGACGGGCCCAGTACTCGAAGTGGCAGGAGCACCCGTACGCGACGAAGGCGATCGGGGACCTGATGTACACGTACGGACTGACGCGGTACATCTTCCACCGCTTCGCGCACCAGCCGCACCCGGATGCTGTGCCGGGCATGACGATGGGCCCGTGGGGCTCTCACTTCGATCGGACCAATACCTGGTTCGAGCACGCGGGCCCGTGGCTGCAGTACGTCGCACGTGCGCAGTACATGCTGCGCCAGGGGTTGTTCGTCGGCGA
>JBDSDB010000050.1:0-6606 GCA_039920785.1 Gemmatimonadaceae bacterium
GCCGGCTCGGCGATGCGGTAGAGGATCTCCTTCGTGCCGCGCACCATCCCGAACTCCTCGCGCGCGATCCGCTCCTGCAGCACGGGGTCGGTCTCGACGCGCTTCTTGTAGCGCTTCAGAGAATCCACGATGTTCTGCAGTGAGTCAATGGCCGTCGAGAGCCGCGCCTTCCGTTGGCGCTGGCGCACGAGGTCCCGCGTGCCGTACTCGCCTCCCTGCACCGCGAACACGAGCGCCGCGAACGCACCGGCGGCGATGAGGACTTTCCTGAGTCCCACACCGCCGCCGGTCTTCTTTCTTGCCGCCACTAGCGAGCCTTACATCCCATAAATGGCGCCGCCCGGATACTCGGCCGCGCCGCCGAGCTGCTGCTCGATGCGCAGGAGCTGGTTGTACTTGGCGACGCGATCCGTGCGCGACGCCGAGCCGGTCTTGATCTGGCCGGCGCCCGTGCCCACGGCGAGGTCCGCGATGAAGGTGTCCTCGGTCTCGCCCGAGCGATGCGAGATTACCGAGAGGTAGCCCGCGCTCCGCGCCATCTCGATGGCCTCGAGCGTCTCGGTGAGCGTGCCGATCTGATTGACCTTGATGAGGATCGAGTTGGCGACGCCCTCCTCGATGCCGCGCGAGAGACGCTCCGTGTTCGTCACGAAGAGATCGTCGCCGACCAGCTGGCAGCGGTCGCCGATCGCTTCGGTGAGCAGCTTCCACCCATCCCAGTCATCCTCGCTGAGGCCATCCTCGATGGAGACGATGGGATATTTGTCGATCCATGAGGTGTACAGTTCTACCATGCCTGCGGCGTCCTTGGTGCCTGCGCCGCTCTTCTTGAACGTGTACTTGCCGTCCTTGTGCAGCTCGCTCGCCGCGCAGTCGAGTGCGAGAGCGATCTGCTGGCCGGGCGTGAAGCCCGCCGCCTCGATGGCCTCGAGCACGACGGTGATCGCCTCCTCGTCGCTCTTGAGGTCGGGCGCGAAGCCGCCTTCGTCGCCGACGCCGGTGCTCAGCTTCCGCTTGACGAGCACCTTCTTGAGCGCGTGGAACACCTCCGTCCCCATGCGCAGCCCCTCCGAGAACGACTCCGCGCCCACAGGGATGATCATGTATTCCTGCAGGTCCACCGTGTTCGTCGCGTGCGCGCCGCCGTTGAGAATGTTCATCATCGGCACGGGCATGACACGCGCGAGTGGTCCGCCCAGGTAGCGCCATAGCGGCAGGCCGAGCTCCTGCGCGGCGGCGCGCGCCGTCGCCATGGAGACGGCGAGGATCGCGTTCGCGCCCAGGTTCCCCTTGTTCGGCGTTCCGTCGAGCTCGAGCAGCGCGGCGTCGATCCCCATCTGATCAATCGCGTCGGCGCCGGCCAGAGCGGGTGCGATCGTCTCCTGGATGTTCTGCACGGCGCTCAGCACTCCCTTCCCGAGGTAGCGCTCCTTGTCATTGTCGCGCAGCTCGATCGCTTCGTGCTCGCCCGTGCTCGCGCCACTCGGCACGGCGGCGCGGCCGACCACGCCGCTGGAAAGGATGACGTCGGCTTCGACGGTGGGGTTGCCGCGGCTGTCGAGGATCTCGCGGGCGACGATGTCGGCGATGATGGCGGGCATGACGATTGGTTCGGGGGAAGTGAAGTGAGTGTTGAAAGATGTACGATCGAGGGCCCGTCAGGCAGTGCGCTCGACGGTCGGCTCGACGATCGGCTCGGCGATCGGGTGTTCGCTCGTGCCGATGCCGTACTCGTCGCGCAGGCAGGCCGCCATGCGATCCCAGACCAGGCACATGATGTCGTGCCGCTTGTCGTAGTCGAGCCCCGCGGTCTCCACGGCCTCGAGAAAGTGGATGTGCACGATGTTCGACCGCACCCGGAAGCTCCCCTTCGGCATCATCTCGCGCGCCCCGTAGACGACGACGGGGACGACGGGCGACTTGGCGGCGATGGCGAGCACGAAGGGTCCCTTCTTGAACGGGCGCAGCGAGTAGTCGTGGCCGCGCGTCCCCTCGGGGAACACGACGACGCTGCGCCCGCGCGCCACCTCGTCGGCCGCGCCGTGATAGCTCTCGAACGCCGCCTTGCGGTTCTCTCGGGCCAGGAAGACGACACCCGCCGCCTCCGCGCCCCAGCCGAACAGCGGTAGCCGCCGCAGCTCCGACTTGGCGATGAAGGTGTAACGCGGCACGACGGACGCGATCGCGAACACGTCGAACCAGCTCACGTGATTGCTGGCGTACACGACCCCGCGGCCGTGCAGCATGCGCTCCGGATTGTGCACCACGAGCGTCGCGCCGCCTGCCGCCGCGATCGCGCGCGCCCACGTCCGCATGCACCACTGCGGCACGCTGCGCTCCCCCTCGGACAGACCGAGCAGGCGGGCGATGATGACGGTGGGCGCCAGGACGATCGTGGCGAACAGCACCGTCAGAGCGGTGAGAACGGTGCGCATCTACGAAAGGTGGTCGTGCCCGCGTGGCCGGTCAACGCGCCCATCGGGCGCAACGAGCACGGCACCGGCGCCCGCAACGGCCCGGCCGACCAGCGTGAGCTCCAGGCCGAACTGCTGGCGGAACGCATCCCGGTCGGGTGCCAGCTCGGGCGCGAACGCCACGAGGAGCTCATACTCCTCGCCACTCGCGGCCGCGGCCTCGGGCGTCACTCCCGCAACGCACGGGATGCGCGTCAGCTCCAGCTCCAGCCGCACGCCGCTCGCGCTCGCCAGATGCCCGGCGTCCGCGACGAGGCCGTCGGAGACATCGATTGCCGCGAGCGCACCCCGTTCGCCGAGCCAGCGAGCCTCGCCGAGCCGCGGTCGAGGCGACGCGAACCGCGCGCGGTGGTGAGTCGCCGGCGTGTCGCCGCGCAGCAGTGCGTCGAGCGCCGCGCCCGGCCCACCGAATGCCCCCGTGACGAAGAGCAGGTCGCCCGCCCGCACGCGATCGCGCGCGAGGGGCCGAGCCGTGCTGCCCAGCACCGTGATCGTCAGCGAGAGATCGCTCGCGCGCGTCACGTTGCCGCCGACGATCGGACAGTCTGCGCTCGACGCCATCGCCCCGACGCCGTGCGCGAGCTCATCGACCTCCGCACGCCAGCGATCGGGCAGCCCGATGGCGAGCAGCAGTCCGAGCGGAGCGGCCGCCATCGCCGCGAGATCGCTCAGTGCGGCGGCCGTGGCGCGCGCGCCGATCTCGCGCGTCGTGAGCCAATCGCGACGGAAGTGAACGCCTTCCACGGACGCGTCCGTGCTCACCACGAGCCGCTCTGCCGGCGGAACGGCGAGCAACGCCGCGTCGTCTCCGATACCCACGGCGCGCGCGCCCCACGTGCGTAGCATGGCGCGGATCGCGTCGAACTCGTCGCCTTCGCCGAGCGCGAGGTGCGCCTGCGACTCGGGGTTCACCCTGAGCGCTCGCCGACGGCGGGGAGCTCGACGAGGAGAGGAGGGCGCGGCGGCAGCGCCTCGAGCGACCACACGCCTGGCAGCGCCAGCAACACGTCGTCGAGCGTATGTCCGCGAACCTGCCGCTCGCTGACGGCCCACGCTGCGCGCCCGTGCGCGAAGGCGGCGAGCGCGCCGGCGAGCGGTGCATCCTCCGTCTGCGCCACTAGCGTCGCGGCGATCCCACCGAGCATATCGCCCGATCCTCCCGTGGCGAGCGTGGGGGTGCCCTCGGCGACGACGTGCGACGTACCGTCGGTCGAGGCAATCACGGTGGGCACGCCCTTGAGCAGCACGGCGGCACCGAGCTCGCCCGCGAGCCGCGCCGGTAGTTCGAAGCGTCCGTCGAGGACGGCACTCACAGGCATCTTCCAGAGACGCCCGAATTCCGCGGGATGCGGCGTGATCAGCGCCGCGCGGTCGCGCAGCAGCGGCGCCAGCGCGGCGACGTCGCCGGCGAAGGCGTTGAGCGCATCGGCGTCGAGCACCACGGGCCCCCGCCATGCTTCCAGCAATCGCGTCGTCAACGCGCGCGCGCTCGCCGCGCCGAGGCCCGGGCCCACCAGCAGCACGTCGGCCCAGTCGACGATCGACGACGCGAGCGCCGCGTCGTCCTCGGGCCACACGGCGGCGAGGGCGGAAGGTTCTCCTTCCTGGATCGCGGCGATCGACTCCGGCGCCACGACGCATTTCACTATCCCCGCCCCGCTGCGCAGCGCCGCGCGCGCGGCGAGCATCACCGCGCCCACCATGCCCGGCCCTCCGCCCACGATCGCGACCTTCTTTCTGGTGCCCTTGTGGGCGTCGGCGTCGATGACCGGAAGCGAGGTCGCGAACCAGCGCGCCGTGGCGAGCCGCATGGCATCGGCGGCGGCATGGGCGTGCGCACCGAGCCCGATGTCGACCACGACGAGGGCACCGCAGGCACCGCGCGCGACGAGCTGTCCGCGCTTGACGGTGCCGAAGGTGATCGTCAGATCGCAGGCGGCGGCCCCGACGTCGCGTCCGGTGGTCGCGTCGATCCCGGTCGGCAGGTCCAACGCAATGATCGATGCGCCACGTGCGCGCAACCGATGCAGCTGCTCCACGGCGAGTGCGACGTCGCCGCGGAGCGGCGCGCCTCCCGTGAGTCCGGTGCCGAGGACCGCGTCGACGGCGACAGATTCTCCGCCGGTCAGCAGTGCGCCCACGTCGCCGCTCGACGCGACGCCGGCCGCGAGCGCACCTTCGCGTTCGGCGATCGCGTCGGGCGAGCGGGCAGCCACGCACTCGACGACTCGCACCGCGATGCCGACCGCGTGGAGCGCGTGCGCGACGACCCATCCGTCGCCGCCGTTGTTGCCTGGCCCGGTCGCGACCACCACGCCGCGGCGCAGTTGTTCGCCGTACCGGTTGGTCAGCTCGGCCGCGGCGGCCGCGCCGGCGCGCTGCATCAGCGCGCGTGACGGGATTCCGCTCGCGATCGCCGACGCATCGCATGCGCGCGCACCGAGCGCGTCGACCACGGCGATGGACGAACGGGTACGCGGCGACATCAGTCCGCCGATGGCAGGGATTGCATTGCTACTCGAGTGACGCGCCGACAGCGCGGCCGCAGCCGGTCAGACGAACTGCGCGCACCAGGGATAGTCGCGCTCGAACGCCTGGTCGAAGTCGAACACCTCGGCGAACTCGTCGCGCGTATCGGTCGGCTGGCTCATGAGCAGCTCGAGGTCGACGAGCGTGAAGACGACGTCACCGATGTCGGACGAGCTGCGAATGCCCCAGTCCTCGAGGACGAGGCGTGCGAGCACGCCGAAGCGCTCCAGTGCGAGGTCGCGGCACGCCAGCGCAAGCTCTCGCCCCGTGATGTGGCGGCGCTCCGGCAGGCGCTGCTGGCAAAACTCCAGCGCGCCGAGCACGAAGAGATACGCGCGCTCGTCGAACCGCTGCTCGCGCATGCGGATCCGATCCATGATGCCGTCGCGGAAGGCGAGCTCGGGCACGGGGGGTGACTGCTCCTCGACAGGGCTGTACGGCGGCGCGCGTCGTTCAGAGAGCGACGCGCGCGACGTCAATGATGCGTGAACGTGCCTCGGCCGCCAGGGGAGCGCGGCTGTCTCAGTATGGCCTCCGGGACAGCCGGACACAACTCCGGAATCGCGCGCTCAGCGGTGGGCGTGCTGCGGCACTGGATAGAGCGGAAAGCCGGCCGCCAGCGTGCGCACCTCGTCCTTCACCCGCTCGGCCACTCCGCCGTCCTCGGCCGACATGAGGACCCGGTCGATCAGCTCGGCGATCCGCTCCATCTCGCCTTCGCGCATGCCGCGCGTGGTGACGGCGGGCGTACCGATGCGGACGCCGCTCGTGACGAACGGCGACTGCGTTTCCTTCGGCACCGTGTTCTTGTTGACCGTGATGCCGGCGAGATCGAGCGCCTTCTCCGCGACTTTGCCGGTGAGCCCTTTGTTGCGCAGATCGACGAGCATGAGGTGGTTGTCCGTTCCTCCGGAGACGAGCTCGTAGCCGCGCGAGACGAGTCCCTTCGCGAGCGCCTGCGCGTTGGCGACGATCTGCTTGCTGTAGGTCGTGAAGGCCGGTTCCAGCGCCTCCTTGAACGCCACCGCCTTGGCGGCGATGACATGCTCCAGCGGCCCACCCTGCGTTCCGGGGAAGGTCGCCTTGTTCACCGCGGCCGCGTGCTGGGCTTTGCACAGGATCATCCCGCCGCGCGGCCCGCGCAGCGTCTTGTGCGTGGTCGTCGTGACGATGTCGGCGTGTGGCACCGGCGTCGGATACACACCAGTGGCCGCGAGCCCGGCGAAATGCGCCATGTCGACCATGAAGATCGCGCCGATCTCCTTCGCGATCTCGGCGAACGCCGCGAAGTCGATGACGCGGGGGTAGGCGCTATAGCCCGCAATGATCATCTTCGGGTGGTGCGTCTGCGCCTGGCTGCGCACCTGGTCCATGTCGATGTAGCCGTCGTCGCGCAGACCGTACGACACGGCCTTGTACAGCAGGCCCGAGAAGTTGACGGGCGAGCCGTGCGTGAGATGGCCGCCCTGCGAGAGGTCCATGCCGAGGAAGGTGTCGCCAGGCTTGAGGAAGGCGAGAAAGACCGCCGCGTTGGCCTGCGCGCCGGAGTGCGGCTGCACGTTGGCGTGGTCGGCGTTGAACAGCTGCTTGGCGCGATCGATCG
>JBDSDB010000051.1:0-21726 GCA_039920785.1 Gemmatimonadaceae bacterium
CCAGCTGGGGGTCGATCATTCAGGACGGCGCCGAGCATGGGACCGGCACCGATCTGTGGTGGCTCACCGTCTTCCCCGGTCTCGCGATCCTCGTGACCGTGTTCGCGTGCAACGCAGTGGGCGACGCCTTGCGTGATGCCTTCGACCCTCGGCAGCTTCCCCGCGGCACCACCGACGCGACCTTCGCCCCAGAGGCATGACGACGCCGCTGCTCGAGCTGCACGATCTGCGCACCTACTTCTACACCGACAACGGCGTCGCACGCGCCGTGGACGGCGTCTCGTTCAGCGTCGGCGTGGGTGAGACCGTCGGCCTCGTCGGCGAGTCGGGATGCGGCAAGAGCGTCACCGCCCTCTCCATCCTGCGCCTGATCCGTGCTCCAGGCAGGATCGAGGCGGGCAGCACGATGACGTTCGAGGGGCACGACCTTCTCACGCTCGACGAGCGCGCGATGCAGCGCGTCCGCGGCAACCGCATCGCGATGGTGTTTCAGGAGCCGATGACCGCGCTCAACCCCGTGTTCACGATCGGGGACCAGATCGGCGAAGTCGCACGCATCCACGCGGGAATGAACAAGCGCGAGGCGTGGGCCAAGGCGATCGAGATGCTGGAGCTGGTCGGCATCCCCGCGCCTGCGCAGCGCGCCGGCGAGTATCCGCACCAGCTCTCGGGCGGGATGCGCCAGCGCGTCGTCATCGCCATGGCGCTCGTCATGAACCCCGCGCTCGTCATCGCCGACGAGCCCACCACGGCGCTCGACGTCACCATCCAGGCGCAGATTCTCGAGCTGCTCGCCGACCTCACTCGGCGCATCGGCACGTCGGTGCTGCTCATCACCCACGACCTCGGCGTGGTGGCCGAGAACTGCACGCGCGTGATCGTGATGTATGCCGGCGAAGTGGTGGAGGAAGCGGCCACCGTGGACCTGTTCGCGCGCGCGCACCACCCGTACACCGAGGGGCTGCTCGGCGCGATGCCGCGCGTCGGCGGCGGGCATGATCGGCTCGCGACCATTCCTGGAACCGTGCCCGCTCCGACGGCCTGGCCCGCCGGCTGTCGCTTCCGCGATCGCTGTCCCTACTCGTGGGAGCGGTGCGAGACGGAGCACCCGCCTCTCTACCAGATCGGCGGTGGCCACACGTCGCGCTGCCACTTGGCCGAGGAGCCGGAGCGTCGCCTGCACCCGCATCTCCCGCTCGCCGCTCAGCGAGGCGCGTCGGCCGCATGACGGCGCTCCCCGCCATCGCGGATCCGGCGCAGCCACTCGTCTCCGTGCGCGATCTCACCAAGCACTTCCCCATCAAACGCGGCATCTTCGGCCGCGTCAGTGGGCAGGTGCGCGCGGTGGATGGCGTGTCGTTCGACGTCGCACCCGGCGAGACGTTGGCGATCGTCGGCGAATCGGGATGCGGCAAGTCCACCACGGGGCGCGCCATCCTGCGCCTCATCGAGCCCACCGCGGGCTCGGTGCGCTTCGACGGTCAGGACGTGCTCGCACTCGGCGCGACGGACCTCAGAAAACTTCGCCGCCGCATGCAGATCGTGTTTCAAGATCCCTTCTCGTCGCTCAACCCGCGCATGTCCATCGGCGCGATCGTGCGAGAGGGGCTCACGATCCACGAGCTCGCCGAGGGCAGCGCGGCGGACGCGCGCGTCAAGCAGCTACTCGAGGAGGTCGGACTCCGGCCCGAGTATTCATCCCGCTATCCGCACGAGTTCTCGGGCGGCCAGCGCCAGCGTGTCGGCATCGCGCGCGCGCTCAGCGTGGAACCCAGCTTCATCGTGTGCGACGAGCCCGTGAGCGCGCTCGACGTCAGCGTCCAGGCGCAGGTCGTGAACCTGCTCCAGGATCTGCAGCGCGACCGTGGGCTCGCCTACCTCTTCATCGCGCACGACCTCTCCATCGTCGAGCACATCGCCGATCGTGTCGCGGTGATGTACCTCGGCCACATCGTCGAGCTGGCCTCTGTCGAGAGGCTCTACGGCGAGCCCGTCATGCCGTACACGCAGGCGCTGCTCTCGGCGGTTCCTGCGCCCGATCCAGGCGCGAAGCGCGAGCGCATCCTGCTGACCGGCGACGTCCCCTCGCCGGCGAACCCGCCGAGCGGCTGCGTGTTTCATCCGCGGTGCCACCATCCGGCGCGCGATGCAGCGTGCGCCACGATCGTCCCTCCGCTCGAGGAGAAGGCACCTGGCCACTGGGCCGCGTGTATCAAGCAGCCTCCCACCGCGGTGAGCTGGGAGCAACAGCGCGCCGGGGGCGGCACGAAGGAACCCGAGTTCTATCTGCCGCGCGCCGCACTCCACCGCGCCGTCGCATCCGCGCCGCGCGCGCTCGATCCCGAACTGGGCTGACCGATGCCTGACTCACGCGGACCCGTACTCTCGCCGAGCGAAGCGCTGCTCACGCACGACGAGCCGCCCGAGGACACCGCCTACATCCTCGCCGACCGCGGATTCTTCGGCCATCCGCGCGGGCTCGCGACGCTCTTCTTCACGGAGATGTGGGAACGGTTCTCGTACTACGGGCTCCGTCCGCTGCTCGTGCTCTTCATGACCGCGGCCATGGCGCGCGGAGGCTTCGGCTTCAGCCGCCCCACCGCCTCGGCGATCGTCGGCATCTACGCGGCGAGCGTGTATCTCGCCTCGCTACCCGGCGGGTGGGTTGCCGATCGATGGCTGGGCCTGCGGCGCGCCATCTGGACGGGCGGTGTGTTCATCGCGCTCGGTCATCTGTCCATCGCCCTCTCCGCTGTCTTCTCGCGACCGACTTTCTTCCTCGGTCTGATCCTCATCGTCATCGGCACCGGCCTGCTCAAGCCGAACATCTCGGCCATCGTCGGTGATCTCTATGCCCCGAACGACGTGCGCCGCGACGCCGGATTCTCCGTGTTCTACATGGGGATCAATCTGGGCGCACTCATTGCGCCGCTCATCACCGGTCTCCTCGGAGAGCGCGTCGGGTGGCATTGGGGTTTCGGCGCCGCCGGCGTCGGCATGCTCGCGGGGCTCATCACGTTCCGCATGCGCGCCGGTACGCTCGGACCGCTGGGCGCGGCGCCGATGGGCAGCCCAGCCGAACAACGGCGCGCGCGCTCCATCACGCTCGGCGCCCTCGCCCTCGTCGCCGTGGTCGTCGCGCTCGGCATGCTCGGCGTCGTGAACGTCGATCCGATTTCCGTCGCGAACATGATGAAGAACGTCATCCTCGCGATGGCGGTGCTCTGCTTCGCCTATCTGTTTCTCTTCGGCAAGCTCGATGGCGACGAACGCAAGCGGATCGCCGTCGTGCTGGTGCTGTTCATCTTCTCCGTGGTGTTTTGGTCGGCGTTCGAGCAGCAGCCGACGTCGCTCAACTTGTTCGCGCGCGATTTCACCGACCGGAATCTCTTCGGGTGGGAGGTGCCGACGTCCTGGTTCCAATCGGTGGAGTCGGTCGCTGTGATCGCGTTCGCGCCAGTGCTCGCGGGCGTGTGGATCGCGCTCGGACGGCGCGGCCGCGATCTCTCCGCCCCGACCAAGTTCGCCATCGGGCTCTCGCTCGCCGGTCTCGGGTTTCTCCTCATGATGATGGCGGCCAACCGCGTCATCGTCTCCGGCGCGGCGGTTCGCGTCTCGATGCTCTGGCTCGTCGCCAGCTATTTCCTCCAGGGTCTCGGCGAGCTCTCACTGAGCCCGGTCGGCCTCAGCTCGATGACGAAGCTCGCCCCGAAGCGCTTCTCCGGGCTCACCATGGGCGCGTGGTTCACGTCACTCGCGCTCGGCAACCTCATCGCCGGCCTCGTCGGCGGCAACGTCGATCCCGAGAAGCTGCAGGAGATGCCGATCCTCTTTCAACGCACCGCGATCTCGCTCTTCGTCGCCGCGGCAGTGTTGATGATGCTCGTCATCCCGATTCGGAAGATGATGCGGAACACGAGTCAGTGATTCTCGAGGAGATCAACGGCAACGACGAGATCGACGACAACTACGAGTACGCCAGGCAACTGAGGTTTTGAACGGTACTCGGATTGGCATCCAACCCATCCCGATTCGGCCCTCGTTCCGAAAGCTGGTACTAACGCCCGCAGACTCCGTGAGGAGAACACCAGACCCGCCCGGGACTAACGGCGCAACGGCAGTGCGGAGCTCTCCGGACAATGCATTCGGTGAAACGGGCTGCGACGTTCAGGGGCCGTCGCCGCGGACCGCTCTCCACAGATTGGGAGGGCTCGCATGCCAATCCGAGTACTCGGTACTGCAGTTTCCTGGTGTACTGCAGTTGGTCGTTATCACGGCCACGCGAATATCGACGACGGCGCAGTTAGCTCGCGACCCACGGCCACGTCGCGCGCGTCGCGGAACACGAACGCGGTGCGATCGGCATTGGTGAACCGGAGCGTCAATCCGGAGCCCGCGCCGCGATTCAGGGGGAGGGCGACGTCGGCCCGCCAGAGCCTCGCCGATCGAGGAGGCACCGCCGCAAGCAGGCTGACTCCGATCGACGTCTTCACCGGCGTCGTCACCCCGAACGGCACGTCGCCCGCCCACTGACGGCCCGCGTCGGCGAACACCGCAACCCCGAGATCGCCGAGCTTCAGGACCTGGCCGTACGTGTACCGATGCTCCACGCGCGCCACGAGCCGCTGCCCTCCGGCGAACGTCGAATTCTCGTAGCCGCGAACACCGCCCTCCGCCACGCCGAGCAGCAGCTGGAACGGGATGCGCTGTTGGAATCCCCCTGCCCACTCGAGCACGAACTGGCCGAGATGCGCCCCGCTGTACTTGCGCTGGTGCGTCAGCCTGCCCGTCGTGAGAATCCCGTCCCACGCCGCGACGCCGGACTCGCGCCGTCCCTCGCCTTGCATCTGCAGCCGCGTCACCGTGCTGCCGTTCGAGAGCCCCACATAGACGTCGCTCGCCAGGAAGAAGTCCTCCTGCCGTGCGCCCAACACGGACAGGCTCCGGCCAATCTGCGCGCCGATCTGCACGCCCAGCGGGACGTCCTGCGTTGCCGTGAGCGCATCGAGTCCGGAGCGTCGCTCGAACTGGATTTCGCGGATGCCGAGGAGCGCATTGATCCGCGCGATCCGGTGCGCGTTGTACGCCTTCGGCACCGCCCCTACGTCGCGCACGAAGCCTGTCTCGGGAACGACGAGCCGGCTGCCGGGAGCTTCGTCGTCGCCGCTCAGCGACATGCCGAATAGGCCGAGCCGGCCCGGCGGCCCCACTCGCGCGATCCCGCCGACGTCGAAATAGTGCCGCTGCAGTTCCACCCCGGGCCGCAGACCGTCCGGGCGCCGCAGCTCCACCAGCTCGCGCGACATCCCGCTGCGCGCCCGCCACGCGACCCGCTGCAGATCCGTGAAGAATGGGCGACCCACCTGCGCACGCCACGACCCACCGATGTTGGCGCGCTGTCCCTCCAGGAGCGCGACGAGCGTCTTCCCGAGAAACTGATTGTCGATCAGTCGGCCCGCGAACCCGTCACGAAACCCGTCCCCGCTGCGCCACGCGCCGGACAGATAGATGCCCTGGCCAGCCAGGTTCGCGTTGCCAAGCAGGAGACTGGAAACCACTGGACTTCGCGCGCGCACGCTGCCGCCGAACACGATGGACGCTTCGTCGCTCGTCCGCACTTCGATGTCGACGGAGCCGTTCTCGTTCCCCACGATGAAGATGTCGGCATCGGCGATGAACGGCTGCGCGCGCAGGATGCGCTCCGACTCCGCGCGCCGCAGGTTGGAGCAGTTGTCGCCCGACTTGAAGAGGAGGAAACGCTGAATGACATCGATCTGGGTCGTCGCGTGCAGCGTCCGCGCGAGTCGCGCGATGACCGGGACGCGACGCAGGTTCGCCACGGAGGGGGCCTCCGCGTAGATCACGATCTGATCGATCGGCTGCCCGATGCACGCGATCACCCGACGGCCCGACGGCGAGAGCGGAGGCGCCGGCTCCTGCGCAGCGAGAGACAGCATGGGTACCGCCGCGAGCGCCGTCGCCCGAAGCAGGCGGGAGGTGCGCACCCGAGACCTACTTCCCCATGCGCCGCTTGAGCTCCGCGAGCGCGCGATCGGCCTCTGCCTCGCGCGTCGAGCGGGCGCTCGCCCGTCCCAGCGCGTCGATCTCCTGGGCCACATTCGCGCTCCCGTCGAGCACCTCGTCCACTTCGGCCTGCTCCTTCGACAGCGGCGGCGGGGTGCCCGCGCCCGACAGCGCTCCCTTGAGCGCCGTGGTCATGTCGGTGACCTCGCGCTCGACCATGGCCAACTCCGCCTCCTGGGCGTCCAGCTTGCGCGTCAGCACATCCGTCCGTTCGGCGTGCAGCGTCTCGTACTTCTCCGCCAGTGCCACCGTCTCGAGATCGTTGATCCCGGCCGCGAGCCCCTTCCGCCGACGAACGGTCTCCAGCTCCTTCTGCTCGCCGGCGAGGCGCTGTCGTGTCGCCACGATCCCGCCGCGAAGGTCGTCCAGCCCCATGCGCGCCTGAACCAGCGTCTGCTTCATGCGCGCCAGGCCAGCGCGGCGCTCCTCGGGGGGCGTCGAGCGGTCCATCAGATCACGCAGCGACTGACGGAAGGAATCGAACATGGGTGGGATCGAGACACGGACGGCTGCGGGAGGGATCGCTGGCGCTTAGGATACAGGAGGCGCTCCTGCCCTCGCAACCTCGTTCCGCCATGCACCCGCTTCCGCACGTCGCGGTCACCGCGACCACCCAAATACTCGGGGGCGCGCTCCGCGTGCGCGTCAATTCCGCGTACACCGTGTCCATCCGGGGAGCCGGTCTGCTGCCCCTCGTGCTCCCGGTCCTCGACGCCTCCGATGCGGATGCGGCGCTCGACGGGATGGCCGGCCTCGTGCTCACAGGTGGCGAGGACGTCAACCCGGTGCGATACGGCGCCACCCCGCATCCCGAGCTCGGCGATGTGCACGACGGGCGCGACGCGTTCGAGACGGCGCTCGTGCACGCCGCCCGCGCTCGGGCCCTGCCGACGCTGGCGATCTGCCGCGGCGTCCAGATCCTCAACGTCGCGCTGGGCGGCACCCTGATCCAGGACATTCCCGCGGAGTGCCCCGGTGCCATCGTGCACGACGGAGACTGGGCCCGCTCCGCTCGCGTGCACGAGGTGAACGTCGCCGCAGGCTCTCGACTCGCGTCGGCGATGGGGACCGAGCGTCCCGTCGTCAACTCCATGCATCATCAGGCTGTGGGCTCCGTCGCGCCCGTCCTCGCCGCGGTCGCTCATGCGCCCGACGGTCTGGTCGAAGGCGTGGAATGGCCCGGCGACGACTGGTGGATGGTCGGCGTGCAGTGGCATCCGGAGGAGCTCACCGCCTCTGCCGAGCCCTGGGACCGCGCGCTCTTCGCGGCCTTCACCGCCGTCGCGCGGCGCGCGGTGCGGGTCAGGTGATCCGGCGCCAGCGCGCCTCTGACATCACCTGCCGCATCAGACGTTCGGGGGAGTAGCGGTCGGGGCAGATCAGGGCGTCGCTCACGTCGTTCAACGCCGCCCGCAGCAGCCCGAAGCGGTCCGCCGCCGTGGTGAGCAGCGTCGTCATGCCGTGGTCGTCCGCCAACCGGTGCTCGGCGGCGAGCTGGAAGCCGCGCCGTCCCATCTCCTCGTAGTACTCCAGATCCGGTCCGCCACGACGCCACCGGCGATGCTCGATGTAGTCGGGAAACATTCCGCTGAGCCACAGCGCGTAGTTGCCCAGATGCGTGCGGACGAGGAAGCTCCGTCGTCCATCCGGATCGTCCACGTCGGCCACGAGCGACGCGAGCGTGTCATACAGCTGGTCGTCTGTGGGGCTGATTCGATTCGCGTTGTCGCGTACGCCGAAATGCATCAACATCGCGGCGACGTAGTCCGCCAACCGGCGGTCCTCCTCGCCCAGCCGCCGGAGCGCGTGACGCACCATCACGTACGCGAACAGGGGGAACGAAGCACAGGTGCCCTGTCCCGCGCGCACGAGCGCGGACGGCAACCGGGGATCGTCGAGCACCGCGTCGATCCCGCGATCGGCGAGCGACTGCTCGATCTCCGGCAGAGGTGTTCCAGAATCACGAGCGATGAGTCGCGCGGCGAGCTGCGCGTCGTCGCGCGTGAGATGACTCCGAACCGTGGCTTGGATCATGTCGCCTCCTCGTCAGCTGATACCCGCCGTCATCGAAAAGGATGGCAGAAGCCGTTCCTATGATTCTGACGATGCTGGAGCGAGGAGCGCACAAGATTGGCACTCGTGTCCTGCGACTGCTGACGACCTACCGCGGTCGCTGCGGCGAGTTCGCGACTGCGCGTCCCACGTCCACCAACAGCCGCGTCACCCGCGCCAGCTTCGCGAAGTCGATCCTTCGTACGTCGTCGCTGACCTTGTGATAGTCGTCGTGGAGGCCCGTCGTGAGGAAGACGATCGGGATCCCCTTCCTGGCGTAGCTGAAGTGATCGCTCCTCTCGTAGGTGTGTTCCGGATGCGTGGCCGAGTCCCACTCTCGGTTGATCGCGAAGGGCGGCGTCGACGCCGCGTTCACACTGTCCACGATCGCGCCCAGCCGCTTGCTCTGGCCGTTCGGCGCCGCGAGCGGTCCCACGAGATACAGCAGCGACTCCGCGTTCCGTCCGATCATGTCGGCGTTGATCTGCGCGACGATCGAGTCGATCGGCACGGTAGCATGCTCGGTGAAGTAGGTCGAGCCGAGCAAACCCTTCTCTTCGCCGACGTGCCACACGAACAGCGTCGATCTGAGCGGCTTCACGGGGGCCTGCTGCATCACGCGGGCGATCGCCAGCAACGCCATGCTTCCGGAGCCGTCGTCATCCGCGCCGTTCGCGATCGAGTCACCCGCCACCGCAGGGAGGATGCCGATGTGGTCGTAGTGCGCGCCGAAGGCAACGAACGTGTTGCGCAGCGCCGGATCGCTGCCACGTACGATGGCCGCCACGTTGTATCCGGTGATCGGCGTCTTCACCTGCTCCACCTTCGCGTGCAGCACGCGCCCGCGCAGCAGCTGCGCGCGATCGTCGGTCGGCCACGCGGCCGGCAGCAGCGGCGATCCTACCGTCGGCACACCCAGCATGATCATCGGGATCACGCGCTCGTTCTCGGGGATCTCCGGTGCGCTCGTGCGCAGCGCGACGGCCCGCTGCAATTGCGGCGCGGTCTGATCGAACAGCTCGTGGCCCTTCCCCGCGAGCAGGACGATCACCGCCGCCGGACGCTGTGGGAGAATCCTGGTGAGCCGCTCGCTGATCGCGGCTTGCGACTCGAGCTGCTCGCGCCGCGCGGAGTCCACTCCCGCAGGCGCGCCGTTGACGACCACCACCACCTTCCCCTCGAGCGCCAGTCCGGCGAAGTCGTCGCGCTTGGGACTCGCCGACGTCAACCCATATCCGAGGAACACGATCTCTCCGTCGGCGGTGCGCTTCGTCGG
Organism: Gemmatimonadaceae bacterium; assembly: GCA_039920785.1. Lineage (GTDB taxonomy): Bacteria > Gemmatimonadota > Gemmatimonadetes > Gemmatimonadales > Gemmatimonadaceae > AG11. The sequence continues at coordinate 9,413 of JBDSDB010000051.1, forward strand.
CGGCACGCCGGGGCCGAGCTCCAGATACGGCACCACCTCGGTACCGATCGCGATGGGTCGCGTGCGCCCATCCTGCTCCACCACGATTCGCGTCGTCGGACCGAACGGCTCCTTTCGCATCGGCACGCGCTGCATGAACAAGCTGTCACCCGCCGGCTCCAGCCCGAGCTGCTGGAGCCGTGCCGCGAGGAAGCGCGCCGCGCGCAGCGCGTCCTCGGTCCCTGTCTCTCGTCCATGCATCGAGTCGTCGGCGAACGCGCTCAGGTCTCGACGCAGCTCCTCGGCCGTCACCGCGCCCACGGATGGCGCGGCCTCCACCACAGGTGCGGGAATGGCCGCCGTTCGCGCTGCTGATGCGCAGCCGGTTCCGAGAAGCACGAGAGTGAGGACGCGACAGCGCATGCGGAATCTCCAGTGCTCGCCGGGGATCGACCGTAGGGTCCACCCTTGCTCGGCGAGATTCTCGCGGGAGGCTAGCAACTCCCCCTGACCACCGCAAGCGAGTCGCTTCACCTCCACCGAGTGAACGCCGAACGCGTATTTGGGTATGATTGAGTACCCCGGAAAAGTTCCCCAAGGGTGGCGTGCGTCCCCCGGTCGCCCCTAGCTTTCGTGGACCGCTCGCGTCGCGCACTCCAGGAATTCGTGCTGTATTTCTGCATTCCCGCCTACAACGAAGCTCCCACCATCGGCCTCCTGCTGTGGCGCCTGCGCAAGGTGTTCCAGGAACAGCCGCGTGAGTACGAGGTGCTCGTCTTCGACGACGGCAGCACGGACGCCACCGCCGAGACGCTCGCGCCCTACCACAAAGTGATGCCGCTGAGCGTCCTCGGCGGCGCTCGCGTCGGGTACGCGGCCGCCATCGACGCGCTGTGCCGCGAGGCCTCGCGTCGCACGCGCTACCCGCGCCGCGACGCCGTCATCGTGCTCCAGGCGGATTTCACCGACCAGCCCGAGCATCTTCCCGAGCTCATCAAGCGCTTCGACGGAGGCGCCGACGTCGTCGTCGCCGAGCGGCCGGAGGATGCGCCGACGGTACCGCAGCCGGTTCGAACGCTTCGTCGCGTCGCGCCGTGGGTCATGCGTCCCTTCGTGTCGGTCGCGGGGGTCCGCGACCCATTCGGAGCGCTCCGACTCTACCGCGTGTCCGTCATTCGCGACCTGATCAAGGAGCGTGGTGGCGCGCCGCTGGTCGAGGGCGACGGATGGTCCGCCAACGTCGATCTGCTCCTGCGCGCCGCCACGCATTCGCGCCGCGTCGAGACGGTCGAGCTGGCACCGCGCTATGACGTGCGGTCTCGCGAGACGCGTGTGCGCGCGTGGAGCGACGCGCTCACGCTGTTCCGCTTCGCGCGGAGCGCGCGCGGACGGAGCATCCGAGCCGTTCGCGCATGAGTCGTTCGTGCTCCTGGGCGGCGCGGTGCGCCGTGCTCGTGCTGCTCGCCATCGGCACTCCTGCCCTCGCCCAGAGCGGAGGAAGGATGCCCGTGCCGTTCGGCGTGGGCGAGCGCCTCGACTACGAGGTGCGCTTCGGCTCATTCAAGGTGGGCAACGGCGCCATGGAGGTCGCCGGAATCCAGCATGTGCGCGGGCGCGAGACCTGGCACACGGTGTTCACCGTGCAGGGGGGCACCTTCGTCTATCGCGTCAACGATCGCAACGAAAGCTGGATCGACACCCACACCGGCAACTCGCTTCGCTTTCGGCAGGACCTCAACGAGGGCGGACGCGACACGGAACGCCACTTCGAGATCTTCCCCGAGCGCGCGGTGTTCGTCGAGAACGGCGAGCCGGAAGTGCCGAGCGTGAAGAACCCGCTCGATGATGGATCCTTTCTCTACTTTCTTCGCACCATTCCCCTCACGGTCGGGGAGACGTACTCCTTCGACCGCTACTTTCGGCCCGATCGCAACCCGGTGACGATCCGCGTTCTGCGCCGCGAGCGCATCCGCGTTCCAGCGGGTGACTTCAACGCGATCGTCGTGCAGCCGGTCATCAAGACGAAGGGCATCTTCTCGGAGAATGGCCACGCCGAGGTCTGGCTTTCGGACGACGACAACCGCATCATGCTGCAGATGAAGTCGGGTCTGCCGTTCGGGTCCCTCAACCTGTACCTCAAATCGTACCGTCCAGCCCAGGCGCGGACGAGCGCCACTCCGTAGCCTCGGACCGTCGCGACGTCGGCGAAGCCGATCTCGCCGCCGTGCGCACCGTCCCCGTCGCGGTCCGCCCCAACAAGGTCAGCGCCCGCAACTTCGCGCAGCCGCCCGGTACCGATCGCTCCTTCCGCGCCTTCCTCGACGCACTGCCCGACGTCCTCGTCGCGCGCGACTTTCGCGCGGTGATCGACGCGATCGCCACCGCGTCACGGCGGTCGCGCGGCGTCGTCGTCATGCTCGGCGGACATGTGGTCAAGACCGGTCTCGCGCCGGTGCTCATCGAGTTGATGCGCCGCGGCATCATCACCCACGTCGCGATGAACGGCTCGGCCGCCATCCACGACTACGAGGTCGCCCGCTTCGGCGCGACATCCGAAGACGTAGCCGCGGGCCTCGCCGACGGCACCTTCGGCATGGCCGACGAGACCGGACGTGAGATGAACGGGGCATTCATCGCCGGCATGCGCGACGGCATCGGCATGGGTGAATGTCTCGGCCGCGCGCTCGAGCAGGCCACGCTCGCTAACGCCGAGCTGTCCCTACTGCTGGCCGCGCACCGACTGCGCATCCCACTCTCGGTCCACGCCGCGCTCGGCGCCGAGATCATTCATCAGCATCCCGCCGCGAGCGGAGCCGCCATCGGCGACACGAGCCATCGTGACTTTCGCCGCTTCGCGCACTCGCTCGTGCAACTGGATGATGGAGGCGTGGTGCTCAATCTCGGGAGCGCAGTGATCATGCCCGAGGTGTTCCTCAAGGCGCTGACCATTGCCCGTAATCTCGGCAACGGAAAGCCGACGCACTTCACCAGTGTGGACCTCGACATGCAGCGGCACTATCGCCCTCGCATGAACGTCGTCCAGCGCCCGACACTGCACAGCGGAAAGGGCTACGAGATCACCGGCCACCACGAGATCATGGTGCCGCTGCTGGTCTGGGGGGTGGTCGATGCGCTCGACGATTGAACTGCAACACCGGTAGCGGGCACTTCGTAGCTGGGTACCCGGATTGGCCTACTAGCCACCCGAATTTGGGGCTGGGATTGAACTGCAGTGCTAGGTATTCGGTACAAGTACTTGCCGGGTTCGTTGAAAAGCGGCAACGCCACAGCGTGTTTCCACGAACCTGACCTCCTCAACGACTGACGGGCCCCGCGAATGCGGGGCCCGTCTGCATGGTTCCTACCAACGTCGTTCAGTGACGTTCCCCGCGGACAGCGCTTCATTCAAATTCGGGGGGCCAGTCTGCCAATCCGGGTACCCGCATACCAGAGGACCCACTACTGGTGTTCTACTGGTGTTGCAGTGCACCTAGTATGCGCTTCCCGACCACTTCTGCCGCAGCTTGCGCGCCGTTTCGGGACTGAAGATCCGAATCATCAGATAGATCAACCCGCCGATGATCACGACGCGGATGGCCAGCGCTAGAAGCACGCCGAAGATCCCCAGCGCGAAGCCGAACAGTCCGAAAGCGATCTTGAGGACGAACAGCCCGCCGATGGCGAACAGGCCGATCATGAAAATGGTGCGAAGCATGGCGTGGTCTCCCGAACTGGTCTGACTCCCGGTACGCGCCGCGCGGATCGAGGGTTTCATCGCCATCGCGCCACTCGCCCTGGAACCCGCCGCGCACTCCTGTGAGATTGCGCACATGCGCCCCTCGGCCGCAAGACGTCGCGCCTGCTCATGACCACTACTGCCGATCTGCTCATCCTCGGCGGCGGGATCGCCGGTTATACCGTGGCCCTCGCCGCCGCGGAACGAGGGCTGTCGTCGATCATCCTCGATGTGCCGCGACCAGGTGCCGCCTCTCGGGCCGCCGCGGGAATGCTGGCGCCCTCCCTGGAGGAGCTCCCGCCGGGGATGCTCCCCCATGCGATCGCGGCGCGCGACTTCTATCCGAAATACCTGTCGGCACTCGGCGAGCGCACGGGGCTCGACGTCCCCCTCGATCGCAGTGGGATTCTGCGGCTCCTCTCGGCCGGTGAGCTGGATGCGCCGACAGCGGCGCATAGTGGCGCCGAACGGCTCGACACCTCGGCGCTCGCCGGCCTCGAGCCGTCCTTCGCCGGACATCCGGGGGCGGTGCTCCATCCGCACGACGGTGCCGTGGACAACGTCGCACTGATGGAATCCCTGGAGCACGCAATCGGGCAGACGCCCGCGATTCAGCGGGTCGGCGCCGAAATCCTCTCCATCGACGTGCAGCAGCGAAGCGCGCTGACGCGCACGCGTGGCCGCTACTTTGGGTCGAGCCTCGTGCTGGCGACAGGGGCGTGGGCGGCGAAGATGCCGGGGTTGCCGCGGCCCGTACCCGTTCGCCCGGTTCGAGGTCAGCTCCTTCGGCTCGGCGGCGGATCGCGGGTTCGCCACGTGACGTATGTCGCGGGGGGCTATCTCGTGCCCCGGGGAGACTCCGTGCTCGTCGGAGCCACGAGCGAGGAAGCGGGCTTCGAGAACGAGACGTCGCTCGCCGGCCTGGCAACGCTGCGGCACATCGCCGTCCGCGCCATCCCCTCGCTCGCGGGCGCGCTGGTAGTCGATCACTGGGCAGGCCTCCGCCCCATGTCGAGCGACAGCCACCCGATTCTTGGAGCGGACCCCGTCTGGCCGGCGCTCATCTACGCGTGCGGCTACTCCCGAAACGGTATCCTCTTCGCGCCCTGGGCAGCGGCCCAGCTCGCCGCCCTGGCGTCTGGCGAAGCGGCTCCGGCGCTCGACGCCTTCGCCATAACCCGACCAGGGTTGACGACGTCGGTGCACGCCATCTGACGACGCGATTTCGCGCGCATTCACACTGCGCGGGGTTACCTGACAGGCGAGAACCGATGTGTGAGAATAAGGATAACTCTCTAAGGTAAGCTTATAGGGTTATCCACCCTTACCTCTCGCAACACCCCGCACTACTTTCCGGCTCAACATGGGCGAACCACTCTACCAGATCATGGGTCGGCACCGAGCCGAGGCGCTTCCCGAGCGGAAGCCATCGTGGCTCAAGGTGAAGGCGCCAGGGGGCCCCAATTACCTGCGGCTCAAGCGGTTGATGGCCGACATGGACCTGAACACGGTCTGCGCCGAAGCCCACTGCCCCAACGTCGGCGAATGTTGGGAGCACGGCACCGCCACCTTCATGATCCTCGGCAACGTCTGCACGCGTAACTGCGCGTACTGCGCCGTCGCTCACGGACGTCCGCCGAAGTACGATCCTACGGAGCCCGAGCGCGTTGCCGAGGCCGCGACCGTGATGCGCTTGCAGCACGTCGTGTTGACCTCGGTCGACCGAGACGACCTCCCCGACTTCGGGGCGTGGGCGTTCGCCGAGACGATCCGGCAGATCAAGTCGCGCAACGAGGAGACGTCCGTCGAGGTGCTCGTCCCCGACTTTCAGGGCAGAGAGGACTCGATCCGCACCGTCCTCGAAGCGGAGCCCGACATCTACAACCACAACACCGAGACGGTGCCGCGGTTGTACAAGAAGTGCCGGCCCGGCGGACGCTACGAGCGCGTCATGAACATCTTCACCACGGCGAAGCGCCTCGCGCCGCACATCCCCACGAAGACGGGGATGATCCTCGGCATGGGGGAGACGAACGAGGAGATCGTCGCCGTCATGAAGGATTTGCGCGCGGTGGACGTCGACATCCTCACGCTCGGCCAATACCTGCGCCCGTCCGACGGCCACATCGCGCTCGATCGCTACGTCACGCCGGAAGACTTCCGTCGCTTCTACGAGATCGGCATGGAGCTCGGGTTCCGTCATGTGGAGAGCGGACCGCTCGTTCGGTCGAGCTATCACGCGTGGGAGCAGGTCCAGGCCGCCGGCGTATGAGAACGATGGCGGAGAGTGGGGATCGGTGGGTGTCCTGCCGCGGGCATCCGCTGCATAGCGACGCAGCTACCGGCACTCTCCACCCCCCACTCACCACTCATCGGTAGCCGTGACAACCCAAACTTCCCCCGCAAAGCGAATGGCGGCCAAGAAGAAGTCAGACACGCAGACCGACGGCGCACAGAACCTGGAGCTGCTCCATTCCATGCTCCTGCAGCGCCGCTTCGAGGAGCGCTGCGCCGAGGCCTATGCACTGGGCAAGATCGGCGGATTCTGCCACCTGTACATCGGACAGGAAGCAGTGAGCACCGGCACCATGTCACAGCTGCGCCCCGACGACTACGTCATCACGACGTACCGCGACCATGGGCCCGCCCTCGCGCGCGGAATGACGCCGCGCAGCGTGATGGCCGAGCTGTTCGGTCGACAGGACGGTTGCGCGCGCGGGAAGGGCGGCTCGATGCACATGTTCGACACGAACACGAACTTTCTGGGTGGCCACGGCATCGTGGGCGGCCACGTGCCGATCGCCACGGGGGTCGGCTTCGCCATCAAGTACCGCGGCGGCGATCAGGTCATCGCCTGCTTCATGGGCGAGTCGGTGGTGAACACGGGGGCGTTCCACGAGGCGCTGAACATGGCGGGGCTCTGGAAGCTCCCGTGCGTGTTCATCATCGAGAACAATCGCTACGGCATGGGCACCTCCCTCGAGCGCGCCTCGGCCATTACCGACATCTACGAGCGCGGCGCGGCGTACAACATGCCGCGCAACCAGTGCGACGGGCAGGACATCTTCGCGGTGCGCCAGGCCGTCGGTGAAGCCGTCGAGCGCGCGCGGAAGGAGCAGATCCCCACTCTCCTCGAAGTCCGCACCTACCGCTTCATGGGCCACTCGATGTCCGACGCGGTCAGCGGCACCTACCGCCCGAAGTCGGAGCTCGAGGAGCAGATGAAGCGCGACCCGATCACGCTGCTGCGGAACCACATGCAGGAGGCCAGTCAGCTCACCGACGAGCAGCTCCAGCAGATGGACGTCGAGATCAAGGCTGTCGTGCAGGACGCGTGGGACTTCGCTGACGCCAGCCCCGAGCTGCCGCAGGAAGCGCTGTACGAGGACGTGTACGCGGACACCACGACTTGAAGCGGTGAGCTGGTGAACTAGTGCGTTGGTGAGTTGGTCGGTGAACTAGTGAGCCAGAAGCGACTTGCCACATCCAGCGTGGACTCTCCCGTGAGCATTTCCGCGCGCTGGATGAGTGGACCGAGCAGTCGCCTCACCAACTCACCGACCGATTCACCGATTACTGATTCACCGGCTCAACGCTCTACCAGGCCAACCAACTCTCTCGCCTCACAATGCCCGTAATCACATACAGAGACGCCCTCGGCGCCGCCATTCGCGAGGAGATGCAGCGTGACGATCGCGTCTTCCTGATGGGCGAGGAAGTCGCCGTCTACCAGGGCGCCTACAAGGTGTCCAAGGGGTTTTTGCAGGAGTTTGGTGAGATGCGTGTCGTCGATACGCCGATCACCGAGCTCGGATTCGCCGGCGTCGGTGTCGGCGCGGCGATGGTGGGGCTTCGCCCGGTCATCGAGTTCATGACCTGGAACTTCGCCCTCCTCGCGCTCGATCAGGTCGTGAACGTCGCCGCCAAGATGCTGTACATGTCGGGCGGGCAGTTCAAGATGCCGATCGTCTTCCGCGGTCCGAACGGCGCGGCGCTGCAGCTTTCCGCGCAGCACTCGCAAGCCTGGGAGAGCTGGCTCGCGCATATCCCGGGACTCAAGGTCATCGCACCCGGCACGCCGTACGATGCCAAGGGCCTGCTCAAGAGCGCCATCCGCGACGACAATCCGGTGTGCGTGCTCGAGGGCGAGATGCTCTACAACACCAAGGGCGAGGTGCCGGACGAGGAGTATCTCATCCCGATCGGCAAGGCCGATCTGAAGCGTGAGGGTGAACATTGCTCCATCATCACGCACGGCAAGATGGTGCTCGTCGCGTTGCAGGCTGCCGACCAGCTCGCGAAGGAAGGCATCAACATCGACGTGGTCGATCTTCGCACCGTCCGCCCCATGGACGTGGAGGCCATCTCCACGTCGGTGAAGAAGACGAACCGCGCGGTCGTGCTCGAGGAGGGCTGGGAGTTCTGCGGCGTCGGCGCGCAGGTGGTGGACCACATCCAGCGCGACTGCTTCGACTACCTCGACGCGCCGGTGCTCCGCGTGCACCAGGCCGACACGCCGATGCCCTACGCCAAGAGCCTCGAGAAGGCTGCCAAGCCGGACCTGCCGAAGGCGATCGCCGCCGTTCGCAAAGTCATGTATCTCGACTGATCCCCAGAGTCACAACCCATGGCAACCAAAGTCTTCATGGAGGCGCTCTCTCCCACGATGGAAGAGGGGCGCCTCGTCAAGTGGCTCAAGAACGAGGGTGACGCGGTCAAGAGCGGTGAGACGCTCGCCGAGGTCGAGACGGACAAGGCGATCATGGAGCTCGTCGCGCGCGGCGACGGCGTGCTGCGCAAGCGGTTGATCGCCGAGGGCGAGACGGCACCGGTCGGCGCGCTGGCTGGTGTGATTGCCGCCGCGGACGAGAACATCGACGCGCTAGTCGCCGGAGCGGGGACACCGGCCCCCGCCGCCGCTGCTCCCGCTCCCGAAAAAGTCGTCGCGAACGCGCAGGAGACGGCGGGCGCCTCCTCGGTGCCGAAGAGTGTCGAGGAATCCCAGGGTGAGTCGAGCACCCCGCCGCAGGACAAGGTCGTTGGCGGTCCCCCCGCGCCGGCCCCCTCTGGTGCTCCTCAAACCGCTCCAGCGGCCCAGGGCGACATTCGCTCCTCGCCCCTGGCCCGGCGCCTTGCCAGTGAGCGTGGGCTCGATCTGCACGCCGTGCAGGGCTCCGGCCCGAACGGCCGCATCATCAAGCGCGACATCGAGGCCGCGGCCGCCGCCGGCCCCGCCGCTCCGAAGGCTGCCGGCGCCGCGTCCGCTCCGAGCGCTCCCGCCATCCCGCGCGATGGCGACTTCCACGACGAGCCGCTGACCAACATCCGGAAGATCATCGCCAAGCGCCTCGGCGAGTCGATCGGTCCGATCCCCACCTTCTACCTCACCGCGGAGCTCGACCTCTCCCGCGTGATGGAGATGCGCGGCGCAATGAAGGAGCTGGGCGACGAGTTCAAAGTCTCGGTCAACGACGTGCTGCTCAAGGCGATCGCCGTCGCGCTCTCGCAGCATCCCGAGGTCAACGCCCACTGGCTCGGCGACAAGATCCGCTATCACAACCGCGTGCACCTCGGCATGGCCGTCGCCACGGATGACGGCCTGATCGTCCCCGTCATCTGGGACGCGGACAAGAAGCGGATGAGCGAGATCTCGCGCGAGTCCAAGGAGCTGGCCAAGCGCGCGCGCGAACGGAAGCTCCGGCCCGAAGAGTTCACCGGCTCCACCTTCTCGGTGAGCAACCTCGGGATGTTCGGCATCGATCAGTTCACGGCGATCATCAACCCGCCCGAGGCGGCGATCATCGCAATCGGCACCAGTGAGGACAAGCTGGTCGTGGTGAACGGCGAGGCCGTGGTGCGCAATCGCGTCCGTCTCACGATGAGCTGCGATCACCGCATCATCGACGGCGCTGTGGGCGCGAAGTTCCTGCAGACGCTCCGTCGGCTCGTGGAGAACCCCCTCATGCTGGTGTACTGACCATGGCCACGTTCGACGTGATCTTTCTCGGCGGCGGGCCCGCCGGATATGTGGGCGCGATCCGCGCCGCCCAGCTCGGCCTGAACACCGCCGTCGTGGAGCGCGAGGGATTGGGCGGGACCTGTGTGCTGTGGGGGTGCATTCCCGCCAAGGCGCTGCTGGAGTCCGCGTCGTACGCGGAGAAGATGAAGAAGGCGGCGGACTTCGGCGTCACCCCAGGTGAGGTGAAGCTCGACTTCGGAGTGGCGATGAAGCGCTCGCGCGCCGTCAGCACCCAGAACTCCAAGGGCGTCGAGTTCCTGTTCAAGAAGAACAAGATCACCTGGATCAAGGGCACGGCGAGGTTGACGTCCGCGACGAGCGTCGCGGTCAAATCAATGGACGGCAAGGAGGAGAAGCATGACGCCAAGAAGGCGGTCGTGATCTCCACCGGCTCGCGTGTGAAGGGGCTCGCGCAGATCGGGCTCGAGCTGAACAAGAAGACCGTCATCTCGTCCGACGAAGCGCTCATTCTCGAGAAGGCGCCCAAGTCCATCGTCATCGTGGGCGCCGGAGCGGTCGGGTGCGAGTTCGCCGATGTCTTCGCCGCGTTCGGCTCGCAGGTCACGCTGATCGAGGTCATGCCCGGCATCCTCCCCGTCGAAGACTCCGACTGCTCCAAGGAGGTCGAGCGGGCATTCAAGAAGCGGAAGATCGACGTCCTCACCAGCGCCAAGATCTCCAACGTCAAGGTGGCGAAGGACTCCGTGTCGATGAGCGTCGAGGCTGGGGGCGAGAAGAAGGAGATCAAGGCCGACATCGTGCTCGTCGCCGCTGGCCGTGCGCCGAACATCGAGGAGATCGGTCTCAAGGAGCAGGGCGTTCGGCTCACTGATCGCGGCTTCATCAAGATCAACGAGCGGATGGAGACCAGCGTTAAGGGACTCTACGCTATCGGCGACGTGGCCGGACCGCCGATGCTGGCGCACAAGGGAGAGCGCGAGGGCGCGATCGTGGCCGAGGTGATCGCCGGACATCACGCCCAGGTGCTCGACTACACCAACGTGCCGGGCGCGACGTACTGCCATCCGGAGGTCGCCTCGGTGGGCCTCACGGAGCAGCAGTGCAAGGACAAGAAGATCGACTACAAGGTCGGCAAGTTCCCCTTCTCGGCCAACGGCCGCGCGCGCACGTCCGGCGAAACCGAGGGCTTCGTGAAGATCATCCGCGGCGCCAAGTACGGCGAGATCCTCGGCGCCCACATCGTCGGAGCGCACGCCACGGAGCTGATCCACGAGCTCGTCGTCGCACGCACCAACGAGTACACGGTGGAAGAGGTGGACCTGGCGATCCACGCACACCCGACGCTGTCTGAAGCAGTCGCCGAGGCGTCGCTGGATTCGCTCGGGAAGATGATTCACGCGTAGCGCGGGTCACATGCCCCAGCTTCTCGTCTCCGACTTCGGCACCATGCCGTACCTGGAGGCACTGCACCTGCAGCGCGCGGTCGCGAGGGCGCGCATCAGCGGCGAGATCGACGAGGACGTGCTCATCCTCGTCGAGCACCCGCCGGTGGTCACGCTGGGGCGGTCCTCCAAGGAGAAGCATCTCCTGGCCTCACCCGCGCTCCTCGCCCAGCGAGGAGTCGAGCTGCACGAGGTCGAGCGTGGCGGCGACGTCACCTTCCACGGACCGGGGCAGATCGTCGGCTATCCCATCGTCGATCTCAAGCGACACAAGCAGGACCTGCACTGGTACCTGCGACAAGTCGAGGAAGCGCTCATCGATGCGCTGCGCCGCGTCGGGATCGAAGGAGAGCAGAGCGCTGGCCTCACCGGCGTCTGGACGCAGGGCGGGCGCCGCAAGCTCGCGTCCATCGGCGTGCATGCGCGCGACTGGGTCACCTGGCACGGCTTCGCGCTCAACGTGACGACGGACCTGAGCTACTTCGACCTCATCGTTCCGTGTGGAATCTCCGCGGTGGAGATGACGTCGGTCTCGCGCGAGTTGAGCAGCGCGAGCACCGCTCACGAGGAGCTTCTGGCGACGATGCGCGACGCGCTGCGCAGCGGGTTTGCCGAGGTATTCTCGCTGGAGCCCTCGACGCTGGACCCGGACCTGCTGGAGCGGGTAGCAGCGTCCACCATCGCGAAATAGCTTGTTCAGGGTCGCCTTCGCATCGGCGACACTTCACGCAACTCGAGGCACTCATGGAAAGTTCTGTTCGAATACGTCATCTGACGATCGCTGGCCTGAGCGCGCTGGCGCTGCTCTCCGCGTGCCAGGACGCGCGGATCAAGGAAGTCGACACCGGCATGACCCGCGATCAGTTGTTGAACACGATTGGAAAGGACGCGCCCCCCGGAATCGACTCCCTGCCGAACGTGTACCAGCGCGATCGGTACCTGATCAATGGCAAGAACTATGAGGTGTTCTACTTTTCGGAGTCAGGGAAGCACGCCTACACGGGCGTGCAGAAGGACACGATCCCTTGGAAGGACCCGACCCCGATCGCGATGATCGACAACAAGGTCGTTGGCAAGGGCTGGGAGTTCCTGGATAGCCTTTCGTCGGCGAACAAGATTCCACTGAAGAAGCGCTAGGCAGCTCGGCGCGAAATGCACCGGGTAGGAACGAGCGAGC
>JBDSDB010000052.1:0-4403 GCA_039920785.1 Gemmatimonadaceae bacterium
CGGTACACCTTGTATTCGACGCTCGGCACGGTCTGCACGAGGTCGAGATCGAACTCGCGCGTCAGCCGCTCCTGCACGATCTCCATGTGCAGCAGTCCGAGGAAGCCGCACCGGAATCCGAAGCCCAGCGCGGTCGATGTCTCCGGCTGATAGTTGAGCGACGAGTCGTTGAGCTTGAGCTTCTCCAGCGCGTCGCGCAGCGTCTCGTACTGCTGCGTGTCCGTGGGATACATGCCGGCGAACACGAAGCTGCGTACCTCCTGATAACCGGGCAGTGCTTCCGCGGCGCGGTTGTTGGCATCGAAGATGGTATCGCCCGCGCGCGTCTCGCTCACCGAGCGCACGCTCGCCACGACGTAGCCCACCTCGCCCGGGCCAAGCGAGTCGGTTGGCACCTGGCGAAGCTGGTTGTATCCGACCTCGTCCACCTCGTAGACGGATTCGGACGCGCCGAAGGTGATCTTCGTGCCCTTGCGGAGCACGCCGTCCACGACGCGCACGCTCGGGATCGCGCCGCGGTACTTGTCGTAGTACGAGTCGTAGATGAGTGCGCGCAACGGCGCACCCTCCTCTCCGACCGGCGCGGGCACCTTCGCCACGACGGACTCGAGTAGCTCGTGAATGCCGATTCCAGCCTTCGCGCTCACCCTGAGAATCTCATCGGGATCCACACCCAGCAGATCGGAGACCTCGCGCGCGCGGCGGTCCGGCTCCGCGCCCGGCAGGTCGATCTTGTTCAGGATGGGGATGATCTCCAGCCCGGCGTCCATCGCTAGGAACAGATTGCTCAGCGTCTGCGCCTGGATTCCCTGGGAAGCGTCGACGACGAGGATCGCGCCCTCACACGCCGCAAGCGACCGCGACACTTCATACGTGAAGTCCACATGCCCCGGCGTGTCGATCAGGTTGAGCTCGTAATCCTGCCCGTTCTCCGCACGGTAGGTCATCCGCACGGCGTTGAGCTTGATCGTGATGCCGCGCTCGCGCTCCAGGTCCAGGGTGTCGAGCACCTGGGCCTTCATCTCGCGCTTCTGAAGCATCCCCGTCTCTTCGATCAGACGGTCGGCGAGCGTCGACTTCCCATGGTCGATGTGGGCGACGATGCAGAAGTTGCGGATATGATCGAGCTTCACGGCGGGGGGCGGGATGAGGCGAGAACTGCTTGCAGCCACGGAATATAGCTAGCCGGGCCCATGAAAGCGGAGCGTCCGACCCAACTGGCGTCGGCCGTTCGGGTTTCGCCGGACGTAGAAGACGATCACTGCCGTCCCATTCGCACGCTGTCTAGCTTCCGCCCTGCACATGGAGTCAACGCGCGCACCTCGCGCCGATCTCTTCGACCCGGCCGCCCTCGGCGCGCTTGGACACCTCGAGGTCGTCGCTCGCTGGATCGTCGATGGATTTCTCAGCGGACTGCACCGGTCGCCTCGCAAGGGGTTTTCGGTGGAGTTCGCCGATTTTCGTCCCTATCAGCCTGGCGACGATCTGCGGTACGTCGATTGGAAGATCGCTGCGCGCGCCGACCGGTGGGTCGTGAAGCAGTACGAGGAGGAGACCAACCTCCGCGCCACGATCGTCCTCGACGTCAGCCGCTCGATGGACTGGCGGGGCGCTCCAGCCGAGACCCGTCTGACCAAGCGCGCCTATGCCGAGCAGCTGGCGGCAGCGCTGGCGCTCCTCCTGCTTCGCCAGCGCGACGCGGTGGGGCTCATTCGCTTCGATGATGCGGTGCGCACGAGCGTGCCGCCGCGTGCGCGCTCCGGGCAATGGCGACGGCTCGTTGCGGCACTCACGGAGCCCGGCAACGGCCGCGCATCGGATCTCTCCGCCGCCCTCGGGCAGGCGGCGCGGCTGGTGACGCGACGGGGCATGGTCATCCTGCTGAGCGATCTGCTCGTCGACCTCGACGTGGTGCTGCCGGCGCTTCGCGGACTGCGTGCCGCGGGCCATGACGTCACGGTGCTGCACATCATGGATCCCGCCGAGCGCGACTTCACGCTCACGGGGGAGGCTCGCTTCACCGACCCAGAGTCGGAGCTCGATGTGCCGGCCGCGGCCGCCGACGTGCGCACCGCGTACCGCGACACAGTCGACGAGGTCATCGGAGAGTGGAAGGAGGCGCTTGGCGCGCTCGGTGCGGGCTACGAGCTGGTCATCACTGACCAGCCCTATGCCATCCCGCTCCGCCACGCCTTCAGCGCGCGAGACCGCCGGGCATGAGCTTCCTCGCACCGCTCTATCTGATGCTCGCCGCCGCCGTCGGCGTGCCGCTGTTGCTGCATCTGCTTCGGCGCCACATCGCGACGCGAGTGGATTTCCCCGCCGCGCGATATCTCCTGCGTGCCGAGGCGGAACACAGTCGGTCGCTCCGGATCCGGAACCTGCTGTTGATGATGCTGCGCGTGCTGCTCGTCCTCGCCATCGTGCTGGCGGCGGCGCGACCATTCCTGCCCGGCCTCGGCGTGGGCCACGGTCCGACGGCCGTCGCGGTGGTGCTCGACAACTCCGCGTCGACGACCGCGGTGGTCGGCGGCTCGCCGGTCTTCGAGCGTCTGCGCACCGCGACGCGAGCGCTGATCGAGGCCAGCACGCCCGGCGATCGAGTATGGCTCGTCACGGCCGACGGTCGGGTGCGAGGCGGTTCTCGGGACGCTCTGCTCACGGAGCTGTCACGCATCGCACCGTCGGAGGGCGCCGGCGACCTTCCTCTCGCGCTCAAGCGCGCCGCCTCGGCGGTGAAGGGGGCCGCGCTCCCCTCCACGAGCATCGCAGTGGCCACGGATGGCCAGCGAACGGCGTGGGCGTCCGCTACGTCGGCCGGCTCACCTCTGGCGCTCCTCGTGCCGTCGGGACAGCCGCCGCAGAATCGCGCGGTCCTGTCGGTCGGGGCCGACCCGCCGAGGTGGACGCCGCGCGGCGCAATCACGGCGCGGGTGGACTCGCGCGACTCGGTCGGCTATCGCATCCTCATCGGGGAACGCACGCTGGCGCGCGGCGCCACCGGGCGCGGCGAGCCGATCGTGCTGCGTGCCACGCCGCCGGAGCGCGGCTGGCAGGCGGGTCGCGTCGAGCTCGAGCCCGACGACTACCCAGCGGACGACGCGCGGCACTTCGCTCTTTGGGTCGGGCCCGCCCCCGCCGTATCGGCGGATCCCACGGCGGGAACGTTCGTCGCCACGGCGCTGGGGGCGCTCGTTGCCGATGGCCGCGCCTCGCCGGGTTCCACGGTCAGACTCGCCGCCGCCGACGCCACGCCCGCTCTTCCCGCGCTCCTGCTTCCGCCGACCGACCCGGTGCGACTCGGCGCCGCAAATCGCGAGTTGGCGCGACTCGGTGTGCCGTGGCGGTTCGGCGCGCTCGACCGCACGCCGGCCATCGCTCGCGGCGGCCGTCTCGATGGCATCGCCGTCAGTGAGCGCTACCACCTGGTGCGCGAGGGGCAGGGCGCATCGGACACGCTCGCTTCCGCTGGGGGCACTCCGTGGATCGTCGCGGGCGCGGGCTACGTGCTCGTCGGCTCACGGCTCGATCCGAGCGCGACGCAGCTGCCGGTCCGCGCGCCGTTCGTGCCCTGGCTCGCCGACCTTCTCGCGCTTCGACTGGGCGCGCCGACCGGAGACGTGGGTGCGCCGATCGACGCACTGCCTGGAGGACCGGTTCGACTCCCCGCCGGCGCCGACGCACTGGAGAGTGCCACCGGCTCACGGCGATCGGTGTCGGTGGACGTCGTGGCGGCGCCCGCCGAGCGCGGAGTCTGGTTCGTGCTGCGCGGAGGGCGGCGAGTCGGCGCCGTCGTCGTCAACGCGCCGGCCGAAGAATCCGATCTCACCCGCCTGCCGGCACCCCGGCTCGCCGCGCAGCTCGGCGGCGCGCGAGTGCGCATCGCCGGCGCCGTGCGTGAATGGGTCGGCGACACCTACGCCGCAGGATCGCGCCGGCCCGTCGCCACGCCACTCATCGTGTTCGCGCTCCTCCTGCTCACCGCGGAAGCCCTCGTGGTGCGCACGTCTCGTCCCACTGCCGCCTAGTGTCTCTTCCAAGTCTGCTCGATGCGATCGAACGTCTTCCGGCGTTCATCCGTCTGTTCAACACACTCCCTGCGCCGCGCGCCGAGCTGCGAGCGGCAGGTCTGCCTGGCTCCTCCGACGCGACGCTCGTGGCCGCGCTGGCGCGCCGGCTGCCGACGCGCTTCGTCGTGGTCGTCGCCGACGGCGTGCCGCAGGCGGAGCGTCTTCTCGCGGATCTGCACACACTGATCGACGAGACGCCGGTCGCACTCTATCCACCGCGCGAAGGATTCGGTGAGGCGGAGCCGCACGTCGAGGTGGCCGGCGAGCGCGTCGAGACGATCGAGCGGCTGAGTCGCGGCGAGATCCGCGTGTTGCTCACCACGCCGCGTGCGC
>JBDSDB010000053.1:0-5583 GCA_039920785.1 Gemmatimonadaceae bacterium
TGCGTCGGTGGGCTGCTGGGACACGAAGATGAAGAACTTCAACCCGCGCCCCGTACAACTCGATCCGACGGTCAAGACGACGATCGGGCTCCCGAACTTCCCGGCGTACCCGTCGGGCCACTCCACCTACTCCGCCGCGGCGGCGACCACGCTCAGCTACCTGTTTCCGCAGGCAGCCGCGCAATTCGTGGCGGCCGCCGAGGAGGCCGGGATCTCGCGGCTGTACGGCGGCATTCACTATCGCAGCGACATCGTGCAGGGCAGGGCGCACGGGCAGCGGATCGGCGCGTGGGTGGTGAACGGGGCGAAGGTGGACGGCGCGAACTGATCGCTTGCGGCTGTCCCGTGGTTCGGGCCGCAGGGCTGGACCTCTTCCTCCCAGCCCGTTAAGTTGCCAAGTCTGAACACTTTCCGCCTCAAACCGGGCTCTCTGCCCCGAGTGACATATGCATGCCTTCATCGAAACCCAGAAAGAGTGGCTCCGCACCAACCTCCCGCCGTTTAGGGCTGGTGACACGCTGCGCGTGAACGTGCGTGTCAAGGAAGGGGAGAAGGAGCGCATCCAGGCGTTCGAGGGCGTGTGCATTGCGCGTCGGGGATCAGGGGTGAGCGCGACCTTCACCGTCCGCAAGATTTCCAATGGCGTCGGGGTCGAGCGCATCTTCCCGCTGCACAGCCCGATGCTGGCGGACATCCACATCGTGCGTCGCGGCCGCGTGCGGCGCGCCAAGCTCTATTACCTGCGCCATCTCACCGGCAAGGCGACGCGCATCAAGGAGCGGAAGGTTCGCGTGTCCGTTCCGCACACCGGCACCCCCGCCGCCGAGTAGCCTCGCGGTCGCGCTTGCCAGGCTGTGCCGCGCCGGTGGAGCGCACTGGAGCAGGAGCTGCGCGCGGTGCGCGGTCCGCTCCTCGCCGGGGTCGATGAAGTCGGACGGGGCCCCCTTGCGGGCCCCGTCCTCGCATGCGCCATCGTCATGGCGCCCGACGCCCGCGCGATACGCGGCGTCGACGACTCCAAGGAGCTGACCGCTCCGGAGCGCGAGCGACTCGCCAAGCGCATTCGCGAGCGCGCCATGGCAATCGGCATCGGCGCGGCGTCCGTGCGCGAGATCGATCGGATCAACATCTATCACGCGTCCGTGCTCGCCATCCGGCGCGCGATCGCGCGGCTGCCCATCACGCCCGATCACGTGGTCGTCGACGGCAGCCCGATCCGCAGCCTTGGCATCGAGCACACGGCTGTCGTGGGGGGCGACGCCTGCTGTCACTCCATCGCCTGTGCTTCCATCGTCGCAAAGGTGACGCGCGATCGGCTCATGCGCGCACTCGCGCGGCGCCATCCGCACTATCGCTGGGAGACGAACGTCGGCTACGGCACGGCCGACCATCACGCGGGGCTGGCGTCCCACGGCATCACGGCGCATCATCGTCGCTCGTTCTCTCCGGTGCAGCTCGCGCTCGCGCTGGCTGTGACACCGGTCGACGAGGCGCCGGACGTAGCCGAGGCGCTACAGGACATTCTCGCACCGGAGCCCGGACCGTGACCCAGCAAACCGTGTTTCGCGCCGGCCTCTTCGACGGTCAGGTCGCACTCGTGACGGGCGGCGGCAGCGGCATCGGCCGCGGCATCGCCGACCTACTCGCGTCGCTCGGCGCACACGTCGTGCTGGCGAGCCGCAAGCTGGAGCGCGTCGAAGGTGCGGCCGCGGAGATCCGGGAGGCGGGCGGCATGGCGAGCGGCGTCGCCGTCGACGTGCGGGAGCCCGAGCGCGTCCAGGCCATGGTCGCCGACGTGCAGCGCGAACACGGGCGCATCGATCTGCTCGTCAACAACGCCGCGGGCAACTTCTACGCGCCGAGCGAGTCGCTTTCCGTGAATGCGTGGAAGAGCGTCATCGAGATCGACCTGTACGGCACCTTCTTCTGCTCGCAGGCCGTGCTGCCCGTGATGCGCGCACAGGGCGGCGGCTCGATCGTCAACATCTCCATGACGCTGCACTACCGCGGCTGGCCGCTGATGGCGCACGCCACGGCGGCCAAGGCAGGCATCGATGCGCTCACCAAGACGCTCGCCCTGGAATGGGCGCGCGACCGCGTGCGCATCAACTCCGTCGCGCCGGGCCCGATTCCCACTGAGGGAGTGAAGAAGGCATTCGCGCCCCCACCGTCAGCAGATGGGGTCGTCGACGTGTTTGCGCAGGAACGCGCGATGGAGAGCTACGCGAAGAAGATGATTCCCCTGCAGCGCTTCGGCACGCCGGAGGACATCGCCAACATGGTGGCGTTTCTGGCGTCGCCGGCGGCCTCGTGGATCACCGGCGCAATCATGGTCGTGGACGGGGGCGAGTGGCTCGCGAAACCGCCCGCTCCCTCGCCGCGCGCGCCCGAACCGAAACCGTGACTTCCACCCTGACGCTCCTGACGCCCGCGATCGTGCAGCGGATTCGGTGAGCTCGGACGCCACGCGCTCGAAGTGAGCGCGTGGAATCTGGTGCGATTCGCTGTGAGGCAGGGAAGCAGAAGCTGGACGAGATGCGTCGTCCGATCGGCGCTACCGGGCGGCGATCTCCGGCACGTCCTTGAAGCGGACGAGCTGCTTCGTGTCTTCATCCCACAGCGTCAGGCCGAGCAGCCGGAAGGTGCTCGCCACGGTGATCACGGTGACGTCGTGGAACATCGGGTTCTCGTCGTGAGCCGCCTGCAGCCGGTAATTCGGGATCTTGGGGCCGAGGTGGTGCACGTGGTGCAGTCCGATGCTTCCAGTGAACCACTGGAGCACCGGGTTCATCTTGAAATACGAGCTGCCTGCGATGGCGGACGTGACGTAGTCCCACTCCTGATGCGGCTCCCAGTACGCATCCTCGAACTGATGCTGCACGTAGAACAGCCACACGCCGAAGGCGCCCGCGAGGTAGATGCTCGGCAGGTAGATCATCGCCACTTCCTTGAAGCCGAACAGGAAGCCGAAGAATGCGTAGCCGACCGCGATGCCGAGGTTCGTCGTCCAGACTCCGCGCGCCTGCTTGTCGTGCGTGGCGACCGAGCCCGCGGCGCGGAAGCGCTGGTTGATCATCAGGTGAAGCGGGCCGAGGCCGAGCAGCGTGAACGGGTGGCGGAACGCGCGGTACTTGAACCGGCCCCACGTGTCGCGCGCGAGATACTCGCGCACCGTCAGCGTGTTGATGTCGCCGTGGCCACGGCGGTCGAGGTCACCCGACGAAGCGTGGTGCAGCGCGTGATCGCGACGCCACTGGTCGAATGGCGTCAGCGTGAGGACGCCGGTGACGTAGCCGACGATGTCGTTCCACTTCCGGGACGGAAGGAAGGAGTTGTGCGTGCAGTCGTGCATGAGAATGAACGTCCGCACGAGCAGGCCCGCGGTCGGCAGCGAGAGCAGGAGCGTCAGCCAGTATGACACGCCGAGCGACCAATACATGACGACGAAGGCAATCGCGAGCGGGACGAGCGTGGTGACCATCTGGAGCACGGAGCGGGCGACATCGGAGCCCTGATACTTCGCGATGATCGCCTTCCAGGCGGAACGGTCGTACTGCGGCGCGGTACCGACGTCCACCGGGTCGTGCCCAAGCGTCGTGCTCATCAAGCCTCCTCGCAATGCGTGTATACAGTTGTTCGGCCCGGACCACCGACGCCGCGGTGGTGGGTTCGTCGCCGCGGGCTCAGCGTCGGCCGTCGTTCGGGGGTGAATCTACCTGCTACCCCCAGACCACGCTTGCGGTCCGGGTGAGCGATGGAAGAACAGTGCCGAACCGGTGGTCAACGACTGAGTCGCGCAATCAGATCCACCAATACAGCAAGACGCCCTCGAAGCGCGTGGGTAACCTGCCTCGCGATGAGTTCGTATGTAAGAGGCGAGCATGACCCGGCTGGGAATCGAACCCAGGACCTACGGATTAAAAGTCCGTTGCTCTAACCAGCTGAGCTACCGGGTCTCACACCACGTTCGCCCTCGACGCCTCGCCGCACCAGTCGAGCAACCACGGGGAAGTGAGGGGGTAATATATGCGGAGGTGAGATATGCGTCCCCTACGCAATAGAAGGTTGTTCCGGAGCGCCCTGACGGCGCTCTTTCCTGTCCTCATCGCGGCGACGTCCTCGCCAGCGCGCGCGGACCCAGCCGCGGTACCGCCAACGCTCGTCGCTACATCGGCGACCGCCGACGTGAGCGACGCGCAGATCGCCGCGTCGAACGAGAAGATTGGTATGGCGTATCGCGCCCTCGTGGAGCTCTGGCAGGCACGCTTCGCGCAGTTCGGCGCACGGTTCGTCCCGCCGCGTTTGATGGCGTATCGGGGGCCGGTTCGCACCGACTGCGGCGTGATGCGAGCGGACAACGCGGCGTACTGCGTGAATCGGAACGCCATCTACTACGACGAGGTATTTCTCGCACGCCTGGCGGGCGCGGCCGCGAACGAGCTCCGCACCGACGGAGACATGGCAGCCATCGGCGTCATTGCCCACGAGATGGGACACGCAGTGGTGAGCCAGCTCGGTGCCGAATCTCGAATTCCATATAAGAATGAGGCGGCGGCGGACTGTCTCGCTGGCGTCTTCACCAAGGAATCCGAGCACGTGGGCACGCTCGAGGCGGGAGATCTCGACGAGGCGTTCTTCGGGCTCGCGGCCGCTGGTGATCCGACGCCGCAGCTCACCGGCGATCAACGCATCGATCGACGCATCGTGACGCGTGCGGCGTTGCTGGGACACGGCACGCGCGATCAACGGCTCGCGAACTTCCGGGAGGGTTACACGCGCGGCGCTGGCGCCTGCGTGAGCGAGCTGCGTAGCTGACGCTCGGCCTGCGCCACGCACTGCCTGAATCGACTAGGCGATGCGAGGCGCGGCGAAGAGTGGGGCGGCGATGAGCGCCGTTCCCCCGCGCAGTCGCGGATACGTCGTGGCGAGCTCCGGAACGATCGGGGTGGCCGCAGCGAGATCCGTCAACGACCGCGCGCTGATCTCGCGCCGAATCGTCGGCTCCAGGCTCTCCCACGCCTCGGTGATCTCTCCACCGACGACGATCTGGGTCGGACTCAACGTCTTGATGATCACCGCCAGGCCGGCGCCCAGATAACGGGCGGTCTCGTCGAGCGCATGCATGGCGCGCGGCTCGTGCGCCAGCGCGCGCGAGACCACGTCAGCGATGGTCACGCCTGAGGAGTGCGTGAGCGCGCGCGCCGTGGCGGGAGAGAAATCCTTGCCCAGGTACCGCGAGACCGTCGCGAGATTGGACGTGAACGCCTCGAGGCATCCCCGCCCGCCGCACATGCACGTCGGCCCGTCGACGCTCAGCGGTACGTGACCGAACTCGCCCGCGGAGTTGGTCTGGCCGCGCACCACCTGGCCATTGACCACGACGCCCGCGCCGATTCCGTCGGACACCGTCACGTAGACGAAGTCCGTGGGCG
Organism: Gemmatimonadaceae bacterium; assembly: GCA_039920785.1. Taxonomy (GTDB): domain Bacteria; phylum Gemmatimonadota; class Gemmatimonadetes; order Gemmatimonadales; family Gemmatimonadaceae; genus AG11. Next base: position 5,433 of record JBDSDB010000053.1, read on the forward strand.
TCTGCGCGCCCGGCTTGCCCAGCCACATCCGCGCGAGCGCGCACGCGATCGGCGCATTCTCGACCTGAACGGGAATGCCGATCGCGTCCTGCAGCGGCTTGCGGATGTCGACGTTGCGCCAACCGAGCTGCGGTGCATTGAGAACGCGTCC
>JBDSDB010000054.1:0-4241 GCA_039920785.1 Gemmatimonadaceae bacterium
CCCGCGAGCAGCTGCTCGAACAGAGCGAGCGCGCGCGGGTCACGGCTCTGCGCCAGATGGAAGATCGCGTCCTTCCTGAGCTTCGCGCTCTTCGATTCGCGGACGACGCGAACGAGTGAGGGGATGCCCTCGCCGTTCGTGCGCTGCGCAAGGAAGAATAGCGCGCTGCTGCGCACGGAGCTCTCGTTGGCATCGTCCATGGCGACGTCGGCCAGCCCCGCAGTCGCGACGGCGCTCGCCTCCTGGCTCACCCAGAACAGCGACGAGTTGCGCGACGATTCCGACGCGTCGCGCGAGCGCGCGATCTCCAGCATGCGCCGCCAGGGCGACGGGATGTCGGCGATGGCCGCCCCCATGACGGCATCGTCGCCGGATCGCCCGGACAACCGCGGCGCGACGGCGAGCAGGTAGTGCGCCGCCTCCGCCGGCGGAATGGCGCCGAGCTCGTTGTCGGCCCGCACAGCACGCCCGCCGACCGTGACACTGACGACGTTCACCGCGGCGCCGGAGTGCTGGAGCACCACCCGCGCAGGGCCCATCTCGCACGCGAACGAGCCGTCTCCGCTTCTACGGCCCATATGGACGCCGGAGCGGTAGGGCCGCATCGTCCAGCCCGCACTCGTGTCATCACTCACGTTGATGCTCGTACCGTTCCCGCAGACGTTCGCGCGAGTCTCGAACTCGAAGCCGACGCTGCCCTGCGCGGCCGCCACGCGCGCGTCGAGCGACTGCGCGTGAACGAGCGCCGGTGCAAGCGACAGCAGCGCGGCCGCGATGATTGAATGCGTATTCATGGGACGACGATCTCCTCGAGGGCCTTCAGGGCTCTGGGATCCTTCGACTGACCGATGTGGAACAGCGCTTCCTTGCGCAGCTCGGGCGAGGGATCGCGCTTGGCAATCGCGATGAGCTTGTCGAGCGACGCGGCGTCGCGACGCTGCGCGATGTGGAAGAGGATGTCCTTCTTGAGCGAAACGCTCACCTTGTCGTAGGCGGCTATCAGCGCATCTCCGCCGTCCTTGCGCTGCGCGAGATGGAACACCGCGTTCTTGCGCTGCATGTCCGACTCCTTCGAGTCCGTGATCACCGACTCCAACCATCGACTCGACTCCGCGCCAGGTCGTTGGGCGACGTGGAACATGAGGTTGGTCCGCGCCTCCCCGTCGGCGATCCGGGAGTAGGCGTCGCGCAACCACGCCTGGTCCACCGCCTGGCTACTCTGCGCGATGTGGAAGATGGCATCGTTACGGAGTGCGGCTGGCGTGCTCTCCGAGAGCGCGAATGCCCGGAGGATCGTGCGAGCGCGGTCCGAGCCGTTCTGCGCGAGCGCGAACAACGCATTCTGGCGGACGCCGCGTTCATCACTGTGCAGGAGGAGATCCTCGAGCGCGTCGACGGCGCCATCGCTCTTTGCCTGCTGAAGATGGAACACCGCATCCTGTCTCACGCCCGCATCGGGATCGGTCTTCGCGACGTCGAGGAGAATCCGCTCGCGATCGCCTCCGGACCGCTGGGCAAGGATGAAAAGCGCGTTCTTCCGCAGCGGTTTGGAGCACTCGTCACGTCGTGCCAGCACTCGCCGGAGCAGGGGCAGTGTGCGTTCGGCGTCCATCTGCTGCAAGGCGTCCAGCGCGGCCATCAGCACTTCCAACTCGTCGCAGTTTAGGCCGGACTGCGACGCCGCCCTGGTCACGGCAGCCTGCGCGGACGCATTGCCACGGCGTGCGAGCTGGCCCTTGATCTGGATCAGCAGCGCCGCGGAGTCGCTGCGTGTGGCCGCTTGTGGGTAGCGTTTGGCCTGCGCCTCGAGCGCGCTCGCCGCGTCATCGAGGCTGCCGTTGCGATAGAGGGCAAAGCCCTTCCAGTAGAGCGCATCCGGTGCGTACTCGGAGCGCGGATGGCGCGAGACGATGGCGTCGAACAGTTTCGCGGCCGTCTCGTAATCCTTCTGCGTCAGCGCGCGGCGCGCCGAGCGATAGAGGGAGTCCGCGGGGTCGGCGTCGGCCCAGGCGGCGCGTGGCGTGGTGGCGAACTCCCGCTCCGCGCGCGGGGCCGGCGATGCATGTGCCGCGAGCGTGGCCACGAGTGAGAGTGCGATCATCATCAGCTTCATGTCGATCTCCGTTCAGGCGCCGGCCGCGCGGGCCGGCAAGGTGGCGCGAATACGTGGGATGACGTCGCCGTCGCGGATCGATTCGTCGAGGAGCGTGCGATCCAGCGACGAGCGTGCGGGCGGGGCTGGCAGCGCGGCGATCTCGGCGAGCAGGAGCTCGAGGTCCTCGAGGAGCCGGGCGACTTCGGGCGTGCGGTTCTGCGATGCGCCGAGGAGGACGCGGGTCCGACCGAGCAGCTCTCGGCTGCGCGCGGCGCGCTCGGCATCGGGGAGGCCGGACTCGAGCTCATAGCGCACGGTGGTGAGGAAGACTTCGGCGTCGGCCAGGTGATCGAGCGTAACGGCGCGTGCGCGCCCGTTGCCGGACGACGAATCCAGAGTCGCCGCAGCGGTCGGCAGCTGTCGATGGAGCGAGGATGGCGACGACCAGCGACCGATGGCGACACCCAGCACCAGTGTGGCCGCGGCGGCCGCTCCGATCGAGAGCGTGCGGACGCGGACGAACCGGCGCTTCGGCGCGATCGCACGAGCGACGTCCGGCTCGATGGCCGCCCAGATGGCGTCGGCCCGCGACGTCACGGGCGCGTTGTAGTCACTCGTGGCTTGCCGCAGGAACTCGTCGAACTTCTCGTCGTCGTCATGCACTGGCCCACTCTCCTTCGAAATCGCGGAGCGCTGCCCGTAGCTTCGAGCGCGCCACCGAAAGTCTCGCTTTGGACGTACCGATCGGGATGCCGAGCCTGCCACCGATCTCCTCGTGATTGAACCCTTCGACTACATGCAGCACGAACACGAGGCGGTAGATCTCCGGCAGGGTGTCGATGGCCTCGTGCAGCCGCTCCTTGAGCAGGATGTCCGGCTCCGTCGTCTGCGCGATGACGTTCGATGCAACATCCAGTTCAGCACTCCGAGCGTTCCAGCGCCTGCGTCCCTTGAGGAGGTTCAGTGTCGCCGAGATGGTGATGCGGTGCACCCACGTTCCAAAGGATGAGTCGCCGCGGAACCGGGCCAGAGAGCCGAACGCCCGGATGAACGCGACCTGGGTCGCGTCGTCTGCCAGCGACTCGTCGCCGGTCATGCGCATGGCGAGTCGATGGGCGGCGCCGATGTGTGCGTCGTAGAGCTGGCGTGCCGCGGCCATGTCTCCGGCCCGCACGCGCTCGATCAGCTCGGATTCCAACACGTAGCGGGTAGCTCCAGGGGAGGCTTCACAGGAATAGACTCCGCCGTCGCGGAAAGGGTTGGGGGAGCACGGCGAGCGCCGATGCGGTAGTGTTTGGGCCCATGAACGCCCTCATCGTCGCGGTCGCGCTGCTCGTCGGGGTCCTGGTGCTGATCTTCGCGCGATCTGCCCACCTGGCGATCGCCCTCAGGCGCGCGGGCAAGGACTTGTCACGCGAGTACGACATGCCGCGCGTTGCGCAATATGTCGAGGGTCTCTCGCCGGCTGTCAGCGTGCTTCCACTGCAGACGTGGAACGACCTCGACATGGATCAGCTCTTCCAGTCGATCGACCGAACGTCGAGCTGGCCGGGGCAGCATCTGCTCTACGCTCGGTTGCGGCGAGAGGATCATTCCCTGGACTCGGTCCGACAGTTCGAGGCAGCGGTCAGCCATGTCGTCGGCGCCCCAGATGTTGGCGAGCGCATTCGTCAGGCGCTGACGCCACTCGCCAGCTCCCGGGCCAGTGCGCTGCCGCTGCTGTTCCAGGCCGAGCTTCCCGAGGTGCCGACGCTCGCTCGCCTTGCTCCCGCTCTCAGCGTCCTCGGCGCCGCGCTGATGATCGTCGCATTCTGGTGGCCGCCGTTCTTGCTTGGAATCGTCGCACTCGCCTTCCTGAACACCTACATCCGCATATCGACCCGAGACCGGATTGCTCGTGCTCTCCCCGCAGCTGGAATGGTCCCCACGCTGCAGAGCGCGGCGAGAGAGCTCGCCAGGCTCGATGCACCTGCTCTCAGCCAGCTCACGAGTGATCTCATCCGTTCAAGCGCGCGGCTACCGTGGATCGCCCGTGCCGCACGCTGGCTCTCGTTCGATCCAACCAGCGAGAACGAGCTTGTCGGCTACATCTACGAGTACATCAACCTCCTACTGATCCTCGACGTCTCCGTATTCGTATGGACCA
>JBDSDB010000055.1:0-7072 GCA_039920785.1 Gemmatimonadaceae bacterium
CCACGCTCCAGCCACGATTGTTCGGTGTGGCGCGAAGCACGGTTCGTCCCAGCGTAGCTTCGAGGCCAATCGCGTCGCCCGGACCCGACACGCTCACCCTGCTGCCGACCAGCGCCCGAACGGCGGACGGATCGTCGAGCGTGGTCGGACGTGCGCCGGTGTAGCTTGGCGGCGTCACCCGCACCACGAGCGCCGCAAGGCGGCTGCCGCGCGCCGTTGCACCGCCCCGCCGCGTGCCGCGGATCGCCGCGAGAAGACTGTTCTCGCCGGACGCTGCCGACGATGACGCCCAGAGTAGCGCCATGGCGATCGCGGCAGCGGCGAACGCCGGCGTGAGCGCACGCCGCAGCGCGCCGCGTGTCACGGGCGCGATGTCGTACCGTGCAACGTGCGACTCGAGATGCGGCGCGCGGCTCGTGCCGCCGTGCTCCACCGCGGTGACGAGGGCATACTGGAGCTCGGGAATCCGCTCCTCGATCCACAGCGCGACGCGGTGCAGCGAGCCAACGTGTCGCGCGCGCCAGAGCAGCGAGCCCGAAACGAGCGCGCCCACGAGCACCGCCACTGCGCGCGGCACCATGCGATCCTGCGCGAGGTCAGGCATCGCGAGTGAGAGAGCCACGATGGCCGCGAGCAGCGCGCACGTGGTGGCGACGCCCCACATCACCGCGCGGGCGATGGCGCCCGCGCCGAGCGCTCGCCGGGTACCGCGCACTCGCTCCGCCGCCGTCGTCATGCCGCAACTCCGGGCGCTCGTGCCCGCATCACGGACGCCGAGTCGATCCGACGCGTGCGCACCATCAGCTCGACGATCGCCAGGATGATGGCCAGCGCGAAGAGCCACGGAGCGAGCGTGGAGTGCGCATCGCGGTGAAGAGGGAACGCTCGGTGCGACGCGCGGCCTCCAGTTCCGGCGAGCTGCGCGACCGCCGACGCCGACGTGGGCGTCATCGGAACCGCGCCGCGACATGCGCGCGCGAGTCGCGCCACCAGCGCGATGAAGTCGGCGCGCACGACGAGATCTCCGGCGGTGGGCACCGGGATGGACGCTGAGCGGGTGCAGGCCGAGTCGTTCGCCCACTCGACCACAGCCGGATCGCCATCCGCCCAGCGCGCGACCACGTGCGCACCGCGCACCGAGTCGCGGGGAAAGCGCCAACGCCGTTCGAACGGTGCGACGACGATCGCGTCGCCCGCCACGACAGCGCCAGTGGTGTCCGTGCGTGGTCGGCGTATCGCTCCGCGCGGCCGTGCGTCGACCGGCCAGTACACGAGCGCGCGTCCCGCCGTCACCGCGGGCGCCGGCGCGAGCGCAGAGTCGCGAACGATCAGCGCGCTCCCATGATCGGCGCGCGTGGCGGCGACGGCGATCCTGAGCGGGTCGTCCGCTCGCGAGCGCAGCTCGATCGGTGTCGATGCCGAAGCGCTATCCGGAGCTCCACCGCCGACGCGGAGCAATCGCGCTCGGCCTGGCCACATTCGTCTGATACTCGCCGTTGCCGCATCCATCTCCTCCGCGGCGAGCGGCGATACGATCACGAGCTCGAGACTGTCGGCCGACGCGCTGATCGTGGTCGCGGCGCGCATCGCCGCCACGAGTGCCGCCGAGAGACGCCCCGTGCGCGCCGACGGTGTGAGAAGTCGCAGAGAGTCCGCGACGCGGCCGCTGACGAGGCGCGCCGCGGAGTCGAACACGACCACCACGTCGCCCTCGCGAACGACGCTCCGCGCGCCGTCACGGAGCGCGGCGGCGTTCTTCACGGACCGCGATGCGTCGACGAGGATGACCCGCGCCTCGGCGCGCCGTGCCGGCGTCGGCACCGGGCGGGCGAGGGCGAGGCCCGTCGCCATGACGAGCAGCACGCGGAGCAGCATCAGCGGGAGGTCCGACGGCCGCGCGGCACGCGCTGTCGCCGTGGCGGGCCGGTCGGGGACGAAGCGTGCCGTGGGCAGCACGCCGGCACGCGGCTGCCGGGTGACGAGGAAGTGCAGCGCGATGACGGCGGCGGCGATCGCGAGCGCGGCGAAGAGGAACTGCGGGGCGAGGAGCGTCATCCGCTGTGCACGCCGCTTCTCGGCGCGGTCACTCGTCGCACCAGGTGATCGGTCGCCTCTTCGCCCGTGACGGCCATCGTGTACGCGACGCCGGCGTCGCTCAGACTGTGCGCCAGCCGATCGCGCCACGCCGCGAACGCCGCGTCGTAGCTGCCGCGCCCGTCCTGCGTGAGCGCGCGGCGGATCGCCGGCGACTCGGGGTCCGAGACGAGCATCGCGTGCCGCGGAGGATCGAGCTCCCCCGCGGCGACCACGTGCACCGCGTGCACCTCGCGCCCGCTCACCACGGCGCGTGCCGCGTTGCCGATGACGTCGTCCGCGTCGCCGAGGAAGTCGGTGATGACGACGATGCGGCCACTCACGCGCGACGCCGCCGAGAGCGAGTGCGACAGCGGTTCGTCACCACCGGGCTCGATCCCCTCCACGGCGCGAATGAGCTCGTGGATGAGGCTTCGCCTCGAGCGTGGCGGCAGCTGGATCGACTGGCCCTCGCGCGCGATGACGAGTCCCACCGGATCGGCCGAGCTTCGCGCCACGGCGGCGAGGCCGATCGCGAGCGCCGAGGCGAGCCGCCACTTGTCGAGCGTCGCCGTCGGGAACGCCATCGACGCGCTGGCGTCGAGGACGATCGTCGTCGGCAGGATGGCGCGGTCGTTGGAGAGCCTGATGTAGGCGCGATCGCTCCGCGCGAACAGCCGCCAGTCTATCCGTCCGAGATCGTCGCCTTGGGCGTACGGACGATACTCCGTGAACTCCGCCGAGGTCCCGCGCATGCGCGAGCCGTGCGCGCCGGGCATGCCGCCGCGGACGGCGGATCGTGCGGGCCAGCGCATGCCGTGCAGAGCGTCCAGCAGCGCGGCGAAGTCCGGCGGCATGGCGCGCTCAGATCCTGATGTCGCTCTTGGGAGGCTTCACGTCCTCCAGCAGCCCGTCGATGATCCGATCGACGGTGATCCCCTTCGACTCCGCGGCGAAGTTGGGGAGGACGCGGTGGCGCAGCACCGGCCGCGCGACGCGCACGATGTCGGCGGGCGAGACGGCGAAGCGGCCACTGAGCAGCGCATGCGCCTTGGCACCGAGGATGAGCGCCTGTCCCGCGCGTGGGCCGGCGCCCCAGCGCACGTACTGCTTCACCGTCTCGGACGCACTGTCGTCGGCCGGCCGCGTCGCGCGGGCGAGTCGCGCGGCGAAGCGCAGCGCGGGCTCCGCGGCGGGAATGTCGCGCACGAGGCGCTGCAACGCGCGCGTCTCCTCGGCGTCGATCACTTGCCGGATCGGCTCGAGCGCCGCGCCCGTCGTGGAGCGCAGGATGCCTACCTCGGCGTCCTCGTCGGGATAGCCGACGCGGATGTCGAAGAGAAAGCGGTCGAGCTGCGCTTCCGGGAGCGGGTACGTCCCCTCCTGCTCGATCGGGTTCTGCGTCGCCAGCACGAAGAACGGCTCGGGCAGCGTCATCGTCTCGCCGAAGGCGGTGACGCGGTGCTCCTGCATGGCCTCGAGTAGCGCGGCCTGCGTGCGCGGCGGTGCGCGGTTGATCTCGTCGGCCAGGACGATGTTGGCGAACACCGGGCCCTTCACGAAGCGGAACGAGCGCGCGCCCGTGGCCGTGTGCTCTTCCATCACCTCTGTCCCCGTGATGTCGCTCGGCACGAGATCGGGCGTGAACTGGATACGGCGGAAGTCGAGGTGCATCGCCTCGCTGATGCTGCGGATCATCAGCGTCTTGGCGAGCCCGGGCACGCCGACGAGCAGCACGTGGCCGCCGGCGAGGAGCGCCATGAGGATCTCCTCGAGGACGACCTCCTGACCGACGATCCGCTTCGCGACCTCGGCGCGCAGGCGCGCGGCGGCGGCGAGCAGGTCGTCCCGCGATGAGCCCGGCTGAGTGCTGGTGACGGTGGCTCCGTGCAAGAACATCCTATCGAAGAGGTGGCGACGTGACCTACCATGATTGCGGGTCGCGCGGCCTGCTCGCATATATGCCTGCAGACTCCCGACGGGCAGAATGTAAGGGCGTCGCGCGGGCCGGGTAATGCCGGTTTCCCTCTGCTCGCGACGGTTTTTTGTCTTGAACGATTTGCACCTTCCACCATCGGTTCACGTGAAGACACGAAGAGACTTCCTCAAGCAGAGCGGCATGGCCGCGGCCGGGCTCGCCGCCGCGGGGATGATCAATCCCGCACAGGCGATGACTGGCTTCGCGCCACTTCGCGGCGCCGACGAGATGCCGCCCGAAGAGGTCGTGCGGGAGTTGATGATGACGGCGCTCGACGCGGCGAAGAGCGCTGGCGCGAGCTATTCCGACGTGCGCATCGGCCGGTATCGCAACAGCTTCGTCTTCACGCGCGAGCAGCAGATCGTCAACACCGCGGACAGCGATTCGGTGGGCGCCGGCGTGCGCGCGCTCGTCGATGGGACGTGGGGCTTCGCTGCGAGCAGCCAGCTCACCAAGGACGGCGTCGCAGCGGCGGCGCGCGAGGCGGTCGGGATCGCGAAGGCCAATCGCCTCGCGCGCGACAAGCCCGTGCAGTTCGCGCCGTCCGCCGTGCACAAGGACGTCAGCTGGAAGAGCTCCTTCACCATCGATCCGTTCACCATCCCGATCGAGCAGCGTGCCGAGCTGTTGCTCAAGGCGAACGCCGCGGCGATGGCGGTGAAGGGCGTGCGGTTCATCAACTCCGGGCTCGCCTTCGTCAAGGAAGATCGCAGCTTCGCCAACAGCGACGGCTCGGTGATCTCGCAGACCATCGTGCGGAGCTCCGTTCCCTGGCAGGCGACCGCCACCGCGCCCGGCGATTTCCAGACGCGGTCGAGCGTGATCCAGCCCATGGCACGCGGATGGGAATACGTGCTCGAGCAGGATCTCGTCGGCAACGCCGCCAAGTGGGCGGCGGAAGCGGTGCAGAAGCTCTCGGCCAAACCCGTCGACGTCGGGCGTTACGATCTCGTGCTGCATCCCTCGCATCTGTGGCTCACGATTCACGAGTCGATCGGGCATCCGACGGAGCTCGATCGCGCGATGGGGTACGAAGCCAACTACGCGGGCACGAGCTTCGTGTCGCCGCCCGAGAAGGTGCTCGGGCAGCTCAAGTACGGACCCGCGTTCATGAACGTGCGTGGCGACCGCTCCGAACCCGGCGCGTGCGCGACCATCGGCTACGATGACGAGGGCGTTCAGCCGGAAGACTTCCTGATCATCAAGAACGGAATCTTCAACGACTACCAGACCACGCGCGAGCAGGCGAGCTGGCTCAAGTGGTGGTACGACAAGCAGGGGCGGCCCGTGCGCTCGCACGGCAACTCCAACGCGGACTCCTGGAGCTCGGTGCAGTTCCAGCGCATGCCGAACGTGTCGCTGATGCCGGGCGAGAAGGACGTCAGCTACGAGGACATCATCGCCGCCACCGATCGCGGCATCGCCATCGTCGGCGACGGGTCGTTCTCCATCGACCAGCAGCGCTACAACGCGCAGTTCGGCGGCCAGGTGTTCCACGAGATCAGGGGCGGCAAGATCGTCGGGATGCTCAAGGACGTCGCCTACCAGCTGCGGACTCCCGACTTCTGGAACGCGATGGACATGATCGGCGGCAAGGCGAGCTACCAGCTCGGCTCCGCGTTCAACGACGGCAAGGGACAGCCGGCACAGTCGAACGCCGTGAGCCACGGCTGCGTCCCCAGCCGCTTCAAGCAGATCAACGTCATCAACACCGGGAGGAAGGCGTGAGCATGGTGAGCACGACGAACCCGGACGAGCCAAAGCGCCTGCTCGACATCCGCCAGCCGGTTCCCCCCGACGCGCTGATGACCAGCGAGCAGGCGAAGGCCATCATCGAGAAGGTGAAGAAGCTGTCGAAGGCGGAGGAGGTGATCGTCAACGTCGGCAGCGGCAATCAGGCGGACGTGCGCTTCGCCGCGAACCAGATGTCCACGGCGGGCGGTGTGTCGAACACGAGCCTCGCCGTCACGAGCGTCTTCGGAAAGAAGCACGCGACCGCGGTGACGAACGATCTGTCCGACGACTCCATCGCGCGCGTGGTCGGGGAGTCCGAGCGGCTGGCGAAGCTGTCGCCCGACGATCCGGAGTGGCTTCCCGTGCTCGCGGCGCAGACGTACGTCCCGGTGCCGGCATACTTCGACGCGACGGCGGGCGTCAGCGCCGCCGATCGCGCGCGCGCTGCGCTCACCGCGCTCGAGCCGGCGCGCAAGGCCGGCGATCTGCAGGCGGCCGGCTTCCTCGTCGTCAACGCCGGCACCTCCGCGCTGGGCAACAGCAAGGGGCTGTTCGCGTACCATCGCTCGACGACGGCGAACTACACACTCACCGTGCGCACCGCCGACGGAACCGGTTCGGGCTGGGCCGGCGCCGAGGAGAACGACTGGACGAAGATCGACTTCGCGAAGGTGAGCAACAGCGCGATCGAGAAGGCGCGGCTGTCGCGCAACCCCGTGGCGATCGAGCCGGGCCGCTACACGGTGATCCTCGAGCCGCAGGGCGTCGGCGACCTCGTGAGCCTGCTCGCCTTCTCGCTGCAGGCGCGGTTGGCCGACGAGGGCCGGAGCGCGTTCGCCAAGCCGAACGGTGAGAACAAGATCGGCGAGACGATCATGGATCCACGCGTCACGATCTTCTCCGATCCGCAGGACCCGCAGATGCTGCTGCAGCCGTTCGACGGGCAGGGCCTTCCGAACAGGCGGATGATGTGGATCGAGAAGGGCGTGCTCAAGGAGCTCGCCTACTCTCGATTCTGGGCGCAGAAGAAGGGCAAGACGCCGACACCCGGCGCGGGCTCGCTCAAGATGGCCGGCGGCACCACGACCACGGAGGAGATGATCCGCTCGACGCCGCGCGGCATTCTCGTCACGCGGCTCTGGTATCTCCGCTCGGTCGACCCGCGCACCATCCTCTTCACCGGGCTCACGCGCGACGGCACCTTCCTCATCGAGAACGGCAAGATCACGAAGGCCGTGAAGAACTTTCGGTTCAACGAGTCGCCGCTGTTCATGCTCAACAACCTCG
>JBDSDB010000056.1:0-8013 GCA_039920785.1 Gemmatimonadaceae bacterium
ACCAGCATTCGAAGCGAGCGAAATCACCCGCACTCACTAAACCCGCACACATGGCACTTTACGCACCCTTCCGCATACTCGAGCTGCGATCCGCAGTCAGGGCACGTCCCCATGAACGTCTCTCCGCCATTGTACGCCTGAAACGACATCTGCTCACCTGACTGCCCAGTAGTCCGCACCACCACCGGCTCCGACACACCCGAACCACCGCCTGACACGGGCGCCGCCCCAGCCGGAGCAGAGTGCAATAGATCCTGCTGCACCCCCTGCTTGTCCCGCCACCACTGCTCCAGCGCAATCCCGATCGCATCCGGCACCGACAAAACCTTGTTCGGCCCTAACCCGACCGCACGATCCGACGAAATCCCGCGCAGCTGCCGATGCACTTCCATGATCGGAATGCCGGAGCGCAACGCCAACGAGATCAACCGCCCCATCGCTTCCGCATCGGCCATCGCGGACCCGCCCGCCTTTCCGAGCGTGATGAACACTTCGAACGGCTGCTGCTTGTCATCCTCGGTGATGTTCACGAACATCGTCCCGAGCGGCGTCTCCAGCCGGTGCGTCGTCCCACGCAGCTTCTCGGGCCGCGACCGCTTCGCGCGACGCTGAAGGTTCTCCGCCTCCACCTCGAACAACACCTTCCGCAGCCGCTCGACCTCTGCATCCTTTTCGGCGAGCTGCCCGCGCAGCTCCCCAACCTCGCGGCGATCACCCTTCGACTCGGCAGGCTTGTCCCGCTCCGCCTTCGCCTTCTCCGTCGCGCCAGTCGACAACACCTGTGCATCCCGCGACCCATCGCGATACACGGTCACACCCTTGCACTTCATGTCGTACGCCATCTCATAGATGGCGCGCACATCCTCGACCGTCGCCGCGTGCGAGAAGTTCGTCGTCTTGCTGATCGCCGAGTCGCAGTGATCCTGGAAGGCCGCCTGCATCCGCACGTGCCACTCCGGCGCGATCGCGTTCGCCGTGACGAACACGCGCTGCCACTTGGCCGGCACCTCTGGGAAGCCGACGTGCCCCTCCTTCGCGATGCGCTCCATCAGCGCCTCGCTGTACCACCCTTCCCGCTTCGCGATCTCGACGAAGTCCTCGTTCACGTCGGGCATCATCGCGCCCGCCTGATTGCGCATGAACGCGACGGCGAACAACGGCTCGAGCCCCGACGAGCAGCCGGCGATGATCGAGATGGTGCCCGTCGGCGCCACGGTCGTCACGTTGCAGTTCCGCAGCATCTGCTTCGGCCGGATCCGCTTCCCCTCAGCGTCCCGCGCGCAGAACTCGTCCGGTCCCCAGATCGAACGCGCCCACTCGGGGAACGGGCCGCGCTCGTCGGCGAGGCGCTCGCTCTCGCGCTTGCCCTCGACGTCCAGGAAGGCCATGACCTTACGACCGAATTCGACGCCTTCTGGGGTGTCGTACGCAATGCCGAGGCGCACCAGCGCATCGGCGAAGCCCATGACGCCGAGGCCGATCCGGCGAATGCGCTTGGAGAGCGTGTCGATCTCCGGCAGCGGATACTTGTTGACGTCGATGATGTTGTCGAGGAAGTGCGTGCTGAGATGGATGTCCTTGCGGAACGCGTCCCAATCCATCACGCCGTCCGTCACGCAATGCCCGACGTTGACCGAGCCGAGGTTGCACACGTCGTACGGCAGCAACGGTTGCTCGCCGCATGGGTTCGTCGCCTCGTAGGTGCCCAGGTGCGGAACGGGATTGTAGCGATTCGCCTCGTCGATGAAGAAGCAACCCGGCTCACCCGTCTTCCACGCACCCTGGATCATCCGGTCCCACACCATGTTCGCGTCGAGCTGGCCGACGACGTCGCCGTTGGAGGGGTCGATGAGATCGTACTCGGTCCGGTTCCTCACCGCGTCCATGAACGTCTTCGTCACCGCGACGCTGATGTTGAAGTTCGTCACCTGCGTGAGGTCTTCCTTGCAGGAGATGAAGTCGAGCACGTCGGGATGATCGACGCGGAGGATGCCCATGTTGGCGCCCCTGCGCGTCCCGCCCTGCTTCACCGCATCGGTGCTCGCGTCGTACAGCTTCATGAAGGAGATCGGGCCGCTCGCGACGCCAGTCGTCGAGCGCACCATCGAACCCTTCGCGCGAAGCTTCGAGAAACCGAACCCGGTGCCGCCGCCGCTCTGATGGATGATCGCCATCGACTTGAGCGTGTCGTAAATGCCGTTCTTGCCGTTCGCCAACGCATCCTCGACCGGAAGGACGAAGCACGCCGAGAGCTGTCCGAGCGGACGGCCTGCGTTCATCAACGTCGGTGAGTTGGGCACGAAGCGGCGCTGCGTCATCAGCGCGTAGAACTCAGCCGCCACGCTCTGCACCCCATCCGCTGTCGCGCCGTAGCGCGCATCGGCGTCGGCGACCACGGTCGCCACGCGCCAGAACAGATCTTCAGGGGTCTCAGTCGCCTTTCCGGTCTTGTCCTTCACCAGATATCGCTTCGCGAGCACGGTGCGCGCGTTCGCTGACAGGGTCGCGAGTCCCACGGGGGGTGTGGCGGAAAGGGTCATAGACAGCTTCTCCCTAGAGAGGTGAGACGGGTGACGATACGGCCGGACTGGTGCGGCGGGGAGGGTCGAGCTCGAGTGGACCAACGGGAGCGGACCGATAACGCCGGGAGGAACCTTGGGGGGCGCATGTTACCCCCACACGTGATTCCGCGCCAGTACGCGGTTAAGTGATTAAAGCAGAACGCTTTCTATTGTATGCAGCACAAAGCTGGCAATGGGCCTAGTGCTCGGTTGAAAACATGTGGAGTATTCCCGGTGAACGGATGAACCGCATGCCGACACCACCAAGTCTATCCCGCAGGCTGCCCATAAGTTCACACATACGAACGTGTTACGCGGCGAGCGCCGATTGTTGCGATGCCCAGCGAACGGCTCCACCGCGACACCCTCCCGACACCGTACCATTGCTCGCTTGCTTCGAAACACGTGCACTGCGCGTGCCGCCGCTACTCCGATCCACAATAGCACTCGTCGAGCGCGCTTCCGAATGACGCGCTCGAGCGTGCGAGCATGTAGCCTGTAGCCACATGCGCCCCGGCCCCCTCCTCCGCCGCCACCCGATCTCTCCGAGGACGACACGTCGCGGCGCCCGGTTCGGTGCCGTCGCCCTCGTCCTCTGCGTGATGTCGCCGACGCGACTGACCGCCCAGTGGACGGTGGCGGTGAATCCGTCCCCCGTGGTGCCCATCGGGTCATGCGCCGCCGTGGCGCTCAAGGTCATCGATCCGTCCCTGCGCGACGTCCCGCGCAACCCCACGGGCAACCGCGTCACGATCGCGGACTTCGACATGACCATCACGTCGCCGAGCGGCGCGATCGCGGTCGAACAATGGCTCGACGCATATCACTTCTACACCTGCGCATGCCAGGCACCGGCAGGCCAGGCGCCGGCGGTCGGCGCGGTGGCCACCGTCACCGCCACCTATCCCGCCGCGCGCCTTCCGGCCGCGCGCCGCGTCCCGGGAGTCGCCATGACAACCTCGGCGACGTTCACCTTCGGGAAGCCGCAGGGGACCTTCAACCCGCCCGGTTGCTCGGAGCGCAGCGCCGGCACGGTAGTCTCGGCCCCACCGCTCACGCCGGCCGTCCCCGCCGCGCGGATTCCGATCGCCCCCGCCGCACGGGCGATCGTGCCGGTGAACCCGACGGGCTTCGCCGCCGTGCAGACGGGCAGCGGGGCGGTGCGACTGACGTGGCGGCCGGTGGCCGGAGCCACGTACTACGTCGTCCTCGGACCCGGCCTTCCGTCAGGCGGCGTCAGGGTCGTCGGTGACACGTCCGTCATGGCGACGTCGGTCGCGACGGGAAATCAGCAGTGGGCGGTGGCGAGCTACTACGAGCCCGGTCCCGTCTCCACCGCCGCCGACAACTTTCCGCGCGCGTCGCTCGCCGTCGTCGACATCCTCTCGGGATGGGTGGACCTGCACACGCATCCGATGGTCAACCTCGCCTTCAGCGGCAAGGTGGTGCACGGTGGCGTCGACGTCGGCTCCCTGCTCCCGGCCGATGCATCGTGCAACAAGATGGTCCGCGCCAACTCGATGCAACACGCGCTGGGCAACGACCGGCCCACCCACGGCGGCTTCGATCTGATCAACTTTCCGTGCGGCGACGAGCTGCGGAAGGCGATCATGAACGGCTTCCAGGAGGGCAACGGAGCGCTCGTCACGGGCAGCCCATCGTGGGGCTATCCCGACTTCCAGTCGTGGCCGAAGTGGAACGACATCACGCACCAGAAGATGTGGTACGAGTGGATCGAGCGCGCGCGAGACGGCGGACTTCGCGTGATGGTCGCCCTCGCCTCCAACAACGCGACGCTCGCCGCCGCCGTCGCCGGACCGGGTGACCTGCCGAGCGACGACAAGGCTTCGGCGGATCTGCAGATCGTCGAGACGAAACTGTTCGTCGGCCGCCATCCCACCTTCATGGAGATCGCACTGACCCCCGCCGACGTGAAGCGCATCGTGCAGGCGAACAAGATCGCCGTCATCCTCGGCATCGAGATCGACAACATCGGCAACTTCAACAAGCTCGCGCCGTTCGGAACGCTTCCCGCGCTCGTCGCCGAGACGGCGATCACCACCGAGATCCAACGGCTGTACGACAGCGGCATCCGCTACGTCTTCCCCGTCCACGTGGTGGACAACCAGTTCGGCGGCACCGCGATCTACGAGAGCGGCTTCAACACTTCGAACCTTCGCGAGGCGGGCTACTACTGGTCCATCGAGTGTGCCGACATCAGCGACGGGATCACGCACAACTACGTGCTGGGCACCGACCCGGTCGAGAACACGCTCAAGAGCGCCGTGGCGTTGGCCAAGCTGGGCATCGATCCATTTCGCAAACCGGGCACACCGCCGCTCTGCCCGCCGCCGGCCGGACTGGGCAAGAGCCGCGGACATCGCAATGCGCGCGGACTCCAGCCCTTCGGCGCCTTCGCCATCAAGGAGATGATGAAGCGCGGCATGATCGTCGACATCGATCACATGTCGCAGCGCACCGCTGATGCGACGCTCACGCTCGCCGAGTCGTTCGACATGCCCGTCGTGTCGGGGCACACCGGACGTCGCGGCTCGGCGGGCGCCGACGCCGAGAACAGCCGCACCAAGGCGCAGATCGCGCGGCTCGCCAAGCTTCAGGGGATGTTCGGGCTCGGCTCCGACGGGTCGAGCGCGTCGGGGTGGACGAGCATCTATCAGCAGGTGATGCAGGACATGGGTTATCTCAACCCCGACCCTGCGCTGGCCAACTATCGCAACGGCGCGGTGTCGTTCGGGACGGACCTCAACGGGCTCGTGAAGGGACCGAGGCCGGGCGGCGGCACGAGGGTGAAGTACGACGCCAGCTTCGCGATGAGCCGATCGGGCAACAAGAGCTGGAACTACAACACCGACGGTGTGGCGCACTACGGGATGATGGCCGACTGGGTCCGCGATCTCCGCACTATGCCGGGCAACGGCTACGTCGGGCCCGGCGGGGTCGCGCTCGGCGTCGCCGGTCCGGATCTGGTGGACAATCATCTCTTCCGAACCGCGGATTACTTCTGGCGGATGTGGGAGAAGATCGAGTCGAGGAAGGGGAGCGTGCGCTGAGCGGACGCGGGCCTCGGCGCGCGGCCGCGGGCAACGCACGCCACGCTGCGCCCATCCCAAGCGGTGCACGCCCTACTTTGCCGGGTCTCCGCTCGCTCCCCGCAACGACTCGGCCCACGCCCAGAGCGCGTCGAAGATTGCGGTCGACGATCGCTGGTCGGTGCCGGCGACCGAGGTGTTCGTGAAGAAGACGACGCCGACGTTCCCGGAGAGATCGGCGAGCATCTCCGTCCGCAGTCCCGGATCGCTGCCTCCATGCCCGATCCTCGTGCCATTGAGCTTCGTCCGCCAGAAGAGGCCCGAGTTCCCGTCTGCTGCCGGGAAGTTCTCCGGCCGGTTTGCGTCGGTGAACTGGAAGCGCACCATCTCCGCAGCCATGCGCGCGTCGAGGATGCGCGTGTTCCGATACGCTCCGCCGTTCAGCAGGGCGATGAAGAAGGTGGAGAGGTCCGCGACCGAGGTGCGGACGCCACCATCGGGATAGGTCGTGAGCCCGTACTGCGGGATGGGGATGGACATTCCGCCCTGCGAGACGAACAGCGTGGAGTGCTTCGCGAGATCCACCTCGGAGAGGAACCACCCCGTGCTCGTCATCCCCAGCGGAGTGAAGATGAGCCGGCGGGTGAGGAGATTCAGGGGCTCGCCATAGGCACGCTCGACGATGTAACCGGCCAGGCCGGCGCCGATGTTGGAGTACTCGCGGCGTGTACCCGGTGCAGCGTCCAGGAAGTTCTCGGGCGAATAGTGCTTGCCGTTCGGCACGAAGTAGTCCGCGAGGAAACGATCGAGGCGCTCGGGAGCGTCGCCACCGAAGTGGTACACATCTCGATACACGTCCCACCGGTCTGTGATGCCGGACGTGTGCGTCGCCAGCTGCCGGAGCGTGATCCGCGCACTTGGGCGGTGGGGGTTGACGACCTTGAATGGCAGGTAGCTGCTGATGTCGGCGTCGAGCGAGAGTCGTCCCTCCTGGACCGCCCGCATCATCGCCACACCTGTGAACGGTTTGGCGATCGAGCCGATGTTCATGATCGTGCTCGGCGTGAACGGCCGCGTGCGGGCGACATCCGCGAAGCCGTACCCCTTCATCCAGACGACCTGCCGATTCACGAGGATGGCGGCGCCGACTCCCATGATGGCTGCATCGGTCATGTACTTCGCGATCAGACTATCGAGCGACGGATTCGACCGCGGAGGGGGCGCCTGAGAGTGGGCGACGAGCGGGAACATCAGTGCGAGCGCCGAGACGGCGGCCGCTGCGATCGTGGGCTTGCGTCGCATCTGATCTCCTGGGTGACGTGCGTCTGGATCGCTACGGATTCGCGCGCGTGACGGTTTCCGCGGTGAGCGATGCGGCGTCGCAGCTCTCGCACTACTCGGCGCGCACATCCAGTCCGAGCGCAAGTGCGATCGCCACCGCCTGCTGCGCGGTGACGATCGCGCCCCTCAGCTCCACCCCATCGAGGTCGATCGCACCCAAATCGCTCCCGCGCAGATCGCAGCCGTCGAGCTTCGCGCCGAAGAGCGACGACTCCGAGAGATCGACGCCGCGCAACGATGCGCCCTCCAACTTCGCCTTCGTGAGATCCGCCTCGCGCATGCGCGCATCGGTGAACGTCGCCGAGCGCAAGTCCGCGCCCGGCATCCCCACGTGCGACCAATTGCCGCCCTCGACCTTCATCAGCTCGAAGCTGCACCGGTCGAACGTGCTGCCGACGAGCTTGCACCCTGTGAACTTCGCGTCGAAGAAGTTGCAGCCGATGAAGGTGCAGTTCACGAACGCCGCGTCGGTATGCACGGAGCAGTTGAGCTTCGCCTGCCGAAAGGTGCACTCGGTGAACGTGGCGCCGTCGTTCGTCACCTCGGTCATGTCGAGGTCGACGAACAGCACGCGGGTGTAGGTCTGGCCCGAGATGTCCTGGCCTTCCCAATCGGCTTTGGTGACGGTGCTGTCGTTGGCGGGCGCTGAGGCGGCGCGACTACGCTCGGCCATGCCGCCCCTCCTGATGCTCCACTTGCAACGCGAGGTACGACGCCACCGTCTTCGCGATCCGCTCCCGCTCCGCCGCCGTAGTCTCGCGAATCACCTTCGCCGGCACTCCCACGACGAGCGAGTTCGAGGGAATCTCCATTCCCTCTCGACACACCGCTCCCGCCCCGACGATCGAGCCGCTCCCCACCACGACGCGGTTCAACAATACCGCGCCCATCCCGATCAGGCAGTCGTCCTGCACGGTCGCGCCGTGCACGATGGCGCGATGCCCGATCGCCACCCGCGCTCCGATCGTGCACGGCACACCGCGATCGACGTGCACGATCGTGCCATCCTGCACGTTGCTGTCCGCTCCCACCACGATCGCCGCCGTGTCGCCGCGCAGCAC
>JBDSDB010000057.1:0-11115 GCA_039920785.1 Gemmatimonadaceae bacterium
ATACACTCCGGAATCGGCAACAGCGTGCGCGCGATCGCTTTGGAGGCGGACGACGGCGGTCGCGAACGCGTTCGCGCGAAGCGCAAGACTCTTGAGGCTCCATCCGAGCGCGAACAGAACGAGGCCGATGGCGCCCATCAGCGGCGCGGGCCGAGTCAGCAGATGCCAATGGAACGCGTCGAGCCCGGCAATGACGGGAAGCCCCGTGAACCCTGTGGTCAGGACGGCGAACAGGAGCAGTCTGTCGGACCACGGTTGATCGCTGTGAATCGGAAGTCTCGCGCGCTCCTGAAGCAGGGCCGGGTTGACGCGGTAGACGACACGGGCGCCGACGGTCCGGACCAGCAGGAGCACCGCCAGCAGCACCCAGGCACGCCACCATGTGAGCGTCCCCGCTGACATGAACAGGAGGATCGCGACCAGTCCTGCATCCGCGACGAGTCGAAGCATCACTCTCAGCATCGGGACGGCGGGAGCGTGGTGGAGGAATGCGGAGTGCGTTTGGCACTCATTCTATATCCTCACACCGGCGATGAGCGCTCTTGAAATCCCGCCCCCCTGCGTTGTACTTTGCATTACAAAGCGCTTGGCGTACGAACCGCAGGCAGCAGCTGCAGGGATGCGCGGCGCCAGGCTGGAGGAGATGATGTGGAAGTGGCTGCGACGCATTCGCGGTGCAATCGGGATGGGCTTCACTTGGGGGGCGGCATGGTCCGCCGCGGGCATCGTACTGGCGGTGGTGACTCGCTTCCGTGCCGACGCCCCGTTTCCTCTCGTCTTTGGTGTATTCGGCTTCATTGCCGGGGTCATCTTCTCCGCGCTCCTCGCGCTCACCGAGGGCAGTCGCCGGCTCGATCAGATGTCGCTTCCGCGTTTCGCGGGGTGGGGTGCCGTGGGCGGCCTTCTGCTATCGGCCCTCTTCGCGAGGGCCGCGTCCCTTGGCTGGAGCGACGTGCTAACGGTCGCCCCCACGTTCGCCCTTGCTTGCGCGGTTTGCGCCTCCGGTTCGCTCGCCATTGCTAGGCGAGCGGTGAGGCGAGAATTACCCGACGGCCGGGGGGATACCGCCGAGGCCGAACTCACCGAGCATGCGAGGCGGAAACTGCCTGGAGACGGCGACTAACATCTGCGCATGAATCCAGTCCGCTGCGCTGGAGATGATGCTCAGCAGCGCAACATCATGACGCTGGGGGCGATCCGAGCTTGCGCAGCTCGCGACGCGCGGCCAGTCGGACGCTGATCGCGCCACCCGTCATCAGCCCGACAGCGCCGATGAAGCCAAGCTTCGCGAGGGCGACGTTCACGAGCCACGGCACACCGCCAATGCCGAGATGCGCGAAGACCGCCAGGGCGGCAGCGGCGCCCACCGCGGCGCCGAGGGCCATCAACAGTTGCCCGAAGCGGCGCACGGGACCTCTCTCGGAAGCGAGTGGTAATGTTGGAGCGGCATGGCAGGCGCAGGCCTTCGCATTCGCGGCTATCAATGTGCCACAACTTCATACTGCGGCCACCGCTTCTATCTCGAGCTTCCATCTTGCCGCCAGAAGCTGACAACAGACAACGGTTGAAGCGACTCGATGCGAACCCAGTTGCTCGGCACGAATGCGCCCATTCGGTTCGTCGTACTTCGGATCAGCCAGGAATGTTCGCAGAGAGACGAGGTTCTCAATGCTCATGTTTGCCGAGGCCAGAATTGCTCGGATGTGCCTCCAGATCAGAGCAGCTTGCTCGTCGAAGCCTTCTGGCATGGTGGTTCCGTCCTGCTCGAAACCGTTAAGTCCGCTGATGAAGAGCAGGCGAGAGCCGCCCACGATTTCCGCGGCATGGACGTATCCGCGATAGGGCGGAAACAGCTGGGAAGGATTGTGCGGGACGAGTGTCACTTCAAGCCTCGTGATCGATTTGTGGTCGCGGTGCAGTTCATGACGCTTCGACGCCCCAGCTCAATGTCCGACTGCTTCTCCAACAGTCGACCCAGGAGCCTATCATTCGATGGCAGTAGCCAAACTCGCGTTACAACACTTCCGGCCACCCGTGCCCTCATCTCACCCCGTCGGCCGCAGTTGGCTTCAATAGCGTGCGAAACGGTGCGTACTGGCGGAGTGGGAGCAGAAATGGATCGCTGCCTACCGTGCCGACGCCCTCGGCGTTGGCGAGCACTGCATGCTGAATTGCCTCTTCGAGCAACTCGACGGCACGGGCCGAGTTGCCAAGGTGTGCAGCAATTCGAGCCCGATTGAGAGGGATGGTGCCCTGCAACCAGCGTGGATTGCCCAACGCTGCCATCGCACTATCGATCGCGAGCGCCTTCTCGCGCTGCCCGAGTCGCGCGTGTGCGATCCCGCGCGCCGCATCGACTCGCAGACGAGCACCGATGGACAGCGTGTCCATGTCCGGCAGCGCGCGCAAGGAATCGGCCAAGGCAAGCAACGGTGTCCAACGCTCCGCAACCGCAAGGAGACCGAGACGTCCAACCGGAAAAGCCAGAATTCCCTCTGCCGCGCCGCGCTCGAGCCAGCCCTCGGCAAATTTCCCGGACATGGCCATGGCGTCGCGATTGTCGCGATTCGCCATCAGCGCCGCGGAACTGGCTGCGAATCGCGGTACACCCCATGCGAATCTCCTGCTGATACGCCCGAGCGCCTCGCTCGCACCGGCCGTGTCGCCGAGCATCGCGAGCACGGCAGCTTCCGTGCGCGTCGCCGACGAACCGGGGTCACGCTTGTCACCTTCGCGCGCCGCGGCCAGCGCCTGCTTCAACTCACCCTGTTGCGCATACGCATACGACAACGTCAGCCAGTAGCTCGCGTTGCCGAGCAATACGCCGCGATCGGGGTGCATGCCTCGCATGATCTCCAGCGCTCGACGAGGTTGGCGTGCCGCCAGCAACACCGACGCGAGGCTGCCCTTGGTCAGGTCCGAGTTCGGCGCAGTATTGAATGTGCGCGTGCTCGCGCGCACCAATGCCGCCAGGTTGCCGTCCGCGAGGGCTGCCAGTTCATCCACGTTCGATTGCTCCAGTGGAGTCATCCGATCACGCAGTTGCTGGGCGCGTTCGAGTCCGCTGTCTGCCAGTGCGAATCTCTGGAAACCGACCGCCACGGATGGGAGGAGCGAAATCGCACTTCCATACAGGCTGTCGATCGCCAATGCGCGTCGAACAAGCGGGAGTGCCGTCGAGTCTCCCCGGAGCGATGCCGTGAACGCAGCCCGCACGATCTCGTAGGCCTCCATCGACGTCGTCGACGAGAAACTACCGGCGGCCACGAAGTACTCGCTGTCGCTTGCCGAGCGAAGGGCGCTCGCGACGCGCTGCGCCAGCGTCGCGAGGGCAACTGTCGGCGACGTCGCGGCGGCGCTGACCAATGGTAGCGATTGCACGACGGCTCCCGACGCGCTGTTCACGATCCGCGTGCGAAACTGCACGGAGTCGCCGACGAGGAAGTACGAGCCGGTCACGAGTACGCCAGCGCCCGTCTCCGCCGCGATCGCCTGCGCAGTCGAACCACCACGGAACAGGCGCGGGATCTCATCGACCACGGTCGCCGTCGCCGCCACCGTTCGTGCGTCTACGGTTTCAAGACTGCTGAGCTGTGAGACCGCGGTGGTGATCGCGTCGCTTGCCATGGCACCCAGCACGGCAAGCCGGGGATCACCGGTTTCGTTCACGAGCGGCGTGACCACGACACGCCGCACGCGGTAGTCGGGCTCGCCCCTGGTCGCGAGCGTTCGCATCGCCGCCTTGAGCTCTGCCGGCATCAGCCCGTATACGCTGACGGCGACGACGACCAGGCTTACGGACGCGATGACGGCAATGCGTTGTCGGCGACGAGGGTGCGCCTGCGGAATGGACGCGGTGCTCCCACGCATGATCGCGCCGAGCGTTGCTTCAATCGTCTCGGCCGATTCCGGTCGATCGTCCGGATTCTTCTCGAGGCATTGCATCACGAGATCGGACAGCCGAGCGCCGACGGCGGGATTCACGGCAGACAGCACCTTGGGCCGCACGGTGAGGTGTGCGACGATCATCCGTTGCGCGGTGGCCTGCTCGGCGAATGGGTGCGTGCCGGCCAGCAGTTCATAGGCCATCACGCCCCACGCATACAAATCGGCGCGGATATCCACCGCGTCACCCGCCGCTTGCTCCGGCGCCATGTACGCCGGCGAGCCAATCGACGTCCCGGTTGCGGTGAGGGCCGAGGCTGTCGGCTCCTGCGCACCATCACGGGCATCGAGCAAAGCCTTCGCGATTCCGAAGTCCGTGACGACCGCGGTATTGCCGGACAGGAGCACGTTCTCCGGCTTGATGTCGCGGTGCACGATGCCGCGCGCATGCGCATAGGAGAGCGCGTCGATGACGTTGTGCAGCACCGAGACGGCCAACTCGGGCGGCAGTGCACTTTGCTGCATGCGTTGCCGCAGCGACAGTCCGTCGACGAACGGCATCGTGTAGTACGGCATCCCGTCCGCGTCGCCCGCCGTCAATACCGGAACGATGTGCGGTTCTTGCAACGCTGCCGCCAACAGGACTTCGCGCTCGAACCGCTCAGCCGAGACGCCCGCCGTAAGCTCGGGAGTCAGCACCTTGATCACGACTCGACGTCCGAACCGCATCTCGTCGGCAAGGAAGACCCGGCTCATGCCTCCACCACCCAGTTCCCGGTCCAGCCGATAGCCGGCGCCGAGCGCTGTTTGCAGTTTGACGTGGAGTGATTCGGGCATGCCCTGCCTCAGAAATCTGGAATCGAGAAGCGAAACGTCGATTGCGCGGCCCGCCCTTGCCAGTCGGACGAGCTACGGGAGCAAGTAGCCGAATGCTTCGGTTAGGCCGGCCGCGCATAGGACTCGAGCGCCCCACACCGCGGACAGCGCATCGTTGTCACCGGTACGCCCGCCTTCGGCTTCTCATATCCCCACCAATGTGGCTGCGCCTCGCCGGGACTCCACTGCTCTTCCCTCCAGCCGCCATACTCTCGATCCAAGATGAATCCAGGTTCCATCGGTGTTTGACAACGAAGACAGGCAATCGGATCGGTCATTGTGGCAACTCTCCGGAGATAGCGAAGGGTGCTCGGCATAAGGCAGTAGAGATTCCTGGCACGCGCACCGTGACGAGTATCCCCTGTTGAACACGATCTGCGGATGCGACGCGGGACGATGAACGTCCTTTGGCATTTCAGTCGCGCGAGTGGGTCTCGATGCGGTGCCGTGCGCACGCAGAAGATGCGCGCGAGTATCGGGGTACGCGAGAGCGCCGGTGGTGGCGGCGCGGAGGGCACGTGCGCCACGGATCCTCCCGATCCACGCACGCGAGCGAGCGGGCCGCGTCACCTCTTCCCCCACTCCCCCCGCCATGACCCTTCGCAAATCATGCGGAAACTGCACTTCGCGTGTTGTTTGCGTCGTATCGGATCTCGACGCGCGCCGTTCGACCAAGTCGCAACTCATGGTTCGAGTCCGAGCTCGATCGCGGCACTCCCGTACGCGAACAGGAAACCCGCCAGCACGAAGTGGAACACGATCGGGATCAGGACGCCACGCCGCTCCGGCCTCGCGAGAGCATAGCGGATCGAGCGAGCAACCATACCGAGCGCGTAGACGTAGCTCGTCCAGACAGTCAAGGCACCAGCGTTCGCGGAGAGCGCGCCGAACGGCGGAGACTGCCGGTCGACGCCGATCGTCATCGCCGTCATCACGGCGAGGATCACGATCTGCGCCGGCAGAAGGTAGCGATACGGCATGAGCCCAGAGTACCATCGGGCCATCGGCGGCAACCACGACGGCGCCGTCGTCGCGGCGAGCACCTGGCCAATGACGCGGCCGAGGAACAGCACCAGCAACATCGCCATGACGATGGCGTAGGCTCGAGCGCTCGGTAGGTGGAGGACCAGCGGCGCCATCATGGCAACGCTTTACTCGGCGACGCGGCGAGCGCCAGCCGCGATCCGTTCTGCCGCCAGCGCCGAGTCCCGCTTGATGTTGTACAGGCCACCGGTCGCGTCGTAGGAGTGACCGACGAAGTAGAGGTGCGGCTGGTCCGCGCTGGTCACACGATCCGTGCGCACCGCGAACCCCTTCGCGTCCGTCCGAACGAAGTTGCCCAGCGGCGCGAGCGCCGCGGTGAAGCCGGTCGCGAGGATCACATCGTCGAACGGCTCCTCGACGCCGTCCATGAATCGTGCACCAGATTCCGTGAGCGCCATGACTCCGCCGCGAACGGTCACCTTGCCCGCCTGGATCGCGTCCACGAGATGAAAGCCGATCAGCGGGATCGCATCCAGCGGACCGTGTGCCGGCTTCGGGAGCACCGGCTTCCCGCGTCGCAGCTCGGTGATCCGGCCGACGAGTGCCGCGAGGACCGTGCGCGCTCGCGTGGGGAGCGCTCGCATCGCGAACGACAGGTATTGAATCGGGATACCGGCGATCTGTCGCGGAACGACGTTCGCCCCCGAGCGCACGGCGATGGTCACCCGCGCCTCCGCGTTCGCCAGCTCGCTCGCGATCTCGCCGCCCGAGTTGCCGACGCCCACCACGAGCACGCGCCGGCCCGCGAATCCCGCAGGATGACGATATTCGACGCTGTGCATCACCCGGCCGCGGAATCGTTCGCGACCAGGGATGACGGGCACTCTGGGCGACGCGATGATGCCAGTCGCGATGACGACGTCGCGGGCGGTGATGTCGCCGCCGTCCGTTCGTACCAGCCACTCGTCCTTCTGCCGTTCCACCGCAAGCACGGTCCGGCCAGTTTCGATCGGCAGGTCCAACACCTCGACGTACCGATGCAGGTAGGCCACGAAATCGCGACGCGACGGAAACAGTGGAACGCTCCGGTCGAACGTCATCCCGGGAAGGGCGGACAGATGCTTTCCCGTGTGCAGCGTCAGGCTGTCGTACAGGTTCGCCCACGAGTACCCTGCCGCGTCGCCACGCTCCAGCACCACATGCTCGATGCGGCGGCGGCGCAGCTCGGCCGACGTCGCCAGGCCAGCGGGCCCTCCGCCCACCACCACCACCGGATAGCGATCAGCGGTCGACAAGCAAAGCTCCGCCGCGGTAGAAGGCGTACAGCGCGACCATCTGGATCACGTGATAGAGATCGTTGTGGTTGAAGTGCCGATGGAGCGCGAGCTTTCGCGCCTGCACGATCCCCGCGACGAGCGACACGACCACGCCCACCATCAGCCATGCCATTCCCGGGGCGTGACGCCGCAACGTCTCGTACGCCGCGCCCACGAGGACGATGGCCAACGCACCGCCGTAGTCCACGGCGGCGATGCGGAACTCCGGTTGTCGCGTGACCCGGTGCGTGAAGACGACGAGCTTGACCGCGGCAAACGCGAGGATCGCCATCCGTGCGCTCCCTCGCGCGGCGAAGAATGCGACCGATGCGACGGAGGCGGCGCTGATCAACCCGGTGGTGTAGAGCGCGCCGCGCCACAATCGTTCACGAAGCGCCGCGTCACGGGCAGGGTCAATCCCGTGAGCGATGGCGCCGATGAGCGCCGCCAACCCGGTCGCGAACATGGCCGCGGCGAAGCACCCTGCTGCAGCCGATCCCTCCGAGGCCGATCGGGCCGCGAGACGCACGGCGAACACGAACGCGAGCACGGCAAACACCACGTTCGTAGCAACCGTCATGGGCTCGGTGACGCCGCCCCATCGCGGGAGCTCGACGCTGTCGTCGGCCATCGGTCAGGCCGGTGGTGACAGCAGCGCGACGTGGTGACGGTACCATTCGCTCTGGAACCGCTCATCGGGATCGTACTGACGCTTGAGGCGCAGGAACTCCGGAAACTGCGGATAGCAGTGCAGGATCTGCTCACGCGTTCCGAACGTGTGATACGTCAGGTACCAGCTGCCGCCTCGCCGAGCGGCGATGTCGATGAGGCCGCGGAATGCGGCGGCCGAGTGCTCTCGACCTTCGGGCGTGTGCGGCGTGTGCAGATTGAAGATGGTGCACGCGTAGGGCTCCTTCGCCCACGCCAGGAAGCTCTCGTCGTCACGCTCGATCAACCGGATCGTGCCGTAGATGCAGTCGACGCGATTGCGACGGAAGTCGTCGGCGACTTCGGACAGGAACCCCTCGAGCTCCGGGCGTGGCACGTACAGCTCCGTGATGATCTCCGTTGCCGAGTGCTCGGCCTTGGATTCCGCATCGACCCAGGTATGGTAGTCGTCGATGTAGGTGCTGAGCTGATGCGTGTCGGACCAGTAGACCTGCCCGTCGGTGCCGAGGTAGTGCGAAGCGTACGCGTCCCAGGCGCCCTGCTTGTCGAAGTGCGCGAGCCAGAGGAGCTTCTTCCAGTCGGCCGCCGACAGCGCGCGTTGCTGCTCCGGAATCGGCGTGTCGATCGACGTCGGCTTGTAACACGAGAAGATGCCGCGGCGCAGGAAGTCGTCCGACCTCGGATCGAGCGCGAACTGGAAGTCTCCGAACTCGTAGCCGTCGGCGATCCGTTCGTCGAAGCGCGCGAGGAGTCTGTCGGCGGTCTCGATCTCGACGGCGCGACGCACCTTGTGCCGAGGCGAGAGTCGAAGCGTCACGGTGTCGATGAACCCGAACAGGCCATACCCGCCGCAGACGAGGCGGAAGAGCTCCGCGTTCTCCGTGCGGCTGCACGGTCGGCGCTCGCCGTCGGGCCCGAGGAGCGTCAGGGATTCCACGTCACCGATGAACGGAGGGAGCGTGAGCCCGCGGCCGTGCACGTTCGCGGATACCGCCCCACCGATGCTCAAACGATCCGCCCCGGTCTGCTTCTGCCGGATGCCCCACTGGCGCTGATCGCCCGGCTGGTTCTCCACGAGCCACGCGATGAGCTCGGGCCACTGCATCCCGGATTCGACTTCGATCAGGCCGCACTGCCGGTCGAATGCGCGGACTGCACCGTAGCGACGCGTGTCGAGCAGCACCCCGCCCTGCGCGAACTGCTGTCCGCCCATCGCGTGTCGGCCACCGCTCACGCAGATGACCTTGCCTTCCGCTCCCGCGGCGTGGATCGCCGCTCGGGCGTCGGCGGCCGAGCGCACGTCCACGATTCGATCGACGACTGTAGGATTGAGCCGCGAATGAAGATCGTTGACGGTGACGCCGCCGCTCGTGGCCATCGGGGCGAAGTTCACGGGGTGGGGATCGGCGGTGGAGCTCATTGGCGTCCAAGGACGAGGTCAGGACCGAGTCGAGTACCTATCCGAAAGATGGACGATGACCGGTGCTGTCCAATACGTCATGCTACGTAGGCATTCGTTCATGTTACGTAGATGTTGGTCAATTCGGCGATACCGCGACCGCATGTTTGAGTGGTCGCTCAGCGCGGGCTCTCCCATGACGCCCACGCGTCAACCGAAGTTGACTCTCCAAATGACAGCTACTGCACGATTCGGCAGATCGAGCTCTGCGCCCCCATCGGCATTGGCTCACGGTCAAGCCGAATTTCGATGACGGTCGTCGTGTACGCATAGAAGAGCTTCGTCGTCAAGTCGTTGGCTTGATCTGTGAGGTCGAGCGAAATGTCGAGCGTCGCTTCGGGCGCCGTGCCTTCGCCTCCCATGTAGGCGACGTAGCCGATGAGGTTTGTGCCCGAACTGGCGACGATGTTCATGCGGAGATTGCGCATCGGCCGATCGACGAGGTCTGTCACATCGACATGAAAGTTGCGAAGACTCTTGTCGAACGCGTACACATGCACGTCGGCTGTGAACTGCTCCAGCTCCTTTCCATCTTCTTCAATTCGCACGTTGTAGTCGGTGATCGGATCGCCGCGTTCGTCGACCACCCTGAGTATGAACTGTTGCCACTTCTTACTCAGCGTGCTTTCGACACTCACCGTCTTCGCGTGCTCGATCCATTTTGTCAGACCATTCTCGGAGGAGACATTCAGGCCGCTTTGGACGAGCTCCACCATTTGCTCGTTCGGCTCACTCATGATCGTTCCGTGATTGAGACCGTCGATCACTACGACTGGAATCTCACACACCCCTTTCCACTCCGAGAACCGTACGCGCTGCGTGCCCTCCGCTCGCTCGGTGAGATCGACAACGACCTTTCGGCTGTTCAGCGAGCACCCCGCCATGCGAACCGTCCCGTCGGTGCCCGGTTCGTTGACGAGCTCACGGATCCCCTCGTAAGGCGTATTGCCGCAGAAGATGAACACATAGGGCGTGCGCTTCGTCGGCCCGTAAAAGGTTTCACGCCCGAAGAGATCATCGTCGGCCAGGTCCCACGTGAATCTGCTGCCGAGCTCGAGGCCATTCAGGACTTGGTTCCCGGCCTCCATGAAGTCCGGACTGAATGGATTCTTGTTCCCTTTGAAGACGGTCCCGAGCCAGCTCCGTCCCTTGTGAGCCAGGGGAGAGCCCCAAGTGGCCGGCGCCAAGGCGATCAGATGCTTCAACCGGTCGCGCCGCTTCGGATAGGTGGTGAGCCAGGAGCGCACGACCAGCATGCCCGTCGAATGGACGATGGCATCGAACTCTTCGTCGTTTCCCAGACCCGCCTGATATCGCATCGCGCGGTCGAACCCCTCGGCGATGTCTTTGATGCTGATCTCATTGGAGAGCGACTCATACGCGCTGACGCGTACATCGTACACCGGTCCTCCGTCGCCGCCCCTGAGGATGTCGCGCCACCTGGCGAAGCCTTTGTCGCTGTCGGAGTAACCGTGTACGAGCACGACGGGACGCGATACCATGTGCGAACTCTCGAGGAGGGCTTGGCGAGAAACAGCTCGGCAATGTGGGCTATTCTGGCTCGCAAGACACCGGGGCGCAATGTTCTGGCGAGCTACCGCGCGGTGTACGCGGAGGTGGCGCGAGCTGGACTCCACGAGATGAAGAGCACCGAGAGCCGCTACACCCGACTTGGCGTGAGCCACACCTTGCGAATGAAGGACGAGAGAAGCGTACCTGCGGCGATGCTCGGGCCGACCGCCTTGCCGCAGACGCGTACGCCGTGCTCAGCGTCGGACTGACGAACGGGCAGTGCGCCGCGACGCGCACATCGGCCCTCTCGAGTGCGACCTGCGCCCCTGAACGTTCAGGCTGGTCCCATCTCCTCGTCCTCGACTACCAGGACACCGGAGTCAGCGTCCCCAACCCGTGTCATCGTCGTGGGCT
>JBDSDB010000058.1:0-18644 GCA_039920785.1 Gemmatimonadaceae bacterium
TGGCTGACCGCGAGACTGCCGAGGCGCTGAAGAAGCTCTGGTCGGAGCGACTGCATGCGCTGGGCGCGGAGCTCGAGCGGTAGGGCGGTACTGGATCAGTCTCGTCGAGATACGCTCGCGACGGTAGTGAACGCATCTCGTGGCGTTCCAACAGCATGGGAACGGATGACGCGGATGCAACGGATTGCAACGGATGAACTGCTACGGCAACAGCTCACTGAACTGGACTCGCGGGGCCGAGTCTGTGCGACGCAGCTCAAAGAGCCTCGCAGAGCTGGCCGAACGAAAAGTCTTGTTGGTGGTAGTGGCCAACCTGTCGGAGTCGTATTCGTTCAAACCGTTCAAATCCGTTGAAATCCGTTCCTATGCCGTTTCTTACGCCACGCGATCCTTCCGATCCGAACAGGGGTCAGGCTCGGTGAACGAGTGGTCACGTTCGTTCAACAGATTGGCGCCGGTGAAGTATTCATCCACGACTTGCGAACGCACCCGACCGGAGGAAGGCTTCCTCACCCTCGGAGGTCATGGATGCGTCGTCTCGCCCTCGTCGCGGTGTGTCTCGCCGCGCTCGTCCCATCGGTCGCTCACCCGCAGTGGAACGACAGCCTGCTGAAGCCGTTCGTCATGAACCATCGTGGCGCTGACGCGTCGTCGGTGGACGTGTCGTTCCTCCTGGACGCACCTGCCGGCAAGCATGGCTTCGTCGGAGTGCGCAACGGCCATCTCGCGACACCGAACGGCTCGCGGCTCCGGCTATGGGGGGTGCATCTCACCGATTGGAGTCGTGGTTCCGTGCTGCTGCCACCCAAGGAAGACATCCCCATGTGGGTGGGCACCCTGGCGCGCTACGGCGTGAACTGTGTGCGGCTCCACTTCATCGACCTCGATGCTCCGCGCGGCATCATCGCCGCCGGGAGCGACAGCCGAAGCTTTGATCCCCAGCAGCTCGATCGCCTGGACTTCCTCGTCGCCGAGCTGAAAATGCGTGGCATCTACGTCGACCTCAACCTCAACGTCGGACGGTCGTACCGCGCCGGCGACAGCGTGCCGGAGTTCGACAAGATCCGCTGGGCGAAGGGGATGACGCTGTACGATCCGCGCCTGATCGCGTTGCAGAAGGAGTACGCACGGAAGATCCTCACGCACGTCAACCCGTACACGAAGTCGGAGTACCGGAACGAGCCCGCGGTGGCGATCGTCGAGGTCCTCAACGAGAATGGGTTGTGGGTGGGGTTCACCGCGCCGCCCGTCTACGACACCGAGTTGACGACGCAGTACAACGCGTGGCTCGAGAAGAACCTGACGCCGGCGGAGCGTCAGCGCCTTCGCGAGGTCACCGGCGTCTCCGCCGGCGCACCGATTCCTCGGCTCAAAGGCCCGGAGGTAGGCGCGGCGCCGAAGGAGCGGTTCGACGCCGAGATGCGATTCGTCGTCGACGTGGAGTCGGCGTTCTACCTCGGCATGTCGAGCTATCTCAAGGACTCACTCGGCGTGCGGGTGCCGATCACGGGCACGGCCGATCACGGCCACTCGAGCTCCAGCTATCCCATGTTGATGTCGCTGTCCAAGCTCGACATCGTGGACGGGCACGTGTACTG
The DNA here is from genome assembly GCA_039920785.1 of Gemmatimonadaceae bacterium. GTDB lineage: Bacteria > Gemmatimonadota > Gemmatimonadetes > Gemmatimonadales > Gemmatimonadaceae > AG11. The sequence continues at coordinate 1,599 of JBDSDB010000058.1, forward strand.
GCAGCATCCCGGCTCGCCGCCGCCAGTGAACACGCCGATGGTGAACGACCCGCTGCACTCGACGGTCGTGCAACTCTCGCGCACCGCGCTGGCCGGCAAGCCATACACGGTGAGCGAGTTCAACCATCCCTTCCCGAACGAATGGGCGAGCGAAGGCATCCCGATCCTTGCCGCGTACGCGGCGTTCCAGGATTGGGACGCGGTGATCGTCTACACCTTCGAGCCCAAGCGGGATTCGGCGTGGAAGTCGTACGTGGGCGACCCGTTCGACATCTCGCTCGATCCGGTGCGCATGACGCAGATGGCGACCGGCGCGCTCACCTTCCTGCGTGGCGATGTGCGGCCGGCGACGCAGACGGTGAGCCGCAGCTACACGCGCGACCAGGCGTTCGAGAGCAGACGGCTTGGCCGCACCGAGCAGCCGTACTTCACACCGGGCTTCCCGCTCGCGCTCCCGTTGGTGCATGGCGTCCGGATCAGCTCCTTCGACGGTCCGCCCACGCAGACACTGGCCGCGCCCGACACGATGGTGATGGTATCCGACACCCGAGAGCTCACCTGGACGACGACGCCGCGCGACAAGGGGCTCGTGATCCAGGAGACGGATCGAACGCAGGCGTTGATCGGCTTCGTCAAGGCGAACGGGAAGTCGGTGCGAAACTTCGCGGCACGCGTCGACAACGACTTCGCCAGCATCGTGCTGACATCGATGGACGCGAGGCCGATCGCCAGCTCGGCAAAACTGCTGCTCACCACGGGATCGCGCGTCACGAACACGGGACTGAAGTGGAGCCCCGATCACTCGCGCACCGTCGATCAGGGTGGCTCGCCGTCGCTGATCGAGCCGGTCACGGGGACGATCACGCTTCGCGCACTGCGCGGCCGAGTCACAGGCGTATCCACGGTGGCGCTCGACGGCGCCGGCAAGGCGATCGGGTCACCGATCGCGGCGAGGCGGACTGCGACCGGCTGGATGATCCCTGTCGGCAAACCGGTCACGACGTGGTACGTTGTCTCCGTTACGCGACGGTAGCACCGGATTTCGTCCGCGGAGGGCATGATGTTGGACAGACCGAGTTCCTGGAACGTCTTCACGCTGTCCCTGCTGTCCGCACTCGTGCTCGGAGCGCAGCAGGCCGGCGCTCAACAGGCAAAGCCCCGCAACGTGGTGTTCATCCTCACGGATGATCAGCGCTACGACGCCATGGGCTTCCACCCGAACGCGCCGGAGTGGCTCCACACACCGAATCTCGACCGGCTGGCGCGCGGCGGCGTCCATCTCGCGAACGCCTTCGTCACCACGGCGCTCTGCTCGCCGAGTCGCGCGTCCATTCTCACGGGACAGTACACGCATCGGCACGGCGTCATCGACAACAACCGGGACGTCCCGCCGGGCACGCGCTTCTTCCCGCAGTATCTGCAGAGGGCGGGGTATCGCACGGCGCTGATGGGCAAGTGGCACATGGGGCAGCACACCGACGCGCCCCAGCCAGGATTCGATCACTGGATCTCGTTCCCCGGACAGGGCGTCTACAATGATCCGGTGCTCAACGTCGACGGCAAGCGAGTGGAGCGGAAGGGTTACACCACCGACATCCTCACCGACTACGCGCTCGACTGGCTCGAGCGCCAGCGATCCCGGGAGACCGGCCGTCCATTCTTCCTCTACCTGTCGTACAAAGCGGTGCACGCCGAGTTCGTGCCCGCCGAGCGGCACCGCGGCCTGTATGCGGCCGCGAAGCTCGCATACCCCGAGACGATGAAGGCCAACGCGGAGGGAATCGAGAGCTGGCCGGCGTGGGTCAAGGCACAGCGGTCGTCGTGGCATGGCGTGGACTACATGTATCACGGGACCATCCAGTTCAACGACTTCTATCGACGGTACTTCGAGACGCTCCAGGGCGTGGACGAGAGCGTCGGCCGAGTGATCGACTATCTCGAGAAGACGGGGCTCGACAGGAACACACTCGTGATCTTCATGGGCGACAACGGTTTCTCGTTCGGCGAGCACGGCCTGATCGACAAGCGGCACGCGTTCGACGAATCGATGCGAGTGCCGATGGTCGCATGGGCGCCAGGACTCATCAAACCGGGAACGACCGAGAAGCGGATGGTCATGAACATCGACATCATGCCGACGGTGCTCGAGGCGGCGCGGACGCGCGCGCCAGCGGATCATCGGGTCGACGGTCGGAGCTTCCTTCCGCTGCTCCGCGGCGACTCGGTACCGTGGAGGACCGAAGTCTTCTACGAGTACTACTGGGAGTGGAACTTCCCGCAGACGCCGACGCAGTTCGCGCTGCGGACGGACCGGTACAAGTACATCAACACGTACGGCCTCTGGGATCAGGACGCGCTGTTCGATCTGCAGTCGGATCCGGCCGAGGCGAACAACCTCATCGCGAGCGCGCCGCACCAGCAGCTCGCGGCGCAACTCAGGGCGCGGCTGTTCGCGACGATGAAGGAGACCGGCGGACTCCAGATCCCGCTGCGAGAGCCGACGGGCCAGAGCATGAACAAGCGCCGACCCGCCGGCGTCCGCAGCACGGACCCCTTCGCTGAGCAGTAGCGGGGGGTTGCACTCGTAGCCGTGAGATCGGTCCAGTTGGTACCCGGCACGGTGCATTGACATGGCGTACTTTCCACGATGCCCCCCGTCATCACCGTCCGCGACCTCGCCAAGAGCTACGGCTCCACCGTCGCCGTCGCCGGCGTCTCGCTCGATGTCAACGAAGGCGAGATCTTCGGCCTGATCGGGCCGAACGGCGCCGGCAAGACGACGACGATGGAGTGCGTGCAGGGCCTGCGTCACCCTGACCGCGGCACGATGACCGTGCTCGGGCTCGATCCGCTCCGCGACGCCTCGGCGCTTCGCCAGCGTATCGGCGTGCAGCACCAGGAGGCGCATCTCCAGAAGCGCATCAAGGTGTGGGAGGCGGTGGACCTCTGGGCGTCGCTGTACGATCGCCGCCGCGTCGTCGACGTGGAGGCCTTGCTGGCGCGCCTCGGCCTCGCCGCGAAGCGCAACGCCTGGTTCATGACGCTGTCGGGCGGACAGAAGCAGCGGCTGTTCATCGCGCTGGCGCTCATCCATCAGCCCGAGCTGGTATTCCTCGACGAGCTCACCACCGGGCTCGATCCACAGGCACGCCGCGCGATCTGGGACCTCATCACCGATATCCGCGCGCGAGGCACCACGGTCTTCCTCACCACGCACCTCATGGAGGAAGCCGAGCGGCTCTGCGATCGCGTGGCGATCATCGAGCATGGCCGCGTGATCGAGATGGGGACGCCCTCCGAGCTGGTGCAGCGACACTGCCCCGAGCGGCGCGTCGTCTACACGACCGACGAGGACGGCGTCGAACGTCTGCACCAGCTGAACGGCGAGGGGGACGACTTCGTCACGGACGTCATCCATCGCATCGCCCAGGATGGCACACGCGTGCGCGGGTTCCGCACGGAGATGCCCACGCTCGAGGACGTGTTCCTCAAGCTCACCGGTCGCGCGATCCGCGACTGATCGGAGCCACGCACATCACCGCCATCTCCCGCCCATGAGTACAGGATGCTGAACGGCCTTCTCAAGCTGAGCTGGATCGAGACGAAGGTGTTCGTTCGTGAGCCCCTCGGCGTATTCGGCTCGCTCGCCGGCCCGCTGATCGTCTTCGTCCTCATCGGCCGCTCGATGCGCTCGAGCGCGCGCGACGCGGGGGCGCTGGCGCAGCTCCCGTTCAACATCACGATTCTGTCGGCGCTGCTCATCGTGCTCGGCGCGGTGCAGTCGCTGATCGCCATCATGGCCATCTATCGAGAGGGCGGGATCCTCAAGCGGCTGCGCGCCACACCGCTCTCGCCCGTGACGATCCTCGGCGCGCACGTGCTGGTGAAGCTCGTGTTCACGCTGACGAGCCTCGTGCTCCTCATGCTCGCCGGGAAGCGGGTGCTGCCGGGCGCGATGCCGGTGAACCTCGTGAGCTTCACCGCAGCGGTGCTTCTCAGCACGCTGAGCATCCTCTCGCTGGGATTCGTGCTGGCGAGCCTGGTGCGCACGGCGCGGTTCGCCCAGCCAGTCGGGGCGCTGATCTTCTACCCGATGCTGGCGCTGTCGGGGCTCTTCTTCCCGGTCGAGCGCCTTCCGCCCGCTGTCCGGATGGTGTCGACGATCCTGCCGACGACGCACGCCGTCGCGCTGATGCAGGGGGTCTGGCGGGGCGCGGGTTGGGGCAGTCAATGGGTGAGCATCGTCGCGCTGCTGCTCACCTTCGTAGTCTGCATCGCGCTCTCGGCGCGCTGGTTCCGGTGGGAGTGACCCGACGGACTGGATGACATCACACGCGCAGCGGTCGACACGGGCTCGAGTCTCCAACGCCGCTCGTTCGCGTTGCGAGGCTCGGGGCCGCGCGTCGACAGAGAGCCCAACCCCTCTCACCCGCACGCGAGTTCACATGCGCTGGCCAATCTCTCGAAGCAGCAAGGCGCCATTCTCTGCCGCGGTGTCGTCGCCCAGGGAGAAGGTCGTCATCCTGCAGCTCGAGTCCGACGGGATGCCGGAGGTGTGGCTCGTTAACCAGTACCTCGATAGGTGCGTGGAACGGGCAGAGCTCACGTGGCATCTCTCGATCATCATCGAGATGCAGGACGTGCATGAGAACGTCGGCTTCCCGACGACCGAGGAGCAGACGCTGCTCACCGCGCTGCGCGAGACGATCGAGACCTCGCTCGAGGCGAAGGAGAACGCGCTCTTTCTGGGCAGCGTCACTCGGCAGGGGACGCGGCAGCTGCTCTATCGTGTGCGCGATCCCGAGCGTGCGAACGCGTTCCTTTCCGCACTCGTCGCCGATCCGGCGGCGGTGCGCCCGATGGAGTATCGGATGGAGCAGGACGTGGAGTGGGCGCTCGCCGAACGATATCTGGGCGCCGTGCGAGTAGCCGCCAACTCCGAAACTCCCACCTCGCGGCTCGTTCGCTCAGGCGGCAAGATCGAGATCGTGGACGACTGATCCGTCGAGCACCGCTGCTACGCGTAAGGCGAGCGCTGCCACCGTATTCGTGAGCGTGGATCCGTCCGATCCGCACGACAGCTCGGTCGAGGGCGACGAGCGGTACGTCTCGCTCCACTTCCTGAACGCCGAACACTACGCACGCTGAGGAGTGTGTGGGGCTTGGCGTGGACGAGTGCTCGGGCGCGGTTGACAAGTGGCGGGCTATGTAGGATTCTATGAGCTCGCCACCGCCCCCGTCTCCACGGCCCGAATGAGCACTCGACCGAACGTGACCTACCCGACCGCACTCGTCCTCGAGTCCTTGGCGAGGGGCTATGCGTATGGCTTCGACATCATGGACGCGACCGGTCTTCCCAGTGGTACGATCTATCCGCTTCTGCGCCGCCTGGAAGGGATCGGGTGCGTGGAAGCGCGATGGGAGAGCGAGACGCTTGCCGCGCGCGATGGGCGCCCAGCCCGCAAGTACTACCGGATCACGAGTGCGGGCGAGGAGTTACTCGTCCGAGCGAAGATTCGCTTCGCCGCCCTGTCGAAGGCGTTTCGTTCCGGTCGTACGCGACCGTCCGAGGGGGCGCCAGCGTGGTAGCCGGAGGCGATGGCACATCGCCGCTTCTCGCGATGGCCGAGAACATCGTGAGATTTGCTGGGTGGCTGGTTCCGACTGCCGCTCGCGAAGAATGGCAGCGCGAATGGCACGCCGAGCTGTGGCATCGCCATCACGCGCTGGAGGCACGTGGTTCGCGCTCGCGACGGGACCGAGCCGCCTTCGCGGTCCGGAGCATCGGCGCGATCTTCGATGCGCTGCAACATCGGCTCGGCGACGTGCAGTCGTGGCGCGAGAGCTTCTCGACGGTCGCTGAGCACTGGGGACGACGGTCGCCGTCCGTCGCGTCGGGAATTCTCTTGCTCTCCCTCGGCATCACGGCCGACGCGATGCTCATCGCCGCGTCGCGAACGATGCTCGGCGCACCGCACTCGGAATGGAGCGGCCTCGGACGCGACGCCCGGATGCAGGTCCTCGGCATCGCGATCTGCTGTGGCGCATCGCTCATCGTGGCGAGCGCCGCCGTCGCGTCGCGATTGCTTGGCACCCCGGACCCATCCACGCGCGAAGCAGGGAGGGGGAGCATACGGGTTGCCGAGACCCTTCTCGTTGCTGGGATTACGGCGTGGGTGGGACGCTCGCTCACCGTGGTCGGCATGTACGTGGTTCCGCCCCCGGGTTGGGTGCCCTCGGAGAGTCTCGGTGCCATCGTCACGAGCGCCTGGATCGTCTCCTGGATATCTGGACTGAGCGTCCTCGTCGCACTGCGCGCGCACCGACGCACGCGGGGGACGGTGCTCGCGTCCTTCAGCGACTCGTGACTCGACGTCACGCTTGACGAGTTCTTGGGTACTATGTAGAATTCTATGTATACGACAGCATCGCCGTGCATGCGCACCTCACTCGTCAAGGAGAATCATGATCGCTCGCGCCCGCAGGCTCACCGATCTGACGCGCTGCGCCATCGCCCTGCTCCTCGCTGCGGCATTTGCCGGTCGCGCCGACGCCCAGTCCACCCGAGACACCACCGCCGCCGCACGGGCTCTGGTGCAGGACCTCCCCCTCACAGCGGCCCAACGGCAGGCCTACGTCGGGCACTACGAGGTCACCATGCCGTCGGGCGAGCGCGGCGGCCTCGTCGTCTCCGAGGAGAAGGGGATGCTCCACGCACAGCCCGAGGGTGCGCCGAAGCCGCTCCGCATCCTCAATCAGGGCGACAACGACTTCCGCCCGGAGGGAATACCGGATTTCGTCTTCCACTTCGTGCTCGAGGGCGGCCGCGCGACGAAGTTCACCGTCCGGAAAGAGGACGGAGTGATGACGGGTGTTCGCGTGAAGTAGCGCAGTGGCTCTCGCGGGCAACCGACCGTGTTAATCGACGCGGTGCGAGTGATGCTGTCGCCGATCCGATCCACCTCGCGCTAAGCGATTCGCGTTCCGGTGGAATCCAACGAGGGTTCAGGCGGAAACCGGGCTGCACGGCGGTCCGCGCCGACGCGCGCTTGCTGCACATCGCTCGCGGGAGGGGAGCATGAACAAGCTGCATGGGGTGGGACGGGGATTGATCGGCGTTCTTGTAGTCGCACTCCAGCTCGCGCTACCCACCGAGCTGGGGTCGCGGCCCCGCACCGCCCACAATCGAGCGAACGGGGCGGATCGCCTTCGCATCGCATCGCGACGACAACTGGGAGATCTACACGGCAGACGGGGACGGGTCGCATCAGCTGCGGCTCACCAGCAACGACACGCAGGACCGATTCCCACTCTGGTCGCCCGACGCCACCTACGAACCGGGTTGGCGATGGTCGAGCACGTCGGGCCCGCGAACGGCCTGACCCGCTGTCCGCTGGAGCACGTCGGACTGGTGGTCTCCGGCACGGCGACGGTGGCGTTCGCGGGCGGACGTGTGGTGGAGCTCCGCGCCGGAGAGCTATTCTACATCCCGCCCGGGCCGCACGACGGCTGGGTCGTCGGCGACGAACTATACGTCTCGCGTCACTTCCTGGGCGCCGAACATTACGTACGCTGACGAGCGTGCTCCGCGAACCATCGATGGCGTCTCCGTTCACCGGTGAGCAATGCTTTACGACCATCCCGATGTGTACGACGCGTTGCTGCGGCCGGAGGAGCACGTCGCCCACTATGCGATGCTCGCCGAGCGACACCGTGGACCCGTGCTGGAGCTCGCGTGCGGCAGCGGGCAGTTGACCGTGCCGCTGGCGCGGAGCGGGCGGTCCGTCGTTGGGCTCGACTCATCCGCTCCCATGCTTGCCGCCGCGCGTCGGCGCGCCACGGACGCCGGTGTCTCCGTGGAGTTCGTCGAGGCGGACATGCGCGACTTCGATCTTCGGCGCCGCTTCGCGCTCGTCTTCATCGCCCGCAATTCGCTGCTGCACCTCAGCACGACTGACGACTTCGCCGCCGTGTTCGCCGCGGTGCGCCGCCACCTCGCGCCGGACGGCGTGCTGGCCTTCGACGTGTTCAACCCCGACGTTCGTATTCTCGCGCAGCCCGCTGGCGAGCGACGACTGCTGATGCGCGCGCACTCGGAGATGCACGGAGAGCTGACGGTGGAGTCCACGGCGGAGTATGACGCGGCGACTCAGGTGAACCGGGCGACCTGGTACATCTCCGCACCCGGTCGGCCCGACGCGTGGGTGACACCGATCCACCTGCGCAGCATCTTTCCCCAGGAGCTGCCGCTGCTACTCACCGCGAGCGGCTTCCGCCTCGTGAGCCGCGCGGGAGACCTGCGCGGCGAAGTGTTTACGTCCTCGAGCGCTCGACAGGTCTGTATCTGCACGCACGAAGGAGCCACGGTAGCGTAGTGCGCGTGCACGAGACGCATGAAAGCGCTCGACGAGCGCGCTAAACGCACTTCGTTCGAGCGGTATCCAACGTGTGCGCGGTGTAGAGTCAGGGAGGAGCGCACCGACGCGAGTCCGCTGGATAACTCGAGGGAGGCCAGCATGATGAAGCTGCATGAGGTCGTACGCGGGTTGATCGGCGTTCCCGTGGCCGCACTCCAGCTCGTGCTACCCACCGAGCTGCGGTCGCGCGCCGTCGCACCGTCCGCGATCGAGCGAACGGGGCGGATCGCCTTCGCATCGCATCGCGACGGCAACTGGGAGATCTACACGGCAGACGGAGACGGGTCGCATCAACTGCGGCTCACCAGCAACGACACGCAGGACCGATTCCCCCTCTGGTCGCCCGACGCATCGCACATCGCCTTCGGCACACTGCGCGACCGGTGGGAGCTGTGGGTCATGCGAGCCGACGGCTCCGATCCGAGACGTCTCGCAATCGGGATCGGCGCCAAGGGGCACCGGCAATGGTCTCCCGACGGTACGCGCCTCGTCTTCGAAATGGTGCGCGACGGCAAGCGCGCGATCTTCACCGTGCCCGCAGTTGGAGGTGCGCCGTCGCAGCTCACCGCGTTTGCGACCGACGACCGCAATCCGACGTGGTCGCCCGACGGCAAGCGGATCGCCTTCACCTCACTGCGCGACGGAAACACCGAGGTGTACGTGATGAACGCCGACGGCGGGGAGCAACGCAGGATCACCAACGACCCATCGGCGGACGACAGCCCCGCATGGTCCCCCGACGGAACGACCATCGCCTTTCGCTCGGCGCGCGACGGCAACCGTGAGATCTACCTCGTGCGCGCTGACGGCCGCGATCAGCGCCGGCTGACGACCGATCCCGCGGACGACGATGAGCCGAATTGGTCGCCCGACGGCTCGAGGATCGCGTGTCAGAGCACGCGTGGCACCGAGTACGACATCGAGGTCGTCAGCGTTGCCGATCGTGCCCGTACGCGGCTCACGTCGACCACCGGCTACGACGGAATGCCGACCTGGTCACCGGACGGTACGGAGTTGGCGTTCATCTCCGATCGAGGCGGACAGGAAGCGCTGTATATGATGAAGGCCGACGGCAGCAGGCCGGCCGTGCTCATCGCGCCGTCGTCGTTGAATCCGGACTGGTCGCGCTGACGGGTAGCGGCGCTCAACTCTCCGCCGGCAACCGCACCTGAAACTCCGTGCGTCCGGGCACCGATTCGAAGCTGAGGCCACCGTCCTGCCGCATGAGCAGCCGCTTGGCGATGTCCAGTCCCAGTCCAGTGCCCTTGCCCACGCCCTTCGTGCTCACGAAGGGCTCGAAGATGCGGTGCCGCACCTCGGCCGGTACTCCGGGGCCGTCGTCGATCACCTTCACGACGATGTCACCGCGCTCGCGGGTGGCGACGACGGTGACGTGACCGCCCGGCGCGACCGCGTCGAAGGCGTTGTCGATCAGATTCATCCACACCTGATTGAGCTCCGCGCTCACGGCATGCGCGCGCGGCAGATCGTCGGGGATATCCACCGACACCACTACCTTCTTCGTGCGCAGCTTCGCGCCGAGCATCATGAACGTGTCCGCGATGCCCCGCCGGATGTCCACCGGCTCCGGCGCGTGTGCATGATCCATCCCCGAAAAGCCCTTCACCGCACTGACGAGACCGTGGATGCGCAGCGAGGCGGTCTCGATCTCCCCAGCCAGCGCGCGCACGAGCACACACTCGGAGATCCAACCGAGCGCCGCCTCGAGCGCATCGCCGTGGACCTTCTCGGCGAGCATGTCCAGCGCCGACGGGGTGATGCCACTGTCGGCGAGTGGGATCGCGTACTCCTCGGTCGCGCGGTGATCGGCGAGCCAATCGGTGAGCTCGTCCTCGCGATCGGCTCGCTCCACGGGCGAGCGCGGCACCGCATCCTGCGCCGCCTCGCACATTGCGCGCGCGCGGTCGATCGCGGCGAACTGCTCGTCCGACAGCGTGGCTGACGCGAGCAGGCGTGACGCCGCTTCCGCGCGGCCCAAGCCCTCGATGAGCATCTTCGCGCTGCGCACCACCGCCGACGCCGGATTGTTCAACTCGTGGGCCAGGCCGGCGGCGAGCTTGCCCAGCGAGACCATCTTCTCGTCGTGAATCTCGCTCGCCTTGAACTGGCGCACGCGGTCGAGCATCACGTGGACCAGCCTGGCGGTGGTCACCGGGCAGTCGCGGATCATTTCGGCGAGCCATCGCTTCTCGATCGCCAGCGCTTCGGCCGTGTCCTCGACCACCACGTCGAAGGGTGGCGAGGTCACGCGTGAATACGGCACCACGCCGCCCACTTCGCCCGCCTTCCACTCGAACACCTTGTGCGCGCCAGCCGCGCGATCGGCTCGCATGACGAGATGTCCGGCGAACAGCACGAGGAGGAGCGCTGCCGGCTCGTTCTTGGAGGTGACGACGGATCCCACCGGATAGACGCACATCACGCCGTGCGCCGCGAGCCACTCGTGCTCCGTGATCGGCGCATCGCCCAGGAGGCGGTGCTGACTCAGGCGAGTGAGAACGTCCTGCGTCGGAACATCCAGGTCCACATGCATCAGACCGTTCGCAGGTAGCGGTGCACCGAATAGATCGCCGCCGATCCCTCGCCCACCGCGGCCGCCACGCGCCGGTTGGCGTTCGCGCGTACGTCGCCCGCCGCGAATACGCCCGGGACGTTCGTTTCGAACATGAACGGCTCGCGCTCGAGCGCCCATCCGCGCGGCCTGCCGTGCTCCTTGGGCAGGTCCGCGCCCGTGATGACGAAGCCACTCTCGTCGCGCTCGATCATGCCCGCGAACGCGTCGGTATGCGGCTGCACGCCGATGAAGATGAACATGGCCGACGACGGGATCGTCCGACACTCGTTCGTGTCGGCGACCCTCACCGTCACGGCCTCCAGCGCGTGCGTGCCGTGCGCCTCCTCCACCTGCACGCCGTACAGGACGTCGATGTTTTCCGTCGCGCGGATGCGGTCGACGAGGTAGCGCGACATCATCGGCTGCAGGTCGCCGGCGCGGATGAGCATCGAGACCTTGCGTGCGTAGCGCGAGAAGAACAGCGCACCCTGGCCCGCCGAGTTCGCGCCGCCCACGACGCAGATCTCCTTGCCGCGGCAGCGCGCGGCCTCCGTCATCGCTGCGCCGTAGTAGACGCCCACGCCCTGGAGCGCCTCGACGCCGGGCGCCTCGAGCGTGCGCGCACTCATGCCCGTGGTGATGACGACGGAGTACGCGGTGAGCTCGGAGCCGTCGGCGAGCACCACCACGCGATAGGGGTCTTCGCGGCGCAGCGCGACGACCTCCTGTCCCGTGAGCAACTCCGCGCCGAAGCGCCGCGCCTGGGCGGTGGCCCGCTGCGCCAGGTCGGCTCCGGTGACACCCGCGGGAAATCCGAGGTAGTTCTCGATGAGCGAGCTCGTGCCCGCCTGGCCGCCGGCGGCGTGCGACTCGACGAGCACGGTGCGAAGACCCTCCGACGCGGCGTACACGGCGTTCGCCAGGCCCGCCGGCCCGCCGCCGATCACGACCACATCATAGAACGGCCGGCTCGCCTGCGTCTGCATGCCGGCTCGCGACGCGAGGTGCGCCATGGTCGGCGCGACGAGATGCGTGCCGTCGGTGAAGATCACCACGGGCAGGTGCGTGAGGTCCCCGGCGAGCGACTCCGCCAGCGCTCGCGCCGGTGCATCGTGGTCGACGTCCACCCACTCGTACGGCACACGGTTCCGGGAGAGGAACTCCTTGGCCTCGAACGACTGCGGCGACCACTCGGAGCCGAGCACGCGAATGCCCTCGAACGCGGGACGCGAGCGCGCGCGCCACTCGCCGAGCAGGTCGTCGAGCACCGGATACAGCCGCTGCTCCGGCGGATCCCACGGCTTCATCAGATAGTGATCGAGCGCGATCTCGTTGATGCCGGCGATCGCCACCTCGGTGTCGGCGTAGGCGGTGAGCAGCACGCGCCGCGATGCCGGATGCAGCTTCATCAGCTCGCGCAGCAGCTCCGTGCCGGACATGTCGGGCATGCGCTGGTCCACCAGGAAGAGCGCGATCGGCGTGTTGCGCGCCGCGAGCGTCTTCGCCGCCTCGAACCCCTCCGCGGCGGAACTCGCCTTCATGACGCGATAGTCGGCGCGATATCTCTGCCGCAGGTCACGCTCGATCGCGCCGAGGACGGCGGGATCGTCGTCGACCACGAGGATGACGGGTTTCGACACGACGGTGTCTCCGGGGAACTCGCTGGGACGGCCAGGAGGGAGACGAAAAACGTAGCGCGCGCGTCTCCATTCGGACAGCCGGCATCCAGCGACAGCAGTCGAGCGGTATCGCTCAGGGCGATCCGTTCACCACGTTCAGCGCGTTCTCGGCGATCTTCCGGCCAAGCTCCTCACCACTGTGACACAGGCACGTCGACTCTTTTGCCTGTGGTCCCGGTCGGTTTGCACTTCGGCGCCTCATGTGGCATAGTGGCTCGAGCCACGTATCGCTGCATGGCGTCGCCGTGCGTTGTAGCGTCCGCGCTGCCTGACGCGTTGCAGCCGCCCGAACCACGCCACGAGGATGTGGCACGATGGCGCGCCACTCTGTCGCCCATGCGGATGCCCGAGGAGCAGCAGCAGCAGCAGATCACCCCGGCACTCCGGGCGGTGAGCGACGCCGCACCGGAAGCCATGGACCGACTGATGCCCCTGGTGTACGGTGAGCTGAGGCGCATCGCGCATCGCCAGCTCAGGGCGGAGTCGAGCGGTCACACCCTGTCGACCACGGCGGTGGTGCACGAGGCGTATCTGCGACTGGCCGAGCAATCGCGCGTGGAGTGGGCCGACCGCGGCCAGTTCTTCGCGCTCGCCGCACGCGCAATGCGCCGCGTGCTGATCGACTATGCTCGGCAGCATCACGCGGAGCGTCGCGGCGGCCCGGCGCGGCGCGCGATCGCGCTCGAGTTGCTCGAGCATGGCGACTCCGCTGCGATCTCGATTCCGCAGCGCGCCGATTCTCTGCTCGCGCTCGACGAGGCGCTCGACGAACTCCGGCGCATGGACGAGCGGCTTGCGAAAGTCGTGGAATGCCGCTTTTTCGCCGGCCTGTCCGAGGTGGAGACGTCGGAGGCGCTCGGCATCTCGCAGCGCACGGTGTCCCGCGACTGGCAGATGGCGCGCGCGTGGCTGCACGAGGCATTGCGCGATGACCCCGGCTGACGCGTCGTCGTCTGGCGCCACTCCGCTCTCACCGGAACGGTGGGCGCAGCTTCGCGCGCTCGTGGACGAGGCTCTGACGCTCTCGGGCGAGGCGCGGCACGCCTTCATCGACGCGTCGTCGGGCGGCGACGAGGCGCTTCGTGCGCGCATCGCGCGGCTCGTCACCGACTGCGAGCGGGCGGACGACAGCTGGGGATTTCTCGCGCAGCCTGCGGGCGCGCTCGCCGCGCCCCTGCTCGTCGGCATGCCGCCGTTCGGCGACGGGTTCGCTGTGGACGCCGAGACGCCATTGCGGCGCGGGCGTGCCGGCATGGCGGAGATGCTCGAGCGACTGCGGACCGCGCTCGCCGACCGCTACCGCGTGGAACGCGAGCTCGCGAGCGGAGGAATGGCCACCGTATACCTCGCGCGCGACGTCCGGCACGAGCGCAACGTCGCGATCAAGGTGCTCCTTCCGGAGCTCTCCGCGATGCTCGGCGCCGAGCGGTTCCTCAGCGAGATCAGAACCACCGCGGCGCTGCATCATCCGAACATCCTGCCGCTGTTCGACAGCGGCAGCGCGGATGGCCTCCTGTTTTACGTCATGCCGCTCGTGGAGGGCGAGACCTTGCGCGCTCGCATCGACCGCGAGAAGCAGCTCCCGGTGGCGGACGCGCTGCGCATCGTGAGCGAGGTGGCGGGTGCGCTCGAGTACGCGCACCGGCACGGGGTGATCCATCGCGACATCAAGCCGGAGAACATCCTGCTGCACGAGGGTCGTCCGCTCGTCGCCGACTTCGGCATCGCGCTCGCCGTGCAGTCGGCGGGAGCGCAGCGGTTGACGCGCACCGGCCTCTCGCTGGGCACGCCGCCGTACATGAGCCCGGAGCAGGCGTCGGGCAGCGTGGCGATCGACGGGCGCAGCGACGTGTACTCGCTGGCGTGCGTGCTGTTCGAGCTGCTGATCGGCGACCCGCCGTTCACCGGCAGCACGCCGCAGGTGGTGATCGCCCGCGTCCTCGCGGAGATCCCGATGTACGTGCGCACCGTGCGGCCGAGCGTGCCGCCGCATGTCGAGGCGGCACTCCAACGCGCGCTGGCGAAGCTTCCCGCCGACCGCCATTCGAGTGCACGCGAGTTCGCCGATGCGCTCGACGCGGCGGCCGCGAGCGTGCCCGCGGGCGTATCGGCAACCGAGTCGGCGTCCGTACCCGCTGCAACGCCAGTGGTCGAGCGAGTGGGCACGAGGAGTCGCTCGTTTGGGTCACGCCTCGCGGTGGGTGCCGCAGCGATCGTCGGCCTCGCTGCGGCGACGTGGCTAATAGTGCGCAAGGCCGAGCCGCCCGCGGACATCGTCGTGATCCCGTTCCCCAACCTCGTCGATCAGGCGGTGTTCAGCGCGGTCACGTTCACGCCGAACGGTCGTGCACTGCTCTACACCGGTACGTCGGAAGCGGGGCGCCCGATCATGCTGCTGCCTCTCGATCAGCTCTCGGCGCGCCCTCTCCGCGGCACCCAGGGAGGAGGCGGCCCGCACGTCGCACCCGATGGGGCGACGCTCCTGTTTCAATCGCCCGGAATTGGGCGGACGACGATCTCGATGGACGGTGTTGTGGCGACGAAGGGCGCAGGCGGATGGCGCTACGGCAACGGCGCGTGGGATGGCGCAAACGTCGTCACGGAGGATGCCGCGACGCGAGGACAGGTCCGCCGTTCGACTGCCACCGGCGCCGTGGTGGCGCTCTCGAAGCCGGATACCGCTCGTGGTGAGGTGAGCCACGAGGCTCCACTCGTGCTCGGGGACCGGCGTGTCGTGGTGTTCACCGTGAACAGGCACGGCGGACGCGGAGCGCTCGCTGGGCCACTGGCGATCGCGTCGCTCGATCCTGGTGCATCTCTCCGTCGGCACGTGCTGCTCGGAGTGGACGCTCGCCGAGCGGTCGCGTACGTGGATGGCTGGCTGCTCTTCATCAGTGTCGACGGTCTCGCCATCATGGCGGTGCGCCTGGACATCAACCACGAAAGGACCGTCGGCAATCCCATCGCCGTGCAGGCGGTGCCCGCGGGCGATCTGCAGACGGCGGCCCTCGCCGACAACGGCAGTCTGCTGTACTTCCGCAGGCCCAATACGAGCTTCCCCGTGCTCGTCGATACCACTGGAGCCGTGCGTGCGACGCTCACGGGTGTCACCGGGCCGATCATGAATCCGCGCCTCTCGCCCGATGGGGCGCGCGTGGCGATGCAGTCGGACGCCAACGGCGGACACGACGTGTGGCTGTACGACATCGCAACGCGCACGCCGCGCCGGCTCACGAGCACGGGGAGCGCGATTCATCCCACGTGGACGCCTGACGGACGGCGCGTCGTCTTCGTGACGCCCCCGCAGGGCCTGCAGTCGCTGCCTGCCGACGGTAGCGCGCCCGCCGAGAGCGTGCTCGGTTCGCGGCGCGCACTCGGGCCGACGGTCGCGCCGGATGGAAAAGCGATCGTCTTTCCGCGAGTCTCGCCAACAGTCGGCTATGAACTCTGGTCCGCGTCGATCGATGGTGGTGATGCTCCGCGGAAGCTGATCGACGACCAGCTCGCGCACAACATGCCCACGCTCTCGCCAGACGGACACTGGCTCGCGGACGTGACGATCGCCCGAGGTCAGCGCGATGTCTACGTGCGTCCGTATCCCGGGCCTGGGTCCGCGGTGCAGATCTCCGATGGGGGCGGCACTGAGCCGGCGTGGTCGCCGGACGGGACGAGGATCTACTACCGTGCGAACGGTGCGTTCATGGCGGCGGGGCTGACGAAGCCGGCGCTCGCCGTCGCGTGGCGGCGGCAGTTGTTCAAGGACACGTTCGACGGCGCGATGCCGCACCGCAACTACGATGTCGCGCCGGACGGCTCGGGTTTTCTCATGATCACGGGAGGAAAGTCGGAGGCCGTGGTGATGCTCAACTGGCTGCCCAACGTGTCGGCGCGCCTGGCGCGCGAGCGCTGACGATGGTGACGATGCGGGTGCTTTGCGCGACGGCGATGCTGTCCGCACTCGCCGTGTGTCCAGCGCTCGCGCAGACCGGCACCGTCGTCGGCCGCGTCGTCGACGTCGCGACCGGCGCGCCCGTGATCGTGGCGCAGGTGGCGGTGAAGGGCGCATCCGCCGCGACACTGGTGGACAGTGACGGACGCTTCCGACTGACGAGCATTCCATCCGGTACGCGAGCGCTCGTTGCACGCGCGCTCGGCTACGCGCCGGTCGCGATCGCCTTCACGGTCGCGCCGAACGGAAGCACCTTCGTCGACGTGTCGATGACGGTCAGCAGCCTCGCGCTCGACGCAATCGTCGTCACCGGCGCAGTGGGCGACACGAGGCGCCGCGCCGTGGGCAATTCCGTCGCCGTCGTCAACGCGAGCGAGATCGTGGGACGCTCCGCCGTCACGAACCTCACCGAGCTGCTGCAGGCCA
>JBDSDB010000059.1:0-6816 GCA_039920785.1 Gemmatimonadaceae bacterium
CCCCGTCAACGCTTGCGACACCACCGTCGCGGCGAGCTTCTTCTCCTTCACCCAGAGCTGTCCGCTCGTCGGCACGCCGTCACAGCCCGTGAACGGGATCTTCAACCACTGCTCGCGATGACCCGACACCGGCAGCGCTTCCACCGCTCGTCGCGCGCCCATCGCCATCGCGTCGTTCTGAGATCCGAAGAGATCGACGTTCGGCGGCTCCGCCGTCTGCATCGGGAGTCGAGGGCTGACAGCCTGGAAGCCGCTCTCCTCGGTCCACTTTCCTCGCACCGACTTGATCTCGATGTTCGCCGGCACTGTCTCCGCCAAGCCGGCTCGGCGTTGCTTGGAGACCTCGGTCGCTGGACCCTCGATGTACAGCACCTTCCCACCGATGGGCAGCAGCGCGGCGAACTGCTGACCCTGGATTCGCCCGATCTCGGTGTTGTCGTTGTTGATGCTCCCGATCGGGACGCTCGCCGACTCGCGCAGTGGCGCCAGATAATCGGCATCCCTGTTCAACACGACCCATCCGATGCCGTTCTCGGTGGCCGACTTCGCCACCTGCGGCATCCCCGTGCCCACCGGCTCGGCGATGATCGCATCGGGCTTGTCCGCCCCCTGCTTGCGGATCGCCGCGAGGATCATCTTCGTCTGTTCGATCGCGTCGCTGTCGGCGTAGATCACCTGGAGGTCGATCCCCAACCGCTTCGCCGTCTCTTCGGCGACGGATGCCTGCTCGCGCTGGTAGTCGTTGTCGCGCGTGATCAGGGCGAGCACCACCTTGAGCGTCTTCATCGCAGGTACGGTCTGAGGGGGTTGTCTTCTCCGAGCAGCCGCAGGCCTTCCACGATCACCCGCGCGTTGAGCTCCGCGCCGCGCGCGCTCGAATGCAGGGTCGCGTCGCCGAACAGCGAATCCACGCGCGCGGAGGGCATCGTGTCCATCTTCCGCGACGCGAGCTCGGTGAGGTTCACGAACGGCACGCGCTCGGCACGCGCGAGCTGCTCGGCCCAGTCGGCGAAGCTGTTCTTCGTGCGTCGAATCCGGCCCTGCTCCCAGAACTTTCGCGGCGTGAGCGAGTTGATGATCGGCGTCGCGCCCCTGGCGCGCGTCTCCACCACGAACCTGCGCAGGTATCCGCCGAAGCTGTACACCACTTCGCCCTTCTGCTTGGTGAGGATGTTGTCGATGACCACGGAGTCGGGCCCTGTTCCCGGCAACACGCCACGCGCGCGCGTGCTGTCGTTCACGGGGCTCGCGTCGTTGTGCCCGAATTCCACCATCACGAGGTCACCCGGTTTCACGAGGGTCAGCACGCGGTCCCAGTAGCCTTGTGAGATGTACGTTCGCGCGCTCAGCCCCCCCACGGCGCGATTGAGCACGTTGATCTTCGTCGTGTCGAAGAAGGGCTTGATGAAGTCCCCCCAACCCCACTGCCCGTTGGAGCCATCGCCACGGCCGTTGCGCACGGTGGAGTTGCCGACCAGGAAGAGTGTCGGCAAGGTTCGGTCGATCGGGTAGGTCAGGCCGAGGCCGACGAGCGGATCGGGCTTCACGGCCGTGCCCTTCGTGGACAGGAAATCCCTCGCCGGACTCGGCCTGAGCGCCTTCAGCCCGGCCACCACCGTGCGCGCGTGGAGATCGGCGCCTTCCCCATTGAAATGAGTGTGGTCCTGCTGGTACATCGCGGCCACGCTCGCTTCTCCGAGCGTCTGGAATTGATCGGCGACGAGATTGGTCAGGTCGATGAACTGCACGCCCGCCGCGCGCGCGATGTCGGCCGACCAGCGGCTGTACCGTCCGGACCCGCGCTCGATCTGGCCGTCCTTCCACACGTTGCGCACCGAGAGCGACAGCACGATCGGCGTCGCGCCCTTCGCCTTCGTCTCGGCGATCATCCTCCGCATGTACCAGCCGAAGGTGCGCACCAACTCGCGCTTCTTCGTCAACCGGTTGTCGATCGCCAACGAGTCGTCGCCGAGCCCCGGGATGGAGCCGCGCGCGCGCGCGGTGTCGTTGATCGCGCCGGCATCGTTGTGACCGAACTCGATCAGCACGACGTCGCCGCGCTTCACGTCGGCGAGGAGCTTGTCCCACAACCCTTCGGTGATGAAGGTGCGGCTGCTCCGGCCGCCGCGCGCGCGGTTGACGACGTTCACCTTCAACGTGTCGAAGTAGTCCGCGAACGGAACGCCCCACCCCTGCTGCCGCGCGCCGGCGCCGCGCGCAGCGGTGGAGTTGCCGGCGATGAAGATCGAGGGGAGGGACGCGCTGATCGACGAGGTCGACGAGGTCGACGAAGGCGGAGCGGCACGCGCGGCGACCGACGGAGCCGACGATGTGGAGCAGCCGAACCCGCCGACGAGGAGGGCGAGTCCGGCCGCGACACTCCGTGCGCTCGTCACTTTTCCTTGACGTTCTCCTGAAGTCCCGGCTCGCTCGCCAGCACCGCGCGCGCGATTTCCACCATCGGCACGGAGCGGTCCTGGCTGGTGCGCTGCAGGATGCGGTAGGCCTCCTGCTCCGACGACCCGGTGCGCCGCATCAGGATCCCCTTGGCGCGCTCGATCGTCTTGCGGTTCTCCAGTGCGCCGCGCGCCGCTGCCGCATCCTTCTTCGCGGAGCTGAACTCGCGCGCGCGGCTCACGGCGAGCCGCAGCGTGGAGTCGAGCACGCGCGGCGGCGTCGGCTTCGGCAGAAACGCAATGGCCGCGGTGGCGGCGATCTCGCGCTCGCTCAATTGGATCGTCTGATCGCCGCTGAACAGCACGACGGCCACGCCCGGCACTTGCGCCGCGATCTGCTCGGCGGCCTCGATGCCCGAGCCATCGGGCATGTGCACGTCGAGTAGCACGACGTCCGGAACCACGTCCTTGGCCCGCTCGATCGCCTCACGGCCACCCGTCACCTCGGCCACGACCACGTGACCCATGGAGTTGAGCAGCTCCACGAGCAGCGCGCGTGCGTTGTCGTCGTCTTCGGCGATCAGGATGCGAATGGAGCCCGTGTCAGGCATTTCTTTCGTCTGGAATTTGAGGGGATTGCGAACGTGAATTCTGAACCTTTCACCCGTCTCCCGCAATCTGCGCGAGCAAATCCGCCGCGCCCACGGGCTTCCGTAAGGTGAAGTCGCACGCAGGGTCCTGCTCGTTACGCGGCTCCCACCCAGTGACGACACCAATTCTTAGTGACGGGCGACACTCTCTGCCGTACGCGACGAGATCCCAGCCGCTGCCATCGGGCAAGCCGATGTCGGTGACCAGCACATCGAGCGGCTCAGCGAGGTTGGAGAGACGCGCCCGTCCCTCCTCCACGTTGCGTGCCGACTCGACAACGTGTCCGTCGCTCTCGAGCAGGGACTGCATGAACTCTCGGCTGTCCACGTGGTCCTCCACCAGCAGGACGCGGCGAGGCGCGCGCACCGCACGCATCGTCACGATCGGCGTCTCCAGCGGACGCGACGCGGGCGGAAAGACGAGCCGCACCGTCGTCCCTTCGCCCGGCGTCGATTCGATCTCAGCGCGCCCTCGGTGCCGGCGCGCGATGCCGTACACTTCCGCGAGGCCGAGCCCAGTGCCGTTCACCCCCTTCGTCGTGAAGAACGGCTCGAAGGCGCGCTCCCGCACCTCCGCCGACATGCCGGTCCCGGTGTCGCTCACGGCGACGCTCGACTGCGTGGACGTGAGCACCGTCTCGATGCGCAGCGTGCCGCCCCCGTTCATCGCGTCCAGCGCGTTCTGAACGAGGTTGAGCAACGCCTCGCGCAGCTCGCCGGCGATGCCACGCACGATCACGTTCTCGCCGAGCCGCTGGTCGAGCTTGATCACCCCGCCCTTGGCGCGCTCCCGCCAGAGAGGCTGTGTCATCGCGACGACCTCCTCCACCATCACCGTGAGGTCCACGACCTCCTCGCGCAGACCGAGTAGCGGCTCCTGCCGGATGAACCGTCCAACGCGCGCTGCGGTGGCCGCGCCCGTCTCCGCGGCGCGCGCGATCCGCACGGCGTAATCGCGTACCGCCACGGGATTTTCGGCGTTCATCTCCAGGAGGTATGCCGCGGCCATGATCGGGTTGAGCGCGTTGTTCACGTCGTGCATCACGCCGGCGGCGAGCTGGCCGACGGCGGCGAGACGGCGGTCGCGCGCGGCGGCCTCCTGTAGCGCGAGCAGCTCCTGGGTGCGCTCCTGCACCATCCGCTCGAGCCGCTCGGCTTCCGTCTGTACGCGCTGTTGCAGCCGAGTGCGCTCGGTGACGTCGCGCTCAACGGTGACGGCGCCGCGCACGCGCTTGTGTGGATCGTAGAGCGGGTTGGAGTTGACCTCGATCACCGCCGGCTCGCCGCTCGCGCCGCGGCGGACCTCGAGCGTCTCGCCGCGGACCCGCTCTCCGCGGAGCGCGCGCGCCGTGGGATGCTCGTGCACGAACAGCGTGATCCCGCTGAGCGTGCGCGGCCTGTCGAGCTGCCAGAGCTCGCGCAGCGTCTGCGGATTGGCGGGCACGTGCTCCTGCTGCGCCTGCGCATTGGTGCGCACCGTCCCCCCTTCAGCGTCCACGACGCGCACCGAGTCGGGGAGCACGTCGAAGATCGACTCGAGCTGCGCGACGCTGCGCGCCAGATCCTCGCGCAGCCCTTCGCGCTCGGTGATGTCGCTCCCGGCGAAGAGGAGCCCGCGCCCCCCGCGCGCGTCGAGCAGGGGCGAGAAGCTGGCTTCGACGAGACGGCGTCCGCCTCGATACTGGAAGGGGACGCGCACCGACACGACCGGCACCCCCCCGGCGGCGATATCGACCTGCTCGGTCAGATCGGCGAGCGCGTTGGGGAACGCGTCGTACACCGATCGGCCGAACGCCTGCGTCGCGTCCACCCCGATCAGATCGCGGAAGCGCGCGTTGGTGGCGGCGAGCACGAGCGACCCGTCGAACACGGCCACCGCAAGAGGCACCGCTTCGAGCAGCGCGTCGAGCCGAGCGTATTCCTGCTCGGGCGTGGCGAGGGGGGATTGGACAGACATTGGGCGGCGGGGTCCAGCGGCGGGGGCAGCCGGCGTCGGCGCTTTTGAAAGGTTGCCCCGGGGCGGGGGAAGTCAATGAGGGCGAGCGGCGCGGGAGCGGCGCGGAGCGCCGCCTTGGACGGTTGGACGGTTTATCGGTTTACGGACTGCCCCGGTCAGCACCTGCGTCCCGAGGCTGACCGTCAAACCGTCAAACCGTCAAACCGTCAAACCGTCAAACCGTCAAACCGTCAAACCGTCAAACCGTCAAACCGGCGCATCTCTGCCCGGCTCCACCGCCGCCGTCCCCGTGATCAGCCTCGCTCCGCGCTCGAAGGTGAAATAGCTGTACGCCCACTCGACGAGCACGCTCACCCGATTGCGGAAGCCGGCGAGGTACATGATGTGGAGGAAGAGCCAGAACCACCACGCGAGGCTGCCGGTGAGCTGCAGCGGGCCGATGTGCGCGATGGCGCGGTGGCGGCCGATCGTCGCCAGGTCGCCCTTGTTCCGGTACTCGAACGGCACGCGCTCGCGCTGCTCGAGATCTCGGCGGATGTTCTTGGCGGCGAGCGCGCCCATCTGCATCGCGGCGGGTGCGACGCCGGGCACCGGCTTGCCGTTCGTCGTCGTCGCCGCGAGGTCGCCGACGACGAACACGTCGCGATGGCCCGGGACGCTGAGGTCGGGCTCGACGGGGACCCGGCCGGCCCTGTCTAATCTGGTGTACAGGTCCTTGCCGAGTGGAGATGCCGCGTTCCCCGCCGCCCACAGGATCGTGTGCGCATGGATGGATTCGTCGCCTACCCGCACGTGATGCGGGCCGATGTCGGACACGAGCGCGCCGGTGCGCACCTCGACGCCCAGCGTCGTGAGATCGCGCCTCGCGTGGTCGCTCAGCCTGTCCGTGTACGCCGGCAGGACCCTCTGCCCGCCCTCGAGCAGCAGCACACGCGTATTGTCCGGATCGATGCGGCGAAAGTCGTGGCGGAGCGCTCGGCGCGCGATCGTCGGCAGCATGCCGGCCAGCTCGACGCCCGTGGGGCCGCCGCCCACGACGACGAAGGTCATCCACGCGGCGCGCTCGACCGGGTCGTCGGTCGCTTCGGCACGCTCGAATGCGGTGAGCACGCGCCGCCGGATCTCCACTGCGTCGTCGATGCTCTTGAGACCCGGCGCGAGAGACTCCCACTCCGGATTCGCGAAGTACGAATGGCGCGCGCCGGTCGCGACGATCAGGTAATCGTACGGGTACGCGAGGCCCTCACGCGTCACCACCCGCCGCCCCTCGACATCGATGCGGGTGACCTCCTGCATCAGCACCGTCGTGTTGCCCTGCTTGCGCAGCAGCCAGCGGATGGGCGCAGTGATGTCGGTGGGCGCGAGCGTCGCCGTCGCCACCTGGTACAGCAGCGGCTGAAAGAGATGGTGGTTGGTGCGGTCGAGCAGCAGGAGGTCGACGTCGAGGTGCCGCAGCGCGCGCGCGGCGTACAGGCCGCCGAACCCGCCACCGATGATGATGACGCGCGGGCGGCGGCGCTCGGTCATCCATGCGGCGGGTGGCGTCGTCATGGTCGTGCCGTCACGTGTAGTGCGATCAGGGTCTCGCGGCGCAACTCCTCAACTGCTCGCGCAGCCCGAACCCCATCTGGCGGATGCCGTCCACGAAAACGCCGGCCATCTCGCGCGCACCCAGCGGGGAGAGATGCGTGTCGTCGGTCACGCCGGTCGGATAGTTCGGGTTCTCACCGGACGCGAGGTGCAGGAACAGGGTCTTCGACGAATCGAGGCCGTAGCGTGCCAGCACCCGCTCGCTGTTCCGGTGCATGTCGAT
>JBDSDB010000060.1:0-13917 GCA_039920785.1 Gemmatimonadaceae bacterium
GCGGCAAGTCGGACCACAGCCCGAAACCGCAGCGCCTCGATTACTTGAACGAGGCGCTGCTGCTTGAGCGTCAGGGCGATTTCGACGCGGCGCTGACGTCGTATCGGCTGGCCATGCGCGATCATCCAAACGATCCGCGCATCCTGCAGAACATGGCGATCGCGTTCTCGCGAACGGGGAGGATGAACGAGGCCGTCTCCGCATACCGGCGCGCGCTCGAGCTGGATCCAGAACTCTCCGGCGCGCACTACGGCCTCGCGTACCTGCTGATCAAGCGAGGAGATCTCGCCGAGGCGGCGGCGCATCTGGAGGCGTTTCTCGAGGCGCCCCCGTCCGGAGCAGAGGCGGACCGCTGGGTGCGCCACGCGCGGCAGACATTGGAGGAACTGCGCTCCGCGCCGGCAGAGATTCCTGATCCGCAGTCCGAGGACTAGTGGGCACCGTCCTCACGGTCGTCAGCCAGAAGGGAGGCGTCGGAAAGACGACCACCGCCATCAACCTGGCGAGCGCACTGGCGCGCCGAGGACGCAAGACACTGCTCGTAGACGTCGACCCGCAGGGCGCTGTGCGCCACGGTGTCGGGCTCACGGGTGCGGAGCACCCCGCCGGCCTCTCCGACGTGCTGTCCGGCACGCATGAGCTGCAGGACGTCGTGCTGGCGACGCCGTTGCCCTGGCTGCGCGTACTGCTCGCCGGCTCGGTGGCGGAGCTCGGCGAGCACGAGACGTATCACGCCGAGATCGCGCGCTCGCCCAAGCTGGGTGAGCTGTTCGCGCGTGCCCGAGCCCGCGGCTACGTGGTCATCGTGGACACACCGCCCGGGCTCGGCGCCGTGACGCGCCGAGTGTTGTCGCACAGCCAGCACGTCATCGTTCCGCTCCAGTGCGAGCCACTCGCACTCCAGACGACGACCCAGATTCTGCGCGCCGTGCGGGAAGCGGCGGCGTCCAACCCGTCGCTCATTTTCGACGGCATCCTCCTCACGATGCTCGAGGATGGGAACGAAGTGTCGCAGCGCGTGGCGGCGTACGTGCGCGAGCAGCTTCCGCCCGAGCTGCTGTTCGACGTAGCGATCCCTCGGACGATGGCATCCATCGACGCGTTCGCCGCGGGACAGCCGGTGGTGCTGCGCGCGCCGGACGACCCGGCGTCGGTGGCGTATACCCGGCTCGCCGAACTGTTGGACCCGAAGCTGCGGTGACGCGTCGGATGCGCCCGCTGTCCTCACGCGTCCTCGCCGGCGCCATGCTCGCCGTCGCCGCCCTCTCGTGTGGGGAGGTGCCGACCTTACCGGACGGGATCGCCTACATCTCGACCGTCATCCTGCCGTCGCCCGCCGTCGCCCTCGGTGACACACTGCGCGACAGCCTGGGTGTCTCGACGCCGCTCCGCGTCTACGGCATCGGGAGTGGTGGCGACACCATCGCCGTCACCCCGACTTTCGTCGTCACCACGGTGCCGGGAAAGGGCATCAAGCTCTCGTCGAGCGGAATCGTGGTCGGCGACTCGGTTCGCACCGTCCAGATCGTCGGGCAGGTGGGCAGTCGCCTGCAGACACCATCGGCGCCGCTCGACGTCGTCCTGCAGCCGGACTCCATCGCGCCCACGTCGAGCCTCAGGAGCGTCCTCACGGCGACGGGCACGGAGTTGCTCGCGACCTCCACTCCACTCAGTGTCATCGTGACCAGCGGGAGAGGTGCGGCGCGCGCCGGGGTAAAGTCGATCATCGTGCGCTACCGCGTGGAACGGTGGTTTCCGAGCACGTTCGTCTTCCCCGACACGACGCTGGTGCTGCTGGACGACGCGACCCGCTTCCGGCTTCCGGACGGACGGGTCTCGGCGGATACGAGCGATGCGAGCGGAGGCGCGGCGAGAAGGGTTCGGACGCTGCCCGTCGGTTTCGACAGCCTCGAGATCTCCGCGTCGGCCAACAACCTGAAGGGTGTCCCGCTGCGCGGGAGCCCCGTGCGATTCACGATCACGACCAAATGATCGTCGAGGTGGCGCAGGGCATGGCCGTGCCCGTATAATCGCCCGATAGCGCCGCGCCCTCGCGGCGTCCAATTCGTCGGAGGAAGCGATGATCTCATCCGGTGGACCGCGAAACACGGCGCCCGGGACCCTCACGCAGCTCTACTTCGACGCGCTCGCACGCTACGACAAGCCGGACGCGTTACAGGTGAAGGTGCAGGGGGTCTACCGGCCGATCTCCAGCCGCACCGTCGCCGAGCGCGTGAGGCGCGTCGCGCTCGGACTGCAGGAGCTGGATGTGCAGCCCGGCGACCGGGTCGCGATCAGCTCGGAGAACCGTCCCGAGTGGGCGATCGCCGATTTCGCCTGCCTCACCGCGTCGCTCACGGACGTTCCGCTCTACCCCAATCTTCCCGCCGAGCAGGCTGCGTACATCCTCCGCGACGCAGGGGCGGTCGCGATCTTCGTGAGCGACGCGGAACAGGCGGCCAAGGTCGCCGCCGTCCGTGCCCAATGTCCCGCGCTGCGTCACGTGATCACCTTCGCCGCGGAGCGGCACGAGGGCGCCGATCTCACGATCGGCGAGCTGGAAGCGCGGGGAAGCGCAGTGGACGACGACGCGCGCCGCGCGCGCTACCGCGAGCATGCGCTGACGGCGAAACCGGACGACGTCGCGACGCTCATCTACACGTCCGGCACGACGGGCGAGCCGAAGGGTGTCATGCTCACGCACGACAACCTGTTCTCCAATGCGATGGCGGCAGCGATCCAGATACCCTTCGAGGGCCAGGACGTGGCCCTCAGCTTTCTCCCGCTGTCGCACATCTTCGAGCGGATGGCGGGCCACTATCTGATGTTCCACGTGGGCTGCTCGATCGCGTACGCCGAGTCGATCGACACGGTGCCGATCGACATGCAGACGGTGCGGCCGACGATCGTGCTCTCCGTGCCGCGGCTCTACGAGAAGATGTACGCACGCGTGCTGGAGAACGCGCTCTCCGGCGGCGCGATCAAGAAGCGGATCTTCTTCTGGGCGCGCGCCGTCGCCGAGCGCTGGGCCGACGTGAAGCTGGCCGGGGGCACGCCTCGAGGGTTGCTCGCGCTCAAGTACCGGCTCGCGCAGAAGCTCGTCTTCTCCAAGCTGCAGACGCGCACGGGGGGCCGGCTCCGCTACTTCGTGTCGGGCGGCGCGCCGCTCGCGCCGGAGATCAACAAGTTCTTCTACGCGGCGGGCCTCGTCATCCTCGAGGGTTACGGCCTGACCGAGACGTCGCCGCTCATCTCCGTGAACACGCCGGCCGGGTTCCGCATCGGCAGCGTGGGGCGCCCCGCGCCGGGCGTGGAGGTCGCGATCGCCACCGACGGGGAGATCCTCACCCGCGGGCCGCACGTCATGAAGGGATACTACAACAAGCCGGACGCCACACGCGATGCGATCGACGCCGAAGGCTGGTTCCACACCGGAGACATCGGTGAGGTCCGCGACGGATTCCTCGCCATCACCGATCGCAAGAAGGACATCATCGTCACGGCGGGCGGCAAGAACATCGCGCCCCAGCCGATCGAGAACACGATCAAGACGAACAAGTACGTCAGCCAGGCCGTGGTGATCGGAGACAAGCGCAAGTTCCCCTCGGTGCTCGTCGTGCCCAACTGGGATCAGTTGGAACGGTGGGCCAAGATCAAGAACCTGTTGTGGACCCAGCGTTCGCAGCTGCTCGAGATGCCGATCGTCCACGCCAAGATGGAGAAGGAAGTGTTCGGCAAGTGCGCCGGCCTGGCGAAGTACGAGACGCCGAAGAAGGTGGCGCTGCTGGAGCACGATTTCTCCATCGAGCGGGGCGAGCTCACCCCGACGCTCAAGGTCAAGCGCCGAGTGATCGACAAGACGTATCGCGACGTGATCGATCGGCTCTACGTGGAGGACAGCGCGGCCGCGTAGCGGAACTCAGCCTCGGCGCACGTGCAGCGTGACCAGAGCGCTCGGTGGCGCCTCGCGCTCGCCGACCCAGACGTGGTCATCGCGCGCGAGCTCGCGGACCCCGTCCGGGATCGGCGCTTCCGCCGGCGCGACGATGCGTCCGCCCACTCGCGTCGCCCGCGCCGAGGAGCCGACGCGTGAAGGCTCCGTCGTGTCCACGGCGACCGCGCGCGCGGTCCCGACCGCAAGCGGGATCGTGGGCCCGCACCGGATGCCGGAGAGGCCGGGCCGCATCGATACGCTGGGTGGCGGATCGACGAGCATCAAGGGCGGACAATCGACGACGGCAAGGAGCTCGAGCGCTCGCTCTCCCCAGCGACCCGTGAGCACCGCGAACCCGAGGGGGTCCGCGAGGTTCATCAGGGCCGCGAGTTGATCGGCGCCGGCAAGCGTCCAGGACGCGGAGGGTGTCGTGGGCGGAGCGGCAATGGCCGCGGATGCGCGGAAGTCGGCGATCCCGTCGCGCACGGGATACTCCGAGCGGCACACCGGGCAGCCGAGCACGCCGTCGCGAATGTGGCGCGCCTCGAGCGTGGTGGCGGACACGACGAGCCAGCTCTCCTCGTGCGGGTTGGGGCAGCGCAGCGTGTCGACGAGCTCGATGAACATCCGCCGATGCTACATGGTGTTCGGATCGCGCGCCACCGACGCAGACGTCAACTGTGGGAGAGCCGGAGCTCGTCCACGTTCACTGCGTCCGGCGCGGCGAGCAGATAGAGCACCGCGCTCGCCACGTCGTCGGGCGAGAGCATCAACGCGCGCGGTGTGAAGCCCGGCTGATTGTCCGGATCGACGGGGTTCCACAGCTCCGTATTCACGGGCCCCGGCGAGACCAGGCTGGCGCGGACGCCGGTGCCGCGGAGTTCCGCGCGCAACACTTCGTGCAGTGCACGGAGCCCGTGCTTGCTCGCGGCGTAGGCCGCGTTTCCCGCGAACACTGTCCGGTCGGCGATGGAGCCGATCGTCACGATGTGGCCTCGGCCGCGCTGCCGCATCATGGGAAGGAACGCGTGCGCGAAGGCGAACGGCGCCGTGAGGTTCATCTCGAGCGTGTCGCGGAACACGTCCACCGAGGTTTCGTGCACTGGCGCGATGAGAAAGGCGCCCGCGTTGTTCACGATGATATCGGGTCCACCGTCCAACGCCTCGGCGATGCTCGCGATCGCGCGCTCCGTGGCGCGCGGGTCTAGGACGTCGCAGACGACGATGAAGGTGCGCGGGCCGAGCTCGTTCGTCAGCTCGCGCAGCGCGGCCTCGCCGCGCGCCAGCAGTGCGACCCTCGCGCCCTCTGCGGCGAGACGGCGGACCACCGCCGCGCCGATGCCACGTGACGCGCCGGTGACGAGTGCCGTCCGGCCAGAGAGCACCGAACGCTCGATGGCGGAGGTCACCGCGAGGATGCGTACGCCAGACGGAGGAACTCGTCGCGCGTCTTGCCGTCGTCCCGGAATACGCCGCGCAGCGCCGAGGTGATGGTGCGCGAGTTCTGCTTCTGCACGCCGCGCATCATCATGCACATGTGATACGCCTCGATCACGACTCCTACGCCGCGCGGCTCGAGCACCTCCTCGATGGCCTTCGCGACCTGTTCCGTGAGCCGCTCCTGCACCTGCAGCCGGCGCGCGAACATGTCCACGATGCGCGGGAGCTTGGACAGCCCGACGATACGCTTGTTCGGGATGTAGGCCACGTGCGCCTTGCCGAAGAAGGGGAGCAGATGGTGCTCGCAGAGCGAGTACAGCTCGATGTCGCGCACCATGACCATATTCTCGTGTTGCTCTTCGAACAGCGCGTCGCCGACGACGCCTTCGAGCGACATCGAATAGCCGTCGGTGAAGAAGCTCATGGCCTTGGCCACGCGGGCCGGCGTGCGCAGGAGGCCCTCGCGATCGGGATCCTCGCCCAGGAGCGCGAGCTGCTGCCGCACGAGCGCTGCGTACCGGTCGGCGTCCGACCCGTCGGCGTCCTCGTCGATCCCATACGGCGCGATCAGGGCGTCATGAGGCTGGGAGTCCGACACGAGCTTACTCACCGGTGTACTCGACATAGTTGTTGGGAGTCTCCCAGAGTACGAGGCGCGCGAGCGTTCCCGGACGGACGGCGGGTTCGAGCTCACGCCAGATGCCGACGACGATGTTCTCCGACGTCGGGATGATGCCGCGCATGAAGGCGACATCGAGGTTGAGATTCTTGTGATCGATCATGTTCACCGCACGCTCCTCGACGAGCGTCTTGAGCGCGCTCAAGTCGATCACGTATCCGGTGCGCTCGTCCAGGGCGCCGCGCACGGACACGTCGAGAATGTAGTTGTGCCCGTGCCAGTTCGGGTTGTTGCACTTCCCGAACAGCTGGTCGTTCTCCTGGTCGGAGAGCGCGGGATTGTGCACACGGTGCGCCGCGTTGAAGTGAAGCCGGCGTGTGACGGTGACGACGGGCATGGTCGGAGGCGATAGAGAGGAAATCGGTCGGCGCGATATGAATGCGCGGCTACGGCTGGCCGTTCCCGCGCGGCCCGCACAAGATGCCAGCGGCGCCGACGGAGGGGAAGAAAAATCGGGCCCCGCGGAGTGCCGCGGGGCCCGAACGAGCTGGAACGGAGAGGGTTTTTTGAAGCCCAGTCGAAATAATGAGGCTCTCACCACACCTTCCGCCTACCCCCGCACTGGGGGCGTGACGTCAGTATAGATTGTCGAACCCACTCGAAGGACTTATCGGCTCAAAAACGTTTCTCTCCGTTCCTGTTCGTGGCGGTTCACCTACGTACAATTTAGCGCTCGGCGCGAGGACGGTCAATTCATGGATCTCGGAATCATTGCTGCCATCGTCCTGCTGATCATGTGGGCCATCGGCGCCCTGGTCATGCAAGGGCCCGGCTGGATCCATCTGCTGCTGACCATCGGTGTGTCGCTGCTCATCTATCGCATCGTCCTGCGCAGCAGCGGGCCGACGGACGGCCCGCCGTCGCGCTGACGCGACGCCAGATCACTCCACGAATTGGGTCAGAGGCGCGCGAGCGCACTCGACCACGGCGCGCTGTCGCACGACGCTACGTGCGTCACACCGCGTAGCGGATCGCCAGCGCGATCGCCGCAATCGTGACGAGGAACGCCAGCGTCGTCACGAGCATGGGAGGAAGCTCGAACTGCGGCTTGTACGCGCGGCGGTGCGCCAGCCACTCGCGCTCCAGCGCGCTGCTCTCTTCCGTGAAGATGTTCAGGAACTCGTTCGCGACCTCGGGCGACAGCTCCAGCGAGAACTCGCGCAGCGCGTCCGCCTGCTCACGGAGAACGGCGGTGGTACTCCCCCCGCTTCGTTCCGCATCTCTGAGCTGCGCATGGTACATCTTGGCGACGTGACGAATACGCGCGCGGTCCGGCATGGGGAGGGGGCCGACTGGCTGTCCTCCTCCCTTCCCCGTCTCCGAGTCTCGCGGACGCGTCCACGTCGCCGAGAGATGCTGGATATGCTGCATCGCTAATCCCCATCAAGAGGCACGTTCGTGAATCGACGTCGCCCCGGGCGCTTTCCGGACGAGCGAGCCGGAACAACCATGGTGCGGCCGCGCTGACGGATACAGCGCAAACTAGTCCTACCGGACATAGACGCGCCTGCTTTCCGGACGATACATGCAACGGCCCGAACGCGCCAGATGGGCTCCCCAATGATGGCCCCCGCCCAGAGCCTCTACTTAGTGTAGATGCGCTCCTTGCCGGGGAACGTGAGCCTCAGGGTGTCGTTTCTGAACTCGCCGATGGTGATGGTTTGACCCAAGCCGTTCAGCTGGATCAACACCCCGTTCCTCGTGAAGGTGCCAGTGTCCCCGACCTCCTGGAAGGTCACGTTCCCGTTCTGCCTCTTCCGGGTGTGGAACAGCGCGGTGAAGCGCGCGTTCGTCGTCAGTGTGTAGGTCTCGTCGAGTACGAAGTTGCTGTCTGGCGCCATGATCGCCGTCGCGGCAGGCAGGGTCTGCCCGTCGTATCTGCGCATCGCGTACGTGCCGGCAACGTCGGACGTGCTCGGATTGGTGCTCGTATCGACGCCACCGCATGACACGAGGGCCGCGAAGACGACGAAGGCTGCTATTCGGCTCAAGCGACCTCGGTGGGTTGGGGAGTGCAATGACGCCGGTGCGGCGAGGATGCCTCGGCGCGCGCTCAGATCTCCCAGTTCGACAATAGTACACCGCGCGCTACGCGTTGCTCTTCGAACCCGTCGAGCGACATCCGCAGGTCGGTCCACCGGACTCGGGCCCCCGCGCCAACAAGCCGGCGATACAGTAGCGGATACTCCCCCTGCACCCGCAGCGCGACGCGCCGCGTCCCGCTGCGCTTGGCAAAGTCACACAGCGCCTCGACCATCCTGTCGAAGTAGCGCTCGTCCGCGAGGGCGAGCTTGAGGACGCGCAACTCCTCGCGCGTTCGACCCTCCACGAGCGGCGCGGTGTGACAGAGCGCGAATCCCACGACCCGCTCCCCCTCGCGCAACAACACGGTGTCGCCCAATGCGAGCGAGTCGGTGAGCTCGATCTCGCGAGTGAAGTCGTATCCGGGCGCCATCCGCTGCACGAGCGACTGGGTCCCGGCAACCGCGTCCTCGCGCTCGCGGACACCCAACCGGCCCAGTAGCTCCGGCGCGCGGTCCGCCGTCGCCGCATCCAGCGTGAGGGTGATGGTCAGCCGACCGGGAGAGAAGCCGAGGGCAGAGTAGAACCCGATGTTGTCCATCGTGCGCGGCATCGTCTCCAGCCCGATCACTCTCGCCCCCTCGCGCTTGAGCCACTCGATGCCGCGCTCGACGATCTCCTTCCCCACTCCGCTGCCCTGATACTCCGTCCGCACGGCGAGAGGGCCCATCCATCCCTCTACACCGGAACGGTGCACCATGTTGAACGCGGCGATCTCGCCGCGGCTGTCACGCCACACCATCGCGCCGGCCGCCGCATCCTCGATGGCGTAGCGCCACACCGACGGGTTGAGATATGGCACGCGGACGCCGACCATCCCGTCGCGCCGGTATCGCTCCGTGAACGCGTCGCTGAACACGACGTTGAGCGCGGGAATCTCTTCCTGACGCGCCATGTACGGTCCTTCGATCTGGGCGAGCGGGCGCCAGCTCCGGGCGCTGGCCATCAGTCCTCCGCCCCGGCAATGGCGAGGAGCTCGCTCCCGTCCACCCCGGCGGTATCGGACTGCGTGACCACGGACGTTCCATTCTCCTCGTCGTAGCGCACGTTGATCACCCGGTCCAGTCCTTCGCGTACCTGCTCGATGTGCGTGATGAGGATGACCTGCTCGAAGCGATCCTGCAATCCGCGCAGCAGCTCCACGACGTTCTGGCGCCGAGATTCATCGAGTGAGCCGAACACCTCGTCGAGGATCAGCAGCGAGAAGCTCTGGCCGGCGCGCTCGGCGATCATCTGCGAGATGGCCAGCCGCAGACAGAGGTTGGCGATGTCCTGTTCGCCCCCTGAGATGACCGGCTTCGGCACGCCGTCCTCGATCACGGTGAGGTTGTAGCTGTCGTCGAGCTCGAGCTCGTCGTACCGCGCGTCGGTGAGCTCGGTGAGGAAGGCGCTCGCCAGCTCGCTCATCTCGGGACGCAGCTGCACGTTCAGGTCGGTGCGCAGGTCGGTGTACGCGCGATCGAGCTCGTCGTGCAGCCGCTTCTCGCGCTCGAGCTTCGTGAGCTGGCCACGAGCACGCTGCAGATCGTCGCGCATCTGCTCGGCGCGCGCGAGCGCGGCCTGCGCGCCCGCCGCCTCGCCGGCCGCGGACACCGCATCCAGCTCGGCGCTGCGCAGCTCCGCCGCCGCGCCGTCGTGCCGTGCGCGCAGGTCGGCGTAGCTCTGTTCGGAGAAGGACAGCACGTCGCGCCGCGCCGAGAGCGCCGCGGCTCGGCCCTGCGCCGCGGCGAGCCCCGCCGCCGCACGATCGCGTTCGGACTCCAGCGCACCTCGCCGCTCGAGCTGCGCGGCCAGGCGCGTGGCGCGTGCGTCGAGAGGCCGCAGTCGCTCCAGTTCGCGGCGCGCGGAGGCGTGCCGCACCGCATCGTAGCCGCCGGGTACCGCCTCGCGATCACGGCGCACCTGCGCGAACCGCTGCTCCTTGGCGTGCAGGTCGCGCGTCACCTGCGCCAGCTCCTGAACGGCGAGCTGCACCTTCGCCAGACGCCGTTCGAGCTTGCTCACCTCATCGAACACCGACCGGCGCCGCTCGTCCAGCTCCCGCACCGCGGCGGGCATCTCCTCGAGCTGCTCCAGGCGTGACTTGAAGTACCGGCCATCGGCGACGAGCGCGTCGATCCGCTCGTCGAGCCGGTCCAGAACGGTGCGATAGTGATCGTGCAGCGTGCGCTCGCACGTCGGGCACTCGCCATTCTCGCCCGCCTGCACGAGTTGCTCGCGATGCTCGCGCGCTTCGGTGTACTCGTCCAGCAGCGCGCGCCGCTTCGTCTCGGCCTCCTGCCGGTCGCGGACCCACTCCGTGCGCTTCGCCTCGAGCTCTCCCTCCACCTGCTCCAGCCGCGCGCGCGCCTGCTCGAGCTCGAGGGTGACCTCTTCCTCCATCGCCGGCGCGGTTTCGATGCGAGTTCGGCGCTCGCGCAGCGCACGCACCTCGTCCTCCAGCGCACGCTCCGTCTCCAGCAGCGCGCGGCGCCGGCCCTCCTCGCCGGCCAGCTGATCCAGCCGCTGCAGCTCGTCGATCAGGGCGGCGAGCGGCGTGAGCTCCTCGGCCAGGCGCTGCAGCTCCGTCTCGGCGATACGAACACCGGCGAGCTCGCGTGCAGTTCGCTCCGTGTCGCGCGCATAGCCGGCCGCCTCGCTTTCGGCCACCCGCAGTTCCGACAGCGCTTCCTGCAGCTGCTCGCGCTCGTGCTGCGCCGCGAGCCACCGCGGCACGATGTCGGAGAGCATCGCGCCGGCGCGATCGCGGCGCGCCGTGCTCTGGCGCGCGCGATCGTTCGCCCGCGTGAGCCGATCGGTGGAATCGGCGTGCAGCCTGTCGATGCTCGTGGCGTCCGGCATCGTCGCGCGAACGCCTGCCGCCTCCGCCGCGAGCAGCCTGGCGTGCTCCTTGACGAGCCGCTGCGCCGTACGCAGCCGCTCGTAGCCGAGCACCCGCGACAGGAACTGCGCACGCTCCGACGGCGCCATCGCCGCCATCACGTCCAGCTCCTTCTGCCCCGTGAAATACGTGTTGAAGAATTCGTCGCGGCTCATTCCGAGCCGGCGGCGCAGCATGTCACTCACACCCGTGAGCGAGTTCGCGATCGGCGAGTCCGCGCCGTCGAGATAGAGCTCGGCCGTGGTGAGCCCGCGCTCCACGCGATAGCGATGCCCACCCAGCTCGAAGTCGAGCTCCACCTTGACGCGCGCATTGGGGCCGGCGCGCAGCGAGCGAAGCGTCTCCTTCTTGCCGCGCGCCGCCTCCTGTCCATACAGCGCCCACGCGATGGCCTCGAGCAGCGTCGTCTTGCCCGAACCGTTCGCGCCGAGGATCCCCGTCAGCCCCGTGTCGAAGCTGACGAAGGTGTCGATGTGCTGCCGGAAATTCGTGAGGCGAAGCGTGTTGAGTCGCATCTACGCCTCGACGCCCGGTGGCTGTGGCATCGACGGGCTGTCGCGCTCCTCGGCATCCTTCAGGTAGCGGAGCCCCAGCATCACGAGCGCATCGCGGTCCACGTCGCTCGGCACCACGCGCTCGCGCAGTTTGTCGCGCACGAAGTCGGCGAGCGACGGACGACGGCCGGGCGCCCCGTGCCCGACTGACCGGATCATCTCAGGGCGGCGCGTGTCGAGATGGAAGTGCAGCGCGCGACGCCGAAACTCGCGAAGCTGCCGGTGATCGAGCTGGCGGGTAATGTGGCGCGGCAGGTCGCGGATGACGAGCCGCACGACCTTGTCGTCGATACCGCCGGGACACGAGTCGACGACGTTCGCGACGCGCGCGTTCACTTCCTCCGTGGTGAGGCCGCGCGCCGACACCATCGGGAGATCCATGAACGCGCGCGACGCGGGGAGCGGATGGAAGGTGTGCTCACCCGTCGCGAGATCGTGCTCGATGATCCCCTTGCCGGGCACGCCGGCCATCCCCTCCTCTATCCGCTCACCCCAACTGTTGCTGCTCGTATAGTCCAGCGAACCGCTGTAGAACTGATTGGGGGCAAGCCGTCTGTACACGTGATAGTGCCCGAGCGCGATGTAGTCCCAGCGCGCCGGATACAGCTCGTCCTGCGGGATCTCCTGCCTCGCCGTCTCGTGCGTCGCGGCGAACGGGCCGAGCATCCCTTCGACCTCGCCGTGAAGGAGCAGCACGTTCCACCGGTGCGCTCCCGACGGCACGAGCTTGGGACGCGGGTGTTGATTGTCCGCCACCGCGAGCACCGACACGTCGAGCGCGGGAAACTCCAGCGCACGCGGCTCCGCCTCCACGACGTGCACGCCGAGCGGGATGAAGAGCCGCAGGATGCTCCCCGTCTCGGCCGAACGCGGCGTGTCGTGGTTGCCCGCGATCATCACGATCTCCATCGTCGGCAGCGCGGCGCGGAGCCGCGCGAACTGGAGATACCCGTGCAGGATCGCCGTGTTGGTGGGGCGCACCTGATGAAAGACATCGCCGGCGACGAGCAGCATGTCGGGCGCGAGCTCGATCACCTTGTCCACCGCACGGGTGAACGACTGCGCCACATCGGCCTCGCGCTGATTGAGTCCGCGCGGAGTCAGCCGCTGATACTGGCGGAAACCGAGGTGCAGATCGGAGAGGTGGACGAGGCGCAGAGCGTCGGGGGCCAGGGTCCGGCGGAAGCCAGCTCGCAGCGCGCTAACCAGTTGCGCGCGCGGCAGTTGGGGCACTCCGCCACACGTTTAAAGTCTAGCGGCGAATCACCGCTTGTCCATGGTCCGCAGATGCTGGGTGAGTTTGGTGACGAACTGCATCGGCGCGATGCTGCTCCCCGTCGGTGGCGTGAAGAGCGACCGGATGAGGACCGAGAAACGAGAGTCGGTCATCCATCCGCGAACGCGGTCCAGCCGCATGGCGCCCGTGATGTTTCCGGCGAGCCGCAGCCCCTCCGCGTTCCCTTCCGAGACGATCTCACCACGCATGGAGACGTACGCGAGCTCTCCGTTCCGACCCAGCGAGTCGAGCCTGAACTTCGCGCGCACGAGCGCCGAGCCCTGTGCGCCCAACGCGCCGGCGGAGGGGAGTGATATCTCGCGCTCCCAACGCTCGCCCACGCTCACCGCGCGGTGCGGAAACACGGCCGGCATCGCCGCCATTGCCTCGGCCATGTCGCGCGGCACGGTGCCGCCGCGCGCGTCGCGCGCGCTCTCCACCGACCCGTCTTCAGCGAGGTGCAGGACGAGCTGCTGGCCGCGCAACGCGTGCTCCGCCTTCTTCGCCATCTCCGCCCCGTTCGGGGCCGAGCTGTGCACCTCAGCGGAATCGACGATCGTGAGCACGGTCGTCGTGGTGGCGCGCGACGCCTGCACGATGGTGCGGGCGGACACGGTCACCGACGTCGTCATGGCGCGGGACCCACTCCCGGCACCCGCCTTCTGCGCGCCGCTCACCTCCGTCTGCTGCTCGAGCCGCGTGTGCAGCGTGTCGCCCACGTGTGGGTGCAACCGCAGGAGCACGGGCTCGTGCGTCATCGGCGGCGCGGCGATCTGCGCGTACGCGACCTGGCCGCTCGCCAGCGATGCGGTCGCCACGAGGGCGGCGACTGCCGCGCACCGCACGAGTCTCGGACCGCGTCCTCCGCGGAGTCGCGTGAGCACGCGAGACGCGACCTCGTACCGCATCCAAGCCATCAGAATCCGTAGGGATCGTCGGACGGCAGGCCGGGCAGCGGCGCGGGCGAGTTGGCGCGCACCGCAGTGCGCGGCGCAACGGCAGCGCGGAAGTGGGCCGTGAATGCCTTGCGCACGTCGGCCGGCCGCGTGCGCACGACGTCGTTGCGCGCGC